>CAZSUO010000049.1:0-12561 GCA_964610065.1 uncultured Coriobacteriaceae bacterium | reverse complement strand
AGTCATCGATGGTCAACGGCGCCAACATCGCTGTTGACGGTGGCTGGGGCGCCGCGTAATCGCGAACCAGCGTGCATACGACGAAGGGCCGCCTGCTCGGGCGGCCCTTCGTGCGTTCCTGACTGTCGCGAGCACCGGAACGATCAGCCGGCGAGCACTCGCTCAAGCGTGTCGATCAGCTCGAAACGCTCCTCGCCCGAGAGTGCCGCCAGGTATGCTTCCACATCTTCGCAGGGGGCGTCGTGCGGCAACCCCAGCGCATCTTTGATACCCCGGTCGATGCGGTGCCGGTTCCCCGCGTCGTTGTCGAGCTCCAGCACCCTGAACAGCCATCCAAGGTGTTTCAGGTAACAGGTCATGACAGGCCTTTCCGGTGACACGCGATCACGGTCGACAATCAGTTCGTACCCCTTGGGCAGCACGTCTCGCACCCGATTCCGCAACTCAGCTCTGGTCGCGGTGCTTTGTCAGGTACGTCACGAAGTCCTTGTCCGCCCCCAGGATGTGATCGCGCATCCAATGAGTGACGAGTTTGCCGATCTCAGCCGCTGCGACCATCTCTCCTCGCATCACACGGGCGGTCAGGCGCATCGTCTCTCCGGTCAGCTGATCGTGCATCCCCGCGTGGATGCCGCGCTCGGGGTAGTGAACGGACTCCATCAGCTCCTGCTCGTCGGAAAAGTGCTGCATTACGTAGTCGGTGAGACGCCACACGCAGTCGCTGGCGTCATCGGCGTCGGGCTCTGTGGCCTCGACCTTGTCGAGGAGCTGATTCGCGCACGTGAACAGGGTGCGATGCTGTGAGTCGATCGACTCGTTGCCGGTCACAAGGTCGGACGTCCACTCGAAGCGTGTCACGGGGTGCTCCTTGCGATGAGGGTTGCCGTGGTGATGGTATCGACACGCAGTCTATCGCGCTGGATACCGTTGGTGGACACATCTGGTGGACGGGCTCCAGTCATGACAGACGGTTCCCGCCGGAGTCCGATATCCCGCACTCCGCCTCGAGTACACTGGGACACACGGCCCGATATCGTCAGGGGAGCGCACATGGGGGCACGGTTCGAGGTGCAGGGGGTGGGCGCTGCGACACTACTGGGTGAGGCCGCTCCGCTGATCCTGCGCGCGAAGGCGGCTCCACTGTTCGAGCTCGAGCAGGCGGTCCTCGCGCATGCCGACGTGGAATCGGTGCATGATATGCGGGTCGCCTCGCGGCGCACCCGGGAGGCCATGCGTCTGCTTGCGCCAGTGTATCGTCGTCGCACGCTCGAGCCATGGAAGGGCCGGGTTCGATCGATCACGCGCTCCCTCGGCCCCGTCCGGGACGCCGATGTGTTCATCGAGGCGATCACCAGTCTCGGCCCTGATCTGGCGGGGGGAGGGCGCCGGGCGGCCGCCTTCCTTGTCGGCCACAGCCTGGGGATGCGGGAGCGGGATCTCGAGCCCCTGAGCGACGGCCTGTCCGGGGTCGCTATCTCGCGGGACCGGAGCGCGTTCGAGCGCGCCGTTGCGCGCACGCGCGAGGGCGAGGCCGCGCGGCGGCCAGTGCGCTGGCTCGCACGGGGCGCGATCGAAGCACGCGCGAACGAAGTGGTGGCCGGCCAGGAGCGAGCCATGGCCGGCGGGGACGACGAGCAGCATCACGCGCTGCGCATCGCGTACAAACGCCTCCGCTATGCGGCGGAGGTATTCAGGCCGTGCTACGGTGCGGAGTTCGATGAGTTGTACGGCGTGCTGAGCGCATACCAGGACGCACTCGGCGAACTGCATGATGTGCAGGTCTTCTCGGCAACCATAGAGGGGCGGTACGCCGACGGCTCGGCGGCGCGCGCCGGCGTGCGGAGGGCCGATCTCGACGCGGTTCGTGCGGCTCTCCTGCCGGTGGAGGTGGCCGCCAGGGAGCGCTTCGCGCAGCTGGTCCTCGAGCGACCGGCACGTGAGCTGCGGATCGCACTGCTCGCGCCACTCGCCGAAGCTGGTGGTTCCGAGTGCGCATAGCGGCCATCGACATCGGCTCGAACTCGATCCGGCTCACCATCGTGGATGTGCCCGTGGCCGGCAGGCGGATCGTCCGGGGTGAGGAGAAGGCGTACGCGCGCCTCGGACACGGCGTGCTCGAGAGCGGGTGCCTGGCACAGGACGCCATGGATGCGGCGGTACGTGCGCTCGACAGGATGATGCGGCTTGCGCGCGAGCGCGAGGTCACGCACGTGCGCGCGGTGGCCACCGCGGCCGTCCGCCAGGCGACGAACGGAGCCGCGTTCGTTCAGCGTGTGCGCCGCGAGGTGGGGCTCGAGATCGAGGTCATCGACGGAGCGCATGAAGGGCGTCTCGCGCTGCTCTCCGCGGTGGACGGCCTGGCGCTTTCCGGTGATGTGGCCGTGGTGGACATCGGCGGCGGCTCGGTCGAGATCGCACGGGGCACGGGCGCGGCGGTGAGCGGTGTCGTCTCGATGCCGCTGGGCGCGGTGGTGCTCGCCGACAGGTTCGGTGGAGAGGAACCGTTATCGGCGGACGCGGAGCGCCGACTGACCGCTCACGTCCGCGAGACGCTCGCGGCGTCGCTAGAAGACACGCGGACCCCCGGGGTGCTCGCCGGTTCCGGGGGCACCGTCACCACGCTAGCGTCGATGCTGGCCGCGCGTCGGGGGACAGCGGGGCAGAGCGTGCACGGCTCCCGCATTCCGGCCGGCGATCTGGCGGAGCTTAGAGCGCTCCTCGTGCGAAGCTCGGCGGACGATCGCGAGCGCATGAAGGGTCTCTCGACGAGCAGGGTCGACCTCATCGTCCCCGGAGCGGTCGTGCTCGACGAGGTCGTGCGGTGGCTGCGCGCGGACGGTGTGCTGGTGAACGCTCGCGGGATGCGCGAGGGGATCGTGCTCGAGGTGATCGAACGGGAGCGGGGGCTGCTCCCCAGCACCGACCGGATGCGTTCGGTGAGGGAGTTGGGCGCGCGGTACCGCTACGACACAGCGCACGCCGAGCACGTCCGCTCGTTGGCCATGCAGCTGTTCGACGCGCTTGCTCCCGCCTTCGACCTTGCTCCCGCGGACCGGCCGCTGCTGGAGGCGGCCGCACTGCTGCACGACGTGGGCCATCATGTGGCGTACGAGGCGCACCACAAACACAGTCACCATCTGATCTCGCACGCCGAGATTCCCGGGTTCACGGCGGCCGAGACGCGTCTGATCGCGGCCATCGCGCGCTATCACAAGGGATCACTGCCGAAGGCAAGGCACGAAGCGATCGAGGGGCTTGACGACGACGCACGCGCGCTGATCTCACGGCTGGCGGCGCTCCTCCGGATCGCGGATGGCCTCGACCGCTCACAGGGCCAGCGGGTGAGGTCCGTGCGAGCGTTGTGCGATGGCGAGCGGCTGGTTCTGGGTATCGATGGCCGTCCGCCCCTCGACATCGAGCGCGAGGGGGCGCTTCGAAAGGTCGACTTGGCCGAGTCGGTCTGGGGCGTGAAGGTCTCGATCGAGGCCGGGCCGGATGATCGGTAGCCGGATCCGCGCCGTGAGAACACCCCCGGTCGTGTGACGCACAACGGGTACACTGGACATAGGTGCTGCCAGCGCGGATGAGGGGATACCCATGACGGAGGACACGACGCTCGCACTGGACGACGCGGCGCTGTATCTCAACCGTGAGCTCGCGCTCCTTCGCTTCCAGGAGCGGGTGCTGGAGGAGGCGCAGGACGCCACCAACCCGCTGCTCGAGCGGGCCAAGTACCTCGCGATCTTCAGCTCCAACCTGTCCGAGTTCTACATGGTGCGCGTCGCCGGACTCAAGCAGCAGATCGCCGCGGAGGTGGGCGGACTGTCCGACGACGGCCTCACGGCGGCAGAGCAGCTCGCGGCGGTACGCGAACGCGTGCCCGAGATGCTGGCGGCGGCTCGCGAGTGCTTCGTGGACCTCAGGGCGGGGCTTGCGGCCGCGGGAATCAGGCTGCTCGACTACGCCGAGCTCGACGACGCCCAGCGCGCCATCGCCGACGCCTACTACTCATCCGACGTCTTCCCCGTTCTCACGCCGCTTGCGTTCGATCCCGGGCGGCCGTTCCCGCACATCTCCAACCTCAGCATGAACATCGCCATCGTGGTGAAGGGCCCCGACGGCGAGGAGCGGTTCGCGCGCGTGAAGGTGCCCAAGGCGCTGCCGCGCTTCATCCCGGTCACGCCCGGGGGCGGCGAGTCGCGTGAGCACGCCTTCGTGTGGCTCGAGCAGCTGCTGATTGCTCACGCCGGCGCCCTGTTCCCGGGCTACGACGTGGTCGCGGCACATCCATTCAGGATCACCCGTGACGCCGAGATGGTCATCCAGGAGCTTGAGGCCGACGATCTGCTCTCCACCATCGAGCAGGGCGTCAGGCAGCGCCGGTTCGGCTCAGTCGTGCGCATGACCGTGGAACCGACCATGCCCGAGAACATCCGCGACATCCTCGTTGAGAACCTCGATATGGACCCTGCCGACGTGATCACGATCACCCCGCCGCTCGGTATGAGCGAGCTCTTCGGTCTCTCGGCGATCGACCGGCCCGATCTCAAGTACCCGCCGTTCGTGCCGGCGCTCACCGTGCCGGTCGAGACTGGCGCCGAGGTGGACATCTTCACCACCATCCGCGAGCACGACATCCTGCTGCACCATCCCTACGAGTCGTTCGAGCCGGTGGTGGCGCTCATCAGGCAGGCGGCGCACGACCCGGACGTGCTGGCGATCAAGACCACGCTCTACCGGGTGGGCAAGAACTCGCCGATCGTCGAGGCGCTCATGGACGCCGCCCTCGCGGGCAAGGAGGTCGCCTGCCTCGTGGAGCTCAAGGCACGTTTCGATGAGGAGAGCAACATCGAGTGGGCGCGCGCTCTCGAGGCGGCCGGAGTGCATGTGGTATACGGCCTCGTGGGGCTCAAGACACACAGCAAGGTCGCCCTCGTGGTACGGCGTGAGGCCGGGCGGATCCGCCGGTACGTACACATCGGCACCGGCAACTACAACCCGGTCACCGCCAAGCTCTACACCGACCTCGGCCTGCTTACCTGCGATGACCGGATGGGCGAGGACGCCTCCGCGCTGTTCAATCTCGTCACCGGGTACGTTCGCAAGAACGACTACCATCGCTTCCTGGTCGCGCCCGTGGAGTTGCGCGAAGGCATTGCGGCGCGCATCCGCCGGGAGATCGAGCACGCGAAGGCCGGGGGACGCGGCGAGATCATCTTCAAGATGAACTCGCTCGTGGACCAGAAGATGATCGCGCTCCTGTACGAGGCGTCCCAGGCGGGCGTGGCGGTCGAGCTGCTCGTGCGAGGCGTGTGTTGTCTGCGCCCCGGAGTCCCCGGCGTGAGCGAGAACATCCGGGTCACCAGCATCGTCGGGCGGTTCCTCGAGCACAGCCGCGTCTACTGGTTCGGCAACGCGGGCGATGCCGAGGTGTACATCGGCAGCGCCGACCTCATGCCGCGCAACCTCGACCGCCGTGTGGAGGTCCTGGCGCCGGTACGCGACCCGAAGCTCGTGAAGCGGTTGCGCGAGGAGATCCTCGGCACGTATCTGGCCGACAACACCGCGCAGCGCGTCATGCAGTCCGATGGCAGCTACGTGCGCGTGTCTCCCGCCGAGGGCGCGACGCCCGTGCGCGCGCAGGAGGTTCTCCTCGGCATGCGCAAGAGCATGGTGCCGAAGCGGAAGCGTAAGGGTACTCCCCAGAAGCGCAAGGCCGGGAAGAAGTAGGGGGCGACGATGGGCAAGCACGACGGCAAGAAGAGCCGGACCGACACGGAGGTGTACCGAGCGTACGCCGATGACCCCGACGGTCCCAAGCCCAGGAAGATCGACAAGGAGACCTACGAACGCGAGCTCGCGAAGTTGCAGCTTGAGCTGGTGAAGTTGCAGGAGTGGGTGAAGCGCGAAGGACTGCGCGTGGTCGTGGTGTTCGAGGGCCGGGACGCCGCGGGCAAGGGCGGCGTGATCAAACGCATCACCGAAGCGCTCAATCCCCGCATCTGCCGCGTGGTCGCGCTACCGGTGCCGACCGACCGTGAGTCCACGCAGTGGTACTTCCAGCGTTACGTGGCGCAACTGCCGGCGGCCGGAGAGATCGTGCTGTTCGACCGTTCCTGGTACAACCGTGCCGTGATCGAGCGGGTCATGGGTTGGGCCACCGAGGAACAGGTACGGGAGTTCTTCCGCGACTGCCCCGACTTCGAGCGCATGCTCAAGCGCAGCGGGATCATCCTGGTGAAGTACTGGCTCTCGATCTCCGACGAGGAGCAGGACCGCCGCTTCCAGGACCGCATCAACGACCCGATGAAGAGCTGGAAGTTCTCCAAGATCGATCTTGACGGGCGCGACCGCTGGGAGGAGTTCTCCCGCGCCAAGGACGAGATGTTCAAGTACACGGACACCAAGGAGTCGCCGTGGTGGGTCGTGGAGGGCGACGTGAAGAAACGCGCACGCCTCAACTGCATCCACCACCTCCTGACGCAGATACCGTATGAGAACGTGCTGCCCGAGCCGTTCGATCTTCCGCCCCGGAAGGCTTCGGACATCGGCTACGTGCGTCCGCCCATCGACTCACAGACCTACGTGCCCGAAGTGTACTGAGCGCACCCGCGCCCATCATCGTACTCCCTCGTCCTTCGAGCAGGACACGCATACCCGGCCCGGTCGTCTGATTCTCCGCGGCGTCGCATCAGGCCGCGACCCGGGACACGTGTGTGGCGGTCGGTACTCCTCAGTGGCGATCGGTTCGGCCGTAACCGGGGCACACTACCGCGCGTTGTCAGTACACACAGATTCAGATACCTTTAGCTTCGGGAGGTATCACGGCAGCGAGGGGAGCGCTATGCCGGTGGTGTCTAGTTCCGCTGTCGTCCCGGTCTTGGAGACGGCAGTCGACGAGATTCTCGACGGGTTCACCCGCTCGCATGGACGCGCGCGGGTCGAGCAGCGTGCGTTCCACTGCACTGCTCCCTGCCTGCTTGCGAGCGTTGGGATGAGGGGCGGCGTTGCGGGCGTGATGTGTGTGGCGGCGCCGGCGGACCTGTGTGCGGAACTTGCCGTCGAGCGATTCGGCGAACCCGAGTCGGCTGTTCGGGGCGAAGTCCTTGCCGAGTCGCTGCTTGGAGAGATAGCCTCCATCGCCGCAGGGAGTGTGGCCACGAGCCTCGAGCCGATCGAGAGCACCTGGCTCACGCCGCCTGCGGTGATCGCATCGTCTTCACACGAATGGGACGTCATGTCCGAGGCGCACAATGCGGCCGTGTTCAATGTGCACGGGCGTCAGGTGCTTGTCGCGGCCGCCGTACAGCATCGCTGAGAGCCTGTCACCCGCTCGACCTTCCGCTATCATGCACGTACCGCAGCTGGACGGCTGTGGGTGCATACGGGGAAGGGACGCGCCCATGACATCCGAGAACCGCATCGGCAGCAAGATCACCACGCTCCGCACGTCACTCGGTCTGTCCGTCGACGAGCTCGCCGAGCGCAGTGCCTGCGACGCCGCCACCGTGCTCGCGCTCGAGAGTGGTGAGGTCGCTCCCTCGCTCACGCCGCTCATCAAGCTCACCCGCGCGCTCGGCGTACGGCTCGGCACGCTGCTTGATGACGAGACCGAGCTCGGCCCAATCGTCACGCGTCGCGATCAGGCTGAGGCCGTCACGCGCATCAAGAGCCTTGAGACCTCGAGCGACGCCGGTGTGCTTGACTTCTTCTCGCTCGCGAGCGGCAAGGCCTCCCGCCACATGGAGCCGTTCCTGATCGACGTGCAGCCCGCCGCGGAAGGCGAGCACAAGCTCTCGAGCCACGAGGGCGAAGAGTTCCTCTATGTCCTCGACGGTGCGCTCGAGATCGAGTATGGAAAGGCGACGCACACGCTCGAGGCGGGGGACAGCATCTACTACGACTCGATCGTGCCGCACCAGGTGCGCTCCGCCGGCGACGGCCCCGCGCGCATCCTGGCCGTCGTGTACGCACCGGCGTAGGGGGAGGCCATGGCCTGGACCAACGAACAGCTTCATACCGACCTCGCGCTCGGGCAATACTTTGAGATGCAGGTCGCCAAGCATGCCGACAACGACTTCGTCGTGTATCCCGACCGCGATCTGCGGTGGACCTACCGGCAGTTCGACGAGCGCGTGGACCAGCTTGCGAAGGGTCTGCTCGCCATCGGGATCGGCAAGGGCGACCACGTGGGCGTGTGGGCGCGCAACATCCCCGACTGGCTCACGCTCGCCTTCGCGACCGCCAAGATCGGTGCGGTGCTCGTCACCGTGAACCCGGTCTACAAGGCGCACGAACTGGCGTACGTCATCAAGCAGTCGGACATGAAGGCGCTCGCGATCATCGACCAGTTCCGCGATGTCGACTACGTGGAGATCGTCCGGCAGCTCGTGCCCGAGGCATCCACCCAGGAGCGCGGGCATCTCGTGAGCGAGGAGTTCCCGTTCCTCAAGAACCTCATCTACATGGGCCCCGAGAAGCATCGCGGCTTCTACTCCATGCCCGAGCTTCTCGTGCTTGGCGATAACATGCCCGATGAGCCGCTGCGTGCGATCACCGCGTCGCTGCATACCGACGACGTCATCAACATGCAGTACACATCGGGCACGACCGGCTTCCCCAAGGGCGTCATGCTCACGAGCCGCAACGTGCTCAACAACGGCTTCTACATCGGCGAGCGGCAGAAGTTCACCGAGCGCGACCGCGTGTGCATCCCGCCGCCCTACTTCCACTGCTTCGGCATCGTGCTCGGCGTCTTCGCCGTGCTCACGCATGGTGCCACAGTCGTGGGTGTGGAGAGCTTCGACCCGGTGATCGTGCTCGCCGCGGTGCAGAAGGAGCGGGCGACCGCGCTCTACGGCGTGCCCACGATGTTCATCGCCGAGCTGGCACACCCCATGTTCGACATGTTCGACCTCACGAGCCTGCGCACGGGCATCATGGCCGGCTCACCGTGCCCTATCGAGACGATGCGCCAGGTCATCGACAAGATGCACGCGTCGGAACTCACCATCTGCTACGGACTTACCGAGACCTCCCCGGTGTTCACGCAGACCACCGTGGACGACACGCTCGAGCGCAAGTGCGAGACCGTTGGCCGCGCGCACGATGCGGTGGACGTGCGCGTGATCGACCCGGAGACCGGCGAGGACTGTCCTCCGGGCGTGCCGGGTGAGCTGTGCTGCCGCGGCTACAACGTGATGAAGGGCTACTACAAGATGCCCGAGGCCACGGCCGCCGTGATCGACAGCGAGGGGTACCTGCACTCGGGCGACCTCGGCACCGTGGACGAGCACGGCTACTACCGCATCACGGGCCGCATCAAGGACATGATCATCCGCGGCGGTGAGAACATCTACCCGCGTGAGATCGAGGAGTTCCTCTACACGATGCCGGGCGTGGAAGACGCGCAGGTCATCGGCGTGCCCGACGCCAAGTACGGAGAGGTCGTTGGCGCGTTCGTGCGCAAGGCGCCCGGAGCCGACATCACCGAGAGCGACGTCCAGGAGTTCGCCCGCGCCCGCATGGCGCGGTACAAGGCCCCCAAATACGTCTTCTTCGTGGATCAGTTCCCGCTTACGGCCTCAGGCAAGATCCAGAAGTACAAGCTGCGCGAGATGGCCGCCGAGGCCATCGGCGTGGCCGATGTGAAGGTCTTCGCCAGCGATGCCGAGGGCGCCGATCCTGAGGCCACGGACAACGAGTGCCAGGTGCGGCAGTAGGGGGGCGCTCGCGCGACCGTACTCGCCAGATACGAGCGTCCGGCCCCGGCGGCCGGGCGCTCGTCTGCTGCCTTACGGCGCTACGAGGCGCGGTTCTCGGGAATGACCAAAGAGGACGGCGTATTCCGTCCGGCATGGTGGTCTCGAGCGGAGGAGGGGTTCCTGGTGCCAGGAAGCGTGTACAAGGTCATCGAACTCGTGGGCACGAGCACGGAGAGCTGGGAAGACGCGGCCCGCTCGGCGTTGAAGGCGGCTTCCGACTCACTTGAGGATCTGCGCATCGCCGAGGTCGTCAAGCAAGACATCCGTCTCGAGGACAACGGGATCGTCGAGTTCCGCGTGCGGATGAAGGTCTCCTTCAAGTACCACACCGAGCTGTCGGACTGACAGCGGTGCGGCCTACAGCAGATTCGACGCAAGGCGGGCGGTAGCGTTGCGGAGGTGTCGCCAGGCAGACCACCCGTCGATCATCTCGCGGGTGATGAGCTCGCAGTGCATCATGTCATCGGCGAAGATGCGCTCGTGCTCCTCGGCCAGAGCGGGGTCGTAGAACCAGCACATCAGCTCCTGGTGGAGCGCAAGGCTGCGGATGTCCAGGTTCATCGTGCCGATCACGGCGATCTGACCGTCGATCGTCATCGTCTTCGCGTGCATGAACCCATCCGTGTAGCGGTAGATCCGCACGCCCGCGTCGATCAACTGGCCAAAGAACGTCTCGGCTGCCCAGAACGCGATCCTCTTGTCGGCCATGCCGGTCATCATGAACCGCACGTCCACGCCTGCCAGCGCGGCGTAGATGAGCGCCGAGTAGATCTCCGGGGTGGGCACGAGATAGGGCGACTGTATCCACAGCCGCTCGCGGGCCGCCGCGAAACTCACGATGTGCGCTCGCTGCGCGGGCTGCCAGGGCACGTCGATGCCGTCCGACACGGTCTGGGTGAGCGTGCGCCTGCCTGCGGTCGGGTACCTCACCGGGAAGAACCGGTCGGTGAACAGGTCCTCACCGGTCTTGCGGTGCCAGCGGGCGGCGAACAGCGCCTGCAGGTCGGCGACGGCCGGTCCGGTGAACCGCACATGCGTATCTCGCCATGAGGGGAAGCGCGCGCCGCCGTCGATGTACTCCTGTGCGATGTTGATTCCGCCCGTGTAGCCGATGACGCCATCCACCACCACGATCTTACGGTGGTTGCGGTAGTTGATCTGCCGCAGCTTGGTGAGGTCTTGCTCCACCCGGGCTCCGGCGGTGGCGAGCGCCCGCAGCTCGTCCTTCGGGTAGAGGATGTTGCCGATCCAATCGTTCAGGATGCGGACCTCTACGCCCGCGTTCAGCCGCTCGTGCAGGATGGCGGCGACCTGTGCGCTCAGCGCGTCACGCTTCCAGATGAAGTACTGCATATCGATCGTGTCCCGCGCCGCCGCAAGATCGTGGAGCAGGCGTGGGAACTTCTCCGCGCCGTTCACGAGTATCTCGACGTCGTAGGCGGGTAGCACGCTCGAGCCTTGCGTGGCCTCGATGATGCGCGGCACGTCCTCGTACCCACGCTCGAGCGCCCACGCCACAGCCTCGGCGTGGGCGTCGGCGTTCTCTGTCCGTACTCGCTGCATCACGGGCGCCGCCAGCCCGGCCACCTCGGCGACCCACGGGTCCTTGGCGAGGCGCTTGCGCCAGTTGCGGCCGAAGAAGTAGTAGAACACGAGCCCCACCAGCGGGAAGGCGATCAGCACCAGGAGCCAGGCAAGTGTGCTCGTGGGCTCACGATCGTCGGTGATCACGGTCGCGGCCACCGCCACCCAGTAGACTCCCAGGGCGAAGGCGGCGACCGACTGCCATGTCACCGTCTGCATGAGCCACTCCAGCACGGCCTTCTCCCTTCGCGTCGCCCGCGAGACCCATCGGCTCAACGAGTATCGCATGAGGGCGTCGTCGCGCGAACCGATGTGGTCGCCCCGGCGGCGCAGACGCTGTAGGATGCGTCGAACGCAGCCACCATGCGAGACGAGGTCCGGCGGTGCCACATCCATCCAACGAAGACTACGAACTCTGCCACGAGTGTGGCGGTCTGTGCTGCTGCCTCTACATCGCGCACGATGAGAACGGGGCGTACATCGGCGAGGGCTGGCTGCCGGAGTACATAGCGCTGTGGGAGGAGCGGCTCGTGAAGAGCGGGGCGCTCGTGGTCACACCCGTGGACTATACGGCAGGGGAGGCGGGAGTCGCGCCGCTGCACGATCCGCGCCTCAGCCATCTGCCCACCGCCGAGGGTGAGGCGTATCGTGCTGCGCTGCCGTTGTGGGTTGATGTCCGCAAGTGCCAGTTCTGCCATCCGGACACGGGGTGTCTCCTGCCACGCGAGCACCGGGCGGACATCTGCCGGGAGTGGGTGTGCGAGCTCTGGCGGGGCTGAGCGCACCGTGGAGGGCAGTGATGCGTGCGTTCTGCCGCAGAACCTGTTATAGTGCGCGTGCGGGCCGCTAGGGCCCACAGGATCGCGGCGTGACACACCGCTTTCGGAAAAGCGGAGTCACGCCGTTAGTTTTGCCCCGGAATGGGGCGAGGAATGAGGTTTGGAATGGCTGAAGGTACCGTGAAGTGGTTCAACCCGGACAAGGGCTATGGCTTCATCTCGCGTGAGGGTGGCGACGATCTGTTCGTGCACTTCTCCGAGATCCAGTCTGAGGGCTTCAAGACTCTCGACGAGGGCCAGAAGGTCACGTTCGACGAGGCCACCGGCAACAACGGCAAGAAGCAGGCGACCAACGTCCGTCCTGCCTAAACAGCAGCGCGGCTTAAGTTCGCACGGAAGAGCGGCCCACACGGGCCGCTCTTCTGCGTTTCTGG
>CAZSUO010000048.1:0-12577 GCA_964610065.1 uncultured Coriobacteriaceae bacterium | reverse complement strand
CCTGCGGGCGCTCGACAGCGCCCTCGGCGCCTACCCCGGCTGCGGAGTGACTACACGGAAACCTCCTGCGTGATGTCCTGCATCTCGTCCGGTTCTTCAGCTCCCGCCCCGCCGAGCGTTGGGCCGAGCGGGCCGGCGCCCACTCCGCGACGGAGCCTGACGAGCTCTCGGCGGTCATCACGCACCACGTAGGGCTCGATCCGCTCGGCAATGAGCGCGATGCCGCGCTCGTGGTTGTTCTGCAGCACGCCTTCCACGAGGTATGCGCGGTTCTTCACGATCACGTCGCCATAGCGGTTGAGCGCGTCTTCGAAGACGACTACGTCGATGAGGCCGGTGGGGTCCTCGAGCGTGAGAAAGCACGTGCGCTTACCCGAGCGTGTCCGTGGAGTCTGCGCGCGTTCGCGCACGCCCGCGACGCGGATGCGCGAGCGGTCCTCGCATGCGGGCAGGTCGCGGGCCCAGGTGACGCTCCGACGCTCGAGGTCGGCGCGAGCGAGCGCGAGCGGGTGCGCGGTGATCGCAAGGCCGAGGCACTCCAGCTCGGCCGAGAGCCGCATCGCGGGCGTCCAGCCCGAGACATGGCCGGTGTCGACAGGCCCCCGCGCACGCGCAGGTGCGATCAGCAGCGTGTCGTCACCGGCCACGCCCTGCCTGGCGATGACCGCTTTCAGCTCCGGCAGCAGCGCGAGCATCTCGTCGCGCGTTGGCGGGCGTCCGGCGTCGGTCACCCCCAGGCCGTCGAGAGCCCCCACGCGAATGAGGCTCCGTGCGGCCGGCTCTTCGGCGCGCGTCCGCTTGAGGAAGTCCGCGAGGTCGGCGAACGGGCGCACCGCTCGCTCGGCTTCCAGGACTTTGAGCAGGCGCGAGGTCATGGAAAGCAGGCTCCCGAGGCCGACGCGTATCGCGCCCCCGTCCTGCTCCACCGTGAACTCCGCCGAAGATGCGTTGATGTGCGGCGGCAGCACCGCGATGCCGTGGCGCCGCACGTCGTCGAGCACGACTCGCGGGCTGTAGAAGCCCATCGGCTCATTGTTGAGGATGGCGGCAGCGAACTCGGCCGGGTAGTAGACCTTCAGCCAGGCGGTGGCATACGAGACCACCGCGAAGCACGCCGCGTGCGCTTTGCAAAAGCCGTAGGCCGCAAAGCCCTCGAGCTGCCGGAAGACCTCTTCGGCCACCTCGCGCTCGGTGCCGAGCCCGCACGCGCGCTCCACGAAGTGCATGCGGATCGCCTCCATGGCCTCCCGGCTGCGGCCTTTCGTCATCGCGCGGCGCAGTGAATCGGCCTCGGCGAGGGTGAAGCCGGCCACGGCCTTGGCCACCTGGAGCACCTGCTCCTGGTAGACGATCACGCCGTAGCTCGAGCGCAGGACCTCGCCCATCGCGGGATGCGGCACGGTGACCGGTTCGATGCCGTGCCGGCGCCGGATGAAGGGCACGATCATCTCGGCCTCGAGCGGGCCGGGACGGAAGAGCGAGATCGCGGCGATGATGTCCTCGAAGTCGCGCTCCTTGAGACGCATCGCAAGGTTGCGCTGGCCGCTCGATTCGAGCTGGAACATCCCCACGGTGTCCGCTGCGGCGATCTGCGCGTACACGCGCGGATCGTCGTGCGGCAGGTCGAACGGCTCGGGCACCGCGGCCTCGCCCAGTCGCTCGCGCGCCATGCGCACGGTGTCGCTGATCGCCGAGTGAGTGCGCAGCCCCAGGATGTCCATCTTCACGAGGCCGAGCGCCTCGATATCGTCCTTGTCGTACTGCGAGACCACCACGCCCTTGGCGGCCCACTGGAGCGGCATCCACGTGTCGATGGGCTCGCGCGTGATGATGAAACCGCCGAGGTGCGTGCCGAGGTGCATAGGCGTGTGATCGAGTTCGGTCGCGATCTCCACAAGGAGCTGGTGCTTTGGCGCGAGCAGTGGATGGTCGCGGCATTCAGGGTAGGTGGCGAGCACCTCGGGGAGCCGATGCGCGCTCACCCACGGCAGGTAGCGTGAGAACGCGTTGATCTCGTCGGCGGTATGGCCGAGTGCTTTGGCCGCGGTACGCACGGCGCTTCGGGCGGTCATCGTATTGACGGTGGCCACCATCGCCACATGCTCGTGCCCGAAGCGGTTGTAGATGTAGTCGATCACCTCATCGCGGCGGCGCGAATCGAAGTCCACGTCGATGTCGGGCATCTGCCGCCGCTCGGGGTTCAAGAACCGCTCGAAGAGCAGGTCGTGCGCGATAGGGTCGGCGTCGGTGATGCCGAGCACGTACGTGACGATCGAATCGCCCGCGCTCCCCCGCCCGCTGCAGCGGATGCCCTCGCGCTTGGCAAAGTCCACGATGTCCTTCACCGTGAGGAAGTACTCCGGGAAGCCGAGGTCCTGTATCACCGAGAGTTCGTACTGCAGCCGCCGCACCGCCTCGGGCGTGACCGGCCGGTAGCGCTGCTCCAGCCCGCGCCAGGCGGCCTTCGAGAGCACCGAGTAGGCGGTCTCCCCCTTCGGCACGTCGGCCGCCGGGAAGTGGAACGAGCCGAGGCCGAGGTCGAGCGAGCAGCGCTCGGCGATCTCAAGCGTGGCGTCACACGCCTGCGGCACGTCGGCGAAGAGCCGTCGCATCTCGCCGGCGGGCTTGAGCCAGAGTTCGGCGTTGGGGCGGTCGTACGGGCCCGGGAGCATCGTGCGCGCCCCTGCCGAGGCGAGCACGTCGTGGATGCGGAAGTCACGCCGCTTCGCATAGTGGACGTTGTTGGTGGCGACCACCGGCAGCCCGCATCGCCCGGCAAGTGCCACGAGCGAGGCGATGTAACGCGGAGAGTCGGGCGTGAGCAGGTGCATGAGTTCCACGTAGAAGTCGCCCGGGGCGAAGCAGCGCGCCAGACGGCGGAGCGCCCGCTCACCGCGCGCACCGAGGCCGGTGAGCACCGCCGAGCCCGCCTCCCCACACGGACAGCCCGAAAGACCGATGAGGCCCTCCGAGCACTGCTCGAGGTCGGCGAGCGTGACCACCGAGGGCTCGTCGCCAGTGCGCACGTGGGTGCACGAAAGCAACCGGCACAGATTGCGATAGCCGGTGATGTCCTGTGCGAGCAGCGTGAGATGGAAGCCAGCGCCCGCCGCCCGGCCGAAGCCGACCGGCGGTGAGGGCGGCAGCCGCAGCCCGGGTGGCAGGTCGCCCTCGATCGCGGCGTCTCCCTCGAGCCCCGCGGCCTCGAGCACGATCTCCGCGCCGATGATCGGCTTCACACCCGCCTCAAGCGCCGCACGGTAGAAACGGATGGCGCCGTAGAGTCCCTGGTGGTCGGTGAGCGCGAGCGCACCCATGCCGTACCCTGCCGCGTGTTGGAGCAGCGCGGCAGGCGACGCAGCACCGTCCATGAAGCTGAAGTGCGAGTGCACGTGAAGATGTACGAATCCGGACATGGCGAGGCTAATCGACGACGCCGGTGAGCAACCACCGGTCGGCGACGCGATCGTATGCGAGGTCGTAGAGACCGCCGCGCGCAAGCACGCGGTAGCAGCGGCGGCTCAAACGCTTGCGGGGGTCCCACCAGGCGCGCTCGACCGCCCACGACTGCACAACGGCATCTATGACGTACCGCTTGCCCCCGGCCATGAACGACCGGGGCGCTGCACGGCCAGCATCCCACACGACCTCGACCGCATGCTCACGCCGCTTGCCCGCACAACCGGAGGCGCCTGCGCCGAGTTCGGAACCGCGTACGATCCACGGGCTTCTGAGCAACTCCATGATCACCGGTGTGCGCGTATCGCTCGCGGTGAACAGGTCGAGCGATTCTCCTGTCATACGGGGATCGTACGTTTTGATCGCGCGGTTGCGGCCCATGGGAGACGTCCTTTGAGAGGTGTGCCGGGTGTGGAAGGAGCTTCAGGGGTCCACACCCGGCATGCTCAGTATATCGAACACATGTTCGGTATACAAGATGTCTCTGACATCGTGAAACGACGGGGTGCAGCGGATCTGGGAGCACATCCCCGCATCTGCAGCCGCAGATAGCGCGCCCGACCCAGGCTCAGCTAAGACTCTTCCATCGCCTGGCCCGAGGAATCACCGATCGATCTCCACGTCCAGATTCGGGATCACGCGCCAGGGGCTGACAGCATCGGCACTGCCCCGAAGCGCATCGGCGGCGAGCGCAACGGGCCGATACCGCCTGGAGCCGAGAACCCGGAGCAACGGATCGGCGAGCCGGGGCTGTCCTGCTTTGTCCAGCAGGTAGCCGAGGCGTTGGAGCTCAGGCGTCTTACGCTGGTGTGCGACCGCGCTGAGAGCCTCAGGCTCAACACTCTCGGCGAGCTCGAGCAGCACCATAGCGACATTGTTCCAGCCACCGCAGGCCTCCGAGTAGCGCACCAGATCGAACGCCGTCGACTCAGGGGTGGACACGAGCATGGTGCCCGTCTCGGTCTGCACCCGGGTGGCGGGAGTCTCCGCGACCCGGCGGCTCATGTGGAAGGTGATGCGCGCGCGCCCGGCCGCGCCTTCGCGGGTGGGACGATCGGTTACGACCTGGAACGTCATCGGCTGCTGATGAGAGGCGCCGTGGATGGCCGCTGTGGACAGCAGGCCTACGTAGTAGGGCTGGCCGAGGAATCCCATCAGGTCATCGATGAACCACGAGGGCGGAGGAGAGCCGGCCGTGCGGTACTCGGTCGGCACGATGACGTAGAACCCGCGACGCGGAGCCACGATCCGACCACGCTTCTTGAGCCGGCGCAGGGCGTTGTCGACCGCTATCTCAGACGTCGGGAGTGCGGCTTGCGCGTCCGCGTGAGAGAACGTGTAGGTCCCCGTTGCCTGAAGCTGATCGACGAACGCCGAGACCTCTTCAGGGCCTGTCACGTCTTGAATCGCCATTTCACTTTCATAAAGTAGCGCGCAACGCTGCTTTACGCAAGCAGTTTGGCGCCTTCAAGAGAGAATGAGAGCAACAGTGCCGCCCGTGCAATCGGGCGACATGCGGGTTCTGAACAACAGGGATTGCGCTAGTCAATTGGATCCAGTGGATCAGCCGTCACGACATTCCACCCGCGATCTTCAACGACCAGGATAACGACCTCGTTGAGAGTGCTGTCATCCACACTGAACCGCTGGTTGCCAGAGTCGATAGCGTCGAGGAAGTAGATGACGGAATCGGGGGACTCTGAGTCTCCCTCATCGAGCAGCGGGTCGGCCTCACCGATAGCAGCCTCAAGACCGAGCACCTCTTTGCGCCACCGCGAGACCTCCGCCGAGTTGACGTCATACCCCATCGCCTCTGAGACGAGGGCTGCGTCGCCCTCTGCCACACCGCTGACGAATGCCCGCGCCGCATCCTCAGCCGTCGACATCCCAGCGCGCTTCCCCGGTGCGACACATCCGGCCGTAAGCATCAGCGCAATCAAGCACGCAGCACACACCATCCTTAGCGTGACGCGTGGAGCGCTTCCGACTAGTGGCACCATGTCACTGCCCTCCTCCTTGCAGAGCCGAACGGGTTGGCCCAGACGAGGTTCGATGCGCTCTGCACACCTGAACCCTCATTCATGTTGTCTCCGTAGAGGATAATCCCAACAGCTGCGGACTTCGCCCATCCCGTTGTGAGGGTGCGCTGTCCCACCCTTGAGGTCCACCCCCTGGCAATCACTGTGGCTCCGGAGGGCGCTCTGAGCGACACCACTCTCCGAACCCCGCCGGCATCTCGATAGTATGCCCAGGCCATCACGTTGTTGAGCACCTTTCGCCATGCAACCGTCCATCCAACGACCAGCCTGCCGGCTCCATCCCATCGCCAATGCACGCTGAGGCTGTACTGTGTCGCTCCGGAGTTCGTTACGAGCCAGCCACCCTTTGACGTGCCTCTCACTGCTATATGGCGTTCCCCGCTCGGATCCACCTTGCCCACCGGGTCCCCGCCGCAGTACTGATACGCGCTCTCCTCACCGTCGGCCTTGGCGGGGTCCTTGGTGATGAACTGGCAGGTGGCAGGATCATAGTAGCGCTGTGAGAGGTAGTAGAGGCCGGAGTGCTCGTCGAAAGCGTAGCCGGCGTAGCGCAAGATGTTGCGCTCGGCGATGACGGCAGCGGTGGCCGCATCGATCTCGGGGGTGGCCGCCGTGAGCGTGCGCGTGGGGTTGCCGTAGGCGTCGTGGTCGTAGCGGGCAATCGGTGTGCCTGCACCGTCGGTGAGCTCACGTACGTCGCCCCGGTCGGTGGTTATGATGCCGAAGGCGACTGCCGAGGTCTCACTCGACGTGTAGATGCCGCCGTAGGGGCGGCCGGTGGCGTCGGTGAGGTAGTCGATCCGCCAGGAGGCCGCGGCGGTGCCCTCTTCGCTTGTCGCATCGAGTGAGAGCAGCGTGAGGCCCTCGTAGGTGTAGGTGGACGTGGTGGTGGCCGAGCCCTGCCTCACGACCGAGGAGGTGCGCTGGCCTGCGGCGTCGTAGGTGTAGGTGGCCTCTGTCTGCGTGGAGGCATCCGTGTAGCGCGCAAGGCGTCCGGCGGCGTCGTAGGCGTAGGTGACCTCGTCTGGGTCGGCAAGCGGGCCTTCCGCGATGCGGCGCCCGGTCGCGGCATCCCAGGTGAGGGTCGTAACGACCGAGCCGGATGCGCTCACGTTCAAGAGGCGGTTGGCCGAGTCGTACTTGAGCTCTGTCGCTGACCCGCCCTCACGTTCGATCCCGGTGATGTTGCCGCTGCCGGTCTGGTAGGCGTAGGTGGTGACAGCCCCGCCGATGGTGGCTTTGGCCAGGCGCCCGGTATCGGTGTAGGTGTAGATGCCCGACTCGGACCCGCCGAGCGAGAACGGCAGGCGCTCTGCGCTCTTGCGCCCGGTCGTCGCGTCGAAGGTGTAGGATGCCGCGCCGGAGAAGCCCTCGCCTGACTGGGTCTTCACCCTGCCTGCGCTATCGAGCGTGCGAGAGGACTCGGTACCACGGAAGCTCCATGCCGTGAGGCGTCCGGCGCCGTCGTAGGTGTCGGCGTGCCAGGTGAGGCCTCCTGCCGCCGACACCGTGACCCGCGTGGCTTCACGGCTGGAGCCGTCGTAGGTGACGGCATGCCAGGTGAGGTCTCCTGCCGCCGAGTCCGTGACCCGCGTGGCTTCACGGCTGGAGCCGTCGTAGGTCACGGTCGTGGTGGTGTTCCCGCTGCTGACCGTGAGGGTGGCAGACGACGGTCCGTCTGCCGGGTATGCGGTCACCGTCTCGCGCACGGTGCGGGCGACCCCCTGCCGTCGGTGAGCTCGACCACGTCCCCGCGGTCGGTCGTCACCAGACCGAAGGCGACGGCGGAGGACTCACTCGATGCGTAGACGCCGCCATAGGGGCGGCCGGCGCCGGTAGCGCGCTGGAATACTTGAGTCCGATCGAGCTGGAGAAGAAGATGGGGCAGCTCTCACTGGCGACAGGGGCCGCCTAACGAGAAGGTGACAACGGAGCCCGCACAAGCCCAGGCCCACCCGTGCGCGGCGGACTCACGACGAAATTGGAGTACCCTCGCTCTCTTGATTAGCCCCAACCGCTGCGCCCCGAGCATGCACCTGGCTCCAGTACAACACCGCGGATCCGATGAGGAAAGCCGTGGACAGGCGCACATCCTCTTGAACAGCCGCATAGACCCCAGCAGCCGCGGCGACAGACAAGAACACGTCGGACCATGGCGATCGCCCCCATCGGGAAATGCCAACCCGGGTGCCCGCCGACAGGAGCACGTAGAGCGATGCCAAGCTCAGTACGCAGTCGGCCATCCCGACGTTTCGTCCCCACCAGACTACTTCCAGGAACAGGGCGAACGCGAAGAGGATGCCCACCGAGCGAGTAGCTCTGTTCTCAAGACGAACCCCATAGCTAGCAGAGTCGGACATACCTCAGCCCCCTTCGCTGCCACAGCCGATACACCTTGAGAACGGTTGTCGGGCCCACGGCTTTCATCATTCCGCCGCTGCTTCTCACTATCGCTCTGGCGGTGTACCCAAGGTACTCAGCGGAGACGTGAACGACCCCCCTGATTGTAAGCCATACGTTTCCGAACAGCTTCTTGTACGCGTGGTAGCCCAACCTGTTGAGCTCCCGTCGCCACTTGAGTTCCTGGATCCTAGACGTGACCCAGTCAGAACTCAGAGTGGTGGCGATTGTCCAAACAGGTCCATTCGGCAGCTTGCGAGTCAGCAGGGCAATCGTAATGACATCGCGAATCTTGAGCAGCCAATCCGACACCCTGCGTAGACTCTCAGTCATGTTGAAGGTCCGCTGCACGGTCCAACTCCACAGCCCACTCGGATCCACCTTCCCCACCGGGTCCCCGCCGCAGTACTGGTAGGCGCTCTCCTCGCCGTCGGCCTTGGCGGGGTCCTTGGTGATGAACTGACAGGTGGCAGGATCATAGTAGCGCTGTGAGAGGTAGTAGAGGCCGGAGTGCTCGTCGAAAGCGTAGCCGGCGTAGCGCAAGATGTTGCGCTCGGCGATGACGGCAGCGGTGGCCGCATCGATCTCGGGGGTGGCCGCCGTGAGCGTGCGCGTGGGGTTGCCGTAGGCGTCGTGGTCGTAGCGGGCAATCGGTGTGCCTGCACCGTCGGTGAGCTCACGTACGTCGCCCCGGTCGGTGGTTATGATGCCGAAGGCGACTGCCGAGGTCTCACTCGACGTGTAGATGCCGCCGTAGGGGCGGCCGGTGGCGTCGGTGAGGTAGTCGATCCGCCAGGAGGCCGCGGCGGTGCCCTCTTCGCTTGTCGCATCGAGTGAGAGCAGCGTGAGGCCCTCGTAGGTGTAGGTGGACGTGGTGGTGGCCGAGCCCTGCCTCACGACCGAGGAGGTGCGCTGGCCTGCGGCGTCGTAGGTGTAGGTGGCCTCTGTCTGCGTGGAGGCATCCGTGTAGCGCGCAAGGCGACCGGCCGCATCGTATTCGTAGGTGATCTGGCCTGCGTCGGCGAGCGGGCCTTCTGCGATGCGGCGCCCGGTTGTGGCATCCCAGGTGAAGGTCGTGACGACCGAGCCTGATGCGCTCACGTTCAAGAGGCGGTTGGCCGAGTCGTAGGCAAAAGTCGCGGTCGGCTCGGTGCCCCGCCTGATCCCGGTGATGTTGCCGCTTCCGGTCTCGTAGGTGTAAGTGGTGACAGCCCCGCCGATGGTGGCTTTGGCGAGCCGCCCGGTCTCGGTGTAGGTGTAGATGCCCGACTCGGACCCGCCGAGCGAGAACGGCAGGCTCTCGGCCCTCTTGCGCCCGGTCGTCGCGTTGAAGGTGTACGATGCCGCGCCGGAGAAGCCCTCGCCTGACTGGGTCTTCACCCTGCCTGCGGAATCGAACGTGCGGGACGACTCGGCACTGCGGAAGTTCCATGTCGTGAGGCGCCCGGCTGCGTCGTAGGTGTCGGCGTGCCAGGTGAGATCTCCCGCCGCCGAGTCCGTGACCCGCGTGGCTTCACGGCTGGAGCTGTCATAGGTGACGGTCGTGGTGGTGTTCCCGCTGCTGATCGTGAGGGTGGCAAACGATGGTCCGTCTGCCGGGTATGCGGTCACCGTCTCGCGCACGGTGCGGGCGGGCCCTTGCTCGACGCGGCTTGCCGTGACGCGCGAGTGCGCGTCGTAGGTGGTCTCTGTCGTCTTGACGTGCTCGCCGGTGGTGCTCTTCGTGTACTCGCGCACCGGACGTGAGAAGGCGTCGTAGGTGGTAACGGTCCGCATCCCGTCAGGGGCGGTCACGCTCACTGCGCGTCCGGCCGTATCGTAGGCCGTCGCCGTCACCGCACCGGCATCGGTGGCCTGAACGACGCGCCCGGCCCGGTCGTAGACAGACGACTTTGTGATGCCATCTGAGTCGCGCTCGGCAAGCACCCAGCCGAGCGTGTTGAGAGTCGTGGTGGATGCCGTCTGCTCCCCGGCCCCTGCAGACACTTGCCTGCCGAGCAGGTCGTAGCCGTACGTGGTCATCGCCCCATCGGATGCCGTGCTCGAGACCAGGCGGCCACCGATGTCGTAGGAGAACGTCGCCGTCAGCGTCTCGCCGTCTTCTGCGGGCACCGTCTCGGTGAGCTTGAGCCCGCCATCGTCATAGGTGTAGGCACTCTGTCTTGCGTCAAGCTTTCTTGGACACCGATCATTCATACCTGAAGCGGTGTCCGAGAGGAGCCAACAAAGGGACGGAAGCCGATCTACAGCCCTGAGGACAAGATGCAGATCGTGCTGTCGGTGCTGCGAGGCGAGACCACCCAGTCCGACATCGCCAGACGCCTGCAGATGAGCCAGACGACGATCGCGAAGTGGCAGAAGCAGTTTCTGCAAGGAGGCATCGAGGCGCTCACCCGCGGAGAGAACGCCAGGCCGCCCTCCTCCAAACACGAGGAGGAGCTCGAGATGCAGGTCGACGAGCTCACCACCGCGCTCGGTGAGGCCTACGTGGAGCTCCGCGTGTGGCGTAAAGGGGGGCCTCTCTACCCCCGTACGAAGAGATAGAGGCCATCCGCGCGCAGGCCGGAGTGCCGGTCTCGAGGCTGCTCGCCCGCCTCGGGATCCCGCACTCGACGTGGTACTACTGGCGGGCGTGTGACCTGTCGGGCACGCCGGCGAGACGCTGGCCTGCGCCGGTCGTCGACGAGGTCGAGGCGGTCGCAGGCGAGTATGCGCACAAGTGGTCAGCATGGGGCCACCGGAAGATCTGCGCGATGATGCACGCCGACGGGGTCGATGTGCCCGCATCGAGCGTGCTGCGTGCGATGAGGCGGCTCGACCTTGTGCTCCCCGAACGGCACCTCAAAGAGCGGCGTGAGCTCGCGACCACGCGCAAGGCGGCGCTCATGGAGGTCCCCACACGGCCGAACCAGGTCTGGCAGATGGACTTCACCGAGTTCGAGACCCGGCAGGGAGGCACGTGGCGGATCTGCCCGGTCGTCGACTACGTGAGCAAGTACGCGCTCGCGGCGCCGGTGACCGGCACGGCGACGCAGCGCGATGCGATCGCGGCGCTGGAGGCCGCCATCGCAGAAGCCGAGCTCATGGCCGGGCTGAGCCTCGCTGAGGCGTGCACCGATCCTGACACGGGGGAGATCACACCTCTCAAGGTGGTGACGGACAACGGCAGTGCGTTCAAGTCCACGGCCTTCATGCGCTTCATGGCCGCCCGCCCTTGGCTGCAGCATATCCGCACACGCCATTACTCCCCGGGCCAGAACGGCGTGGTCGAGCGGTTCAACCGCACACTCAAGTACGAGCACTTCTACCGGCTCGAGATCGACGATGTGGCCGAGCTCATGGACGAGGTCGCGATCTTCCTCGAGCTGTACAACGACGTTCGCCCTCACGAGACGATCGGGAACCTCAGGCCCATCGAAGTGCATGCGGCATCACACCTATTTCGGGCCCGAAGTGTCCAGGAATCTTGACGCGGTACACTCTGTCGCGCCGAGCCAGAACGGCAGGCGCTCGGCGCTCTCGCTTCCTGTTACAGAGCACAAAGACGGAGTCTCAAATCCAGAGCAGGCTGGACTCATTCTCCTCGATAAGCCGCAGTCCCTGCGCACATAGGCACTGACGCATCAGCTCCCAACGCTCGGGCGTGTCGATGTGCAACGCCAGGGAAAAGCCATCATCATATCGCTGAAGGAGAACTGCTGCCCTGCCGCAGTCGGATGGCTCATCCCGTCCGACTGGCAGAGCAAGCATCGTCCCCCTATCGAAAGCATCCCCGCTCGAAAGCAACATATCTTCGACGTATGGCCACGCACAACTCAACCACTGCGCATCTTTGACCTGCACGCCGAGCACCTCCGCAGAGTACCGACCCCAGTGAACTTCCAAGTGATGACGCTCGACCTGGGATTCAACCCATAGCCGCAACCCTCCAACATCATGGCGAGCAAGCGAGGGTCCGCTCAACAGGATGTTGGTGGCAGACTCGGATACCGTCAGCGCACAGTGTATGACAGCTGCGACCGCACGCAGTCCCAGTGAGTCAATTGGGGCTGACCCCATGGCAGGACGCAAGTCCACCACCGTCCAGAAGGCACTCGACTGTCGCTTCACACGGGCACCTCGCTCACCCTACTTGATCTTCTTGAACAGCAGGGAGTACCGCTGTATGGCTGCTCCGATTTGGACCTGCCAGTGATAGTACGCGGCGTGTCCCTTGTGACCGTGAAGCGCGATGTTCCACAGAACATCCTTTGCCTTGTACGCCAGCCCCACAACCGCCTGCCTGCTCGTGTACACGGTGGCGCGACCCACAGTTCCAGATGCGACACCGGGACCGAAAGCGTAGACACCGGCACCCACCAACCCTCCAATCGCTGCGCCCACCGCAACGTAACGCCAGAACGTTCCCCTACCCCACATCTTCCGGAAGATTCCGGGCGTGCTTCGATTACGGAACCAGTATACGAGGGCGCCGATAACCGCTCCCGCGACCAAGCCAATCCCAGCAGTCGCGGCCAATGCGAACTCCCCGCTCGGATCCACCTTCCCCACCGGATCCCCGCCGCAGTACTGGTACGCGCTCTCCTCACCGTCGGCCTTGGCGGGGTCCTTGGTGATGAACTGGCAGGTGGCAGGATCATAGTAGCGCTGTGAGAGGTAGTAGAGGCCGGAGTGCTCGT
>CAZSUO010000047.1:11511-13019 GCA_964610065.1 uncultured Coriobacteriaceae bacterium | reverse complement strand
GCTTCCTTCACGTCGTCGAGCCGGTGCGGCTTGATGATCGCCTCGATCTTCTTCACGTCCCACTCCTCTCCGGTGGCGTCAGGCCACGGTCTCTGTCTGTACGAAGTCGGGGTATGCGCGGTTGCCGTGCTCGCCCACGTCGAGGCCCTCGATCTCCTCTTCCTCGCTCACGCGGACACCCATGGTCGCCTTGATCGCGAGCCAGGTGACGAGCGAGATGCCGAAGACGAATGCGCCCACCGCGAGCACGCCGAGCGCCTGGCTGCCGAGCAGACCGAGGCCTCCGCCGAAGAAGAGCCCGTCGCCGGTCGTCCCCGGGGCGATGGAGTCCTGCGCGAAGAGCCCCACGGCGAGCGTCCCGAAGATGCCGCCCATGCCATGGACCGCAAGCGCGCCCACCGGGTCGTCAAGGTGCACGCGGTCCAGCAGGAGCACGCCGAAGACCACGATCGCGCCAGCGATGGCGCCGATCACGAGCGAGCTGCCGATGCTCACGAAGGCGGCTCCCGCAGTGATGCCCACCAGCCCACCGAGCATGCCGTTGATCGTCATACCCAGGTCCGGCTTGCCGAGGACCTTCCACGCCACCGCTGTCGACACGAGGGCGCCAGCCGCGGCAGAAAGGTTCGTGGTGACCATGATGTGCGAGATGGCCATCGGGTCGGCAGCCATCGTCGAGCCCGGGTTGAAACCGAACCAGCCGAGCCACAGGATGAGCGCACCGGTCATGGCCGAGGTCATGTTGTGACCCGGCAGGGCGCGCGCCTTGCCATCGGCGCCGAACTTGCCGAGCCTCGGGCCGAGGACCAACACGCCTGCGAGTGCCGCCCATGCACCGACAGAGTGCACCACGGTGGACCCGGCGAAGTCCCAGAAGCCGAGTCCGGCGAGCCAGCCGCCACCCCAGATCCAGTGACCGACCACGGGGTAGACGAACGCCACGAGCACGAACGAGAACGCGATGAACGAGAGGTACTTGATGCGTTCGGCCACGGCGCCGGACACGATCGTCGCGGCAGTGCCGGCGAACACCAGCTGGAAGAAGAACTTGGCCATCAGCGGCACACCGGCCCAGCCGAGCGCCGAGTAGACGCCCTGGTACGCGTCGCCGGTGGCCGGGCTGTTGTCCGCTCCGCCCAGCATGAAGAGCCCCTTGAGGCCTATGAAGCCGTTGCCGTCGCCGTACATCAGACCCCAGCCAACGACGAGGAACGCGATCGTGGAGACCGCGAACACGATGAAGTTCTTGGAGATGATGTTGACCGTGTTCTTGGCTCGCGCGAACCCGGATTCCACCAGGGCGAAGCCCAGGTTCATGAAGAACACCAGCATCGCCGCGAGCAACACCCATACGGTGTCTATCGTCACCTGCAGATCCATACGCTCCCTCGCTTCCGCTCGATAGGTGGCGCGCGGCCCGATCACGTGCGCCTGTCTTCCCGTTGCTGGTATGAGCGTGAGCGGCGTGTGTTTCGAGCCCGTTACGCGCGAGTGAAGCCTGCGCTGCG
>CAZSUO010000047.1:1386-11411 GCA_964610065.1 uncultured Coriobacteriaceae bacterium | reverse complement strand
GAGGGCGCGGCGGGCATGGCGTGCGGGTCAGGCGACGGGCGCGTACAATAGGGGTTTGCAACGAAACGCTCCCGCGCATACCAGGAAAGGTCGCCCCCGAATGTCTCTCGACCGCATCTCGATCCGCGGCGCCCGCCAGCACAACCTCAAGGACATCGACCTGGAGATCCCACGCGACGAACTCGTCGTGATCACGGGCCTCTCCGGTTCCGGCAAGAGCTCGCTTGCCTTCGACACCATCTACGCCGAGGGCCAACGGCGTTACGTGGAGTCACTCTCGGCGTACGCCCGTCAGTTCCTCGGTCAGATGGACAAGCCCGACGTGGACCACATCGAGGGGTTGTCGCCTGCCGTCTCCATCGACCAGAAGACGACATCGAAGAATCCGCGCTCGACGGTCGGCACCGTCACCGAGATCTACGACTACCTCCGCCTGCTCTTCGCGCGCGTGGGAATCCCGCACTGCCCGGTGTGCGGACGCGTGATCGAGAAGCAGACCGCCGAGCAGATCGTCGACACGGTGCTGGAGCTGCCCGAGGGCACGAAGTTCCAGGTGCTCGCCCCCATCGTGAAGGGTCGCAAGGGCGAGTATCACAAGCTGTTCGAGGAGCTCAAGGCCGAGGGCTTCACACGCGTGCGCGTGGACGGTGAGGTGCGCACGCTCGATGAGGAGATCGTGCTCAACAAGAAGTTGAAGCACACCATCGACGTGGTGCTGGACAGATTGGTGATGAAGGAGTCGATCCGGCCCCGACTCGCCGAGAGCGTGGATATGGCGCTCAAGCTCGCCGATGGCACGGTGCGTGTGGCGATCGTGGACGGGGAGGAGCACGAGTACTCGCAGGCGCTCGCCTGTCCCGAGCACGGCTTCTCGATGGATGAGCTCAACCCCCGGGATTTCTCCTTCAACGCGCCGTACGGTGCCTGTCCGGAGTGTCTCGGTATCGGCAACAGGCTCGAGGCCGACCCGGACCTCGTGGTGCCCGACCACACCCTCACTATCGCCGAGGGTGCCATCAAACCGTACTCGGGCAACCTCAACTACTACCCGCAGCTGGTGGAGGCCGCCGCCAAGCACATCGGCGTGAGCATCGACGTGCCGTGGGCGGAGCTGCCCGAGGAGGCGCGCCACAAACTGCTGCACGGGTTCGGTGAGGAGAAGATCCGCCTCGACTACCTCACGCGTGATGGCCGGGAGACGTACTGGTTCACGAAGTACGAGGGCGCGCTCTCGAGCGTGATGCGCCGTCACGAAGAGACCGACAGCGAGCTGAGCAAGGAGAAGCTCGAGGAGTTCATGGCCGTCATCCCGTGCGCCTCGTGCGGCGGGGCGCGCCTGAAGCCGGAGATCCTCGCGGTGACCGTGGGTGGCAAGAACATCCATGAGGTCACCGGGATGTCAGCCGGCCAGTCGCTCCAGTTCTTCGAGGCGGCTGAGCTTCTGACCGAGCGCGAGCAGATCATCGCGAGCCGCATCATCAAGGAGATCCTCGAGCGGCTCCGCTTCCTCGTGGACGTAGGGCTCGACTACCTGACGCTCGAGCGTGCCACCGCCACGCTCTCCGGTGGCGAGGCACAGCGCATCCGGCTCGCCACGCAGATCGGCAGCGGCCTGGTGGGGGTGCTCTACATACTCGACGAGCCATCGATCGGGCTGCACCAGCGCGACAACGAGCGGCTCATTGCGGCGCTCAAGCGCCTGCGCGACATCGGCAACACGGTCATCGTGGTGGAGCACGACGAGGAGACGATCCGCGAGGCCGACTACGTCATCGATATGGGGCCGGGGGCGGGGGAGCACGGCGGCGAGATCGTGTGCATCGGTCGGCCGGACACGCTGCTCGCATGCCCGGATTCGCTTACCGGCCGCTACCTGGCCGGCGAGGTGGAGATCCCGCTTCCCGCCGAGCGGCGTACGCCGTCGAAGGGGAGTGTCACGATCGTGGGCGCGCGGCAGAACAACCTGCAGTCGATCGATGTGGAGATCCCGCTCGGCATGCTCACGGTGGTGACCGGCGTATCGGGCTCGGGGAAGAGTTCGCTCGTGGCCGACACGCTCGCCCCCGCGCTCAGCAACGCCGTGTACCGCACACGTCATCGCACCGGCAAGCACGACCGGATCGAAGGTCTGGAGCGGCTCGACAAGGTCATCACGATCGACCAGAGCCCCATCGGCCGGACGCCGAGGAGCAATCCGGCCACCTACACGGGCGTGTGGGATGACATCCGCAGCCTGCTGGCGTCGACCAACGAGTCCAAGGCCCGTGGCTACGCGCCGGGACGTTTCAGCTTCAACGTGCGCGGCGGTCGCTGTGAGGCGTGCAAGGGCGACGGACAGATCAAGATCGAGATGCATTTCCTCCCGGATGTGTACGTGCCGTGTGAGGTCTGCAAGGGCGCCCGGTACAACCGCGAGACGCTCCAGGTGACGTACAAAGGGAAGAACGTCGCCGAGATCCTCGACATGTCGGTGGAGGAGGCGCTGTCGTTCTTCGAGAACATCCCCAAGATTCGCCGCAAGTTCCAGACGCTCTTCGACGTGGGCCTCGGCTACGTGCGGCTCGGCCAGCCCGCCACGACGCTTTCGGGTGGCGAGGCACAGCGGGTGAAGCTCGCGAGCGAGCTGCAGCGCGTCTCGACCGGGAGGACGTTCTACATACTCGATGAGCCGACGACCGGTCTGCACTTCGACGACGTGCGGCAGCTGCTCAACGTGCTCCAACGGCTTGTGGACGCAGGCAACACCGTGCTTGTGATCGAGCACAACCTCGACGTGATCAAGAGCGCAGACCACATCATCGACCTCGGCCCCGAGGGCGGGGACCGCGGCGGCGAGATCGTGGTGACCGGTACGCCCGAGGACGTGGTGGCCTGCGCGGCGTCACACACCGGCAGGTTCCTGAAGCCGGTACTAGAAGGTCACCAGGGACGGTCCGGTCCGAGTGGCCAGGAGTGAGCCGAGGCCCGGCGAACGGCCCGAGGGGGCTGACAGGCGGCGGCTCCGAGGGCATGAGCGAACAGTAATCTCGCGTAGTGTGAGCACCGTCACATATCGTACGCAATCGCTAGGACTACGATTGCCGTAATGTGTCGGACGCCCGAACTCCTCGTCGCAGCCGCGTCCGCGGGCTTTCGTACGGCGGGGGGTCCTCATGGACAGAGACCGGCGGTCGTCATTCCCGGGGCGGAGCGTGCAGCGCGCGCTCCCCATCTTCCTCCTGGTGGTCGCGCTCATTGCGCCGACGACCGTCTACGGGTTCACGCAACCCGTGCCTCTCGAGATGGAGAAGATCACCCGGGCGTACCCGGACATGCCTCCGGCGGCCAACGCGTCATCGTACGACCCGGTGATGACCGACGACGGCCGTTTCATCGCGTTCTCATCCGAGGCTGACAACCTCGTCGAGGGAGACACCAACGGCAACGCGGACATCTTCTTGTACGACACCGAGGCCAAGACGACCACGCTGGTCAGCCGTGCGTCGGACGGTACACAAGGCAACAGCTACTCATGGCGTCCGTCCATCAGCGCCGATGGACGCTTCATCGCGTATCAGTCGTGGGCGTCGAACCTGGTCCCTGGTGATACGAACGGCACGCAGGATGTGTTCGTGTACGACACGGTCGACAAGACCGTTGAGGTGGTCAGCCGCGCAACCGACGGCACGTGGGGCAACAGTCAGGCATATTCGCCGGCCATCAGCGCCGACGGCAATGTCGTGGCGTTCGTATCGAACGCCACGAATATCGTGCCCGAGGGCAGCTCCGGGATGTCTGATGTACTGGTGCATGACCGGCGGACCGGCACTACCGTGACCGCCAGCCTGTCGTACCTCGGCACAGGCCCGAACAGCAGCTCGAGCGAGCCCGACATCAGTGCGGACGGCCGGTATGTGGTGTTCCCCTCATGGGCGAGCGACCTCGTTCCCGGGGACACGAACGGCCAGTGGGATGTCTTCGTGCGGGACATGTTCCTGGGCGTCACCACTCGCGTCAGCGTCGCCGCGGACGGGTCCCAGCTCACTTCGCAGAGCTACGAGTGCTCGATCAGCGATGACGGGCGATACGTCGCGTTCTCCTCGACCGGCACGAACGTCGTGCCCGGTGACGTGAACTACGCGCCGGACATCTTCCGTCGCGACCTCCTGACGGGTACGAACGAGCTGGTGAGCGTCTCCACGAGTGGCACGCAGACCACAAGCGAATCCTATCGACCGCGCATAAACTCCGATGGCTCGTTCGTGGCGTTCCTCTCCTACGCGAACAACCTCGTTCCCGGCGACACGAATTACGCCCCCGACGCGTTCCTCCGCGATATGACCGCGGGTACGACAGTGCTCGTGAGCGCCTCGAGTGATGAGACCATCTCCGATGACTGGTCCGAGGACCCCTGCGTCTCCACCAGCGGTGACAGGGTGGTCTTCTGGACGGTGGGGCGGAACCTGTACGAGAACGACTACGCGAACCAGTCTGACATCATGTACCGGGATATCGCCGCTGGCACCACCACTCTGGTGACCGTCGGCGGCCTTATCGATGAGCCGATCGATGACTCCGATTTCGCCCGGATCAGCGCGGATGGTCGTTATGTGGTGTTCCAGTCGTACGCCCCCAACCTGGTCCTGGGTGACAAGAACCGGGTGAACGACGTGTTCCTGCACGACCGGGAGACCGATGAGCTCCGGTGCGTGAGCATGACTGCCGAGGGGACGACGGGAGACGGCTGCTCATCCCATCCGTCGATCAGCGCGGACGGCAGATACGTGGCGTTCCAGTCTGACGCGTCGGACCTCATCGAGGGAGATACGAACGGCGTCGCGGATGTGTTCGTGTACGACGTGACGGACGGGTCGCTCGAGCGCGTCAGCATGGACAGCGAAGGCGGCGAGACCGGAGACTGTTCGTCGTGGCCGTACATCAGCGGCGACGGCAACGCCGTGGTGTTCCGCACCCGGTGGAACCTGGTGCCCGAGGATGAGAACAGCTGGATGGACGTTTACGTCCACTACCGCGATACCGGCAACACCGAGCTCGTGAGCGTCAGCACGTCGGGTTCGGGCGGAAACGACGACAGCTACTGGCCTTCGCCCAACTTTGATGGCACCATCATCGCGTTCCGTACGCCCGCTTCGGACATCCTGCCCGATGACACGAACGGTCGCGCTGACATCTTCGTGCGCGACATGGTTGCCGGGGTGACCGAGCGTGTCAGCGTGAGTACGCTGGGCGCCGAGGCCGATGAGTGCTCGCGGTGGCCCTCGATCAGTGCGGACGGCCGGTACGTGGCCTTCCAGTCCGGCGCCACGAACCTGCTCGACGACGCTCCGGAGGGCTGGTACGACGGCGACATCTTCGTCCACGACCGCGAGGAAGACACGACGATCCGCATCACCAACGGGATCGACGACGGTGGCATCGGCTTCGATTCCGTGGTCTCGGGCGTCGCGTCGATCCTCGGATTGAGCACATCGGCGCTCGAAGCCGACAACTGCTCGGCCAACCCCGCTATCAGTGCCGATGGTATGTACGTTGTGTACTCGTCGGACGCCAGCAACCTCGTCGAGGGCGACACGAACGGCCTCGAGGATGTGTTCATGTATGAGATGGCCACCGGTGAGACCGCGCGTGTGAGCGTGGCCACCGACGGCACGCAGGGCGACGACGACGTGAGCAACAAGACCAAGCCCTCGGTGAGCGGCGACGGTACGTACGCGGCGTTCGTCACCCCCGCGCGGACGCTCATCGCGGGCCAGACGGTCAAGTCGGACATGGATCAGGTGTACGTGGCCACCATGCGTGCTTCGACACCGGTGCTGGACCCCATCGCCAATGTGACGATCGACGAGCTGACCAAGCTCACATTCACCGCGACGGCCACGGGCGGAGACCCTGAGTCGTTCGTGTTCTCACTCGGCGCCGGTGCTCCGGCAGGCGCGGCCATCACACCTGGTGGCGTGTTCAGTTGGACGCCCACGGAGGCGCAGGGTCCCGGAACGTACACGATCACCGTCAGGCTCAGCGATGGCGAGGAGACGGTAACGACCTCGTTCGTCGTGACGGTGCGCGAGGTCAACGCCGCGCCGGTGTTCCCGCAGATCAGCAACAGAGTGATCAGCGAGGAGGTGCCGTTCTCGTTCACGGCGGTGGCGGTGGACTCCGACGTCCCGGCGCAGCCGGTGTACTACAGCCTTGGCGACGGTGCTCCGGAGGGAGCGGCGGTACTCGAGAACGGCAAGTTCTCATGGACGCCGACCGAAGCGCAGGGTCCGGGTCTGTATGAGATCACACTCATCGCCAGCGACGGCGTCACTACAGGCACCCGTGTGTTCACGCTCCGCGTGACCGAGGCGAACAAACCTCCGGTCCTCGGGACGATCGGTCCGAAGGCGGTCGACGAGCGCTCCGAGCTCGCATTCACCGCCCTCGCAACCGACCCGGACGTTCCAGCACAGTCGCTGACCTTCAGCCTGGGTGCGGGTGCCCCCGCGGGTGCGTCGATCACCGCTGATGGCATGTTCACCTGGACACCCGATGAGGACCAAGGACCGGGCGTGTACGACATCGGTGTCGTGGTGTCAGACGGCGCCGCGACGGATACCGAGATCGTCACCGTGACGGTGGGCGAGGTGCCGCTCGAGGTCACCACACTCGCCGGCGAGGACCGCATGGCGACTGCCGTCGACGTTGCCACAGAGGCGTTCCCCGAGGGTGCGGACACCGTGCTCATCGCGACCGCCTACGATTGGCCCGATGCCATCTGTGGCAGCGCTCTGGCCGGTGCGCTTGACGCGCCTATCCTCCTCACGCGCGCCGATGTCCTCCCGGACGTCGTGGCCGAGGAGATCGCCCGCCTTGGCGCAACCGAAGTGATCATCCTCGGTGGCGAGGGTGCAGTATCGGCGGCCGTTGCCGATGAGCTCGGCGAGCTCGACGGTGTTGCAGGCGTCGAGCGCATCTCCGGAGCGAACCGTTATGAGACCGCGGCTGCAGTGGTGGCACGGACCATCGCCGAGCTCGGGGATGGCTGGGACGGCACGGCGTTCGTGAGCACCGGCGTCGCGTTCCCCGACGCGCTTGGCGCTTCGCCGCTGTCAGCGGCACAAGGCTGGCCGATCTATCTCGTCGGCGCCGACGCGGCCACTCATGAGGCGGCGGTGACGGCGATGCTGGACGATGGTGTCACACGCGCGGTCATCCTCGGTGGGGAAGGCGCCGTGGCAAGTGGCGTAGAGACCATGCTTGCGGACGCGCTCGGTGCGGCCGCGGTCGCGCGCTTGTCGGGTGCCGACCGTTATGAGACGGCGGCCGCAGTGGCGTCCTTTGGTGTGGACGAAGCCGGTCTTGGCTGGAACCACCTTGCCATCGCGACCGGCGCCGACTTCCCCGACGCGCTGGTGGGCGGCGTGCTGCAGGGTCGCAGCGGTAGCGTCATGCTGCTGACGCCGTCGGCGACCCTCGCACCGGCAACGCGCGAGGTGCTTGACGAGAACGCCCCGGCCATTGCCGAGGTACGGTTCCTCGGCGGGTACGGCGCCGTGAGCCAGGCGGTGCGTCTTGAGGTTGCGGACGTGCTCGACCGCTGACGCAGTGCGCAGGTGCGCGTGAGCGCGTGACCCGGGCCCCGGGCGGAGCGATCCGTCCGGGGCCCGTTCCCGTGGTCTGACACCGCATGGTCGCCTCGCGGTATCCTTGTCCCTGTGAGCACACACCCCGACATCTCCGAGCAGGTCTCCCGTGCGCCCGACGCGCCAGGCGTCTACCTCTGGAAGCAGGGAAGTGAGGTCCTGTACGTCGGCAAGGCGAAGTCGCTCCGCAAGCGCATGAAGCAGTACGTGAACCTCCACGACGAGCGGCCGATGGTGCCGCGGATGATGGCGCGCGTGGACTCGTTCGACTACGTGACCACCACCACCGAGGCCGAGTCCATGATCCTCGAGGCCAACCTCATCAAGGAGCTTCGGCCGCCGTACAACGTGGACTTCAAGGACGACAAGAGCTTCCCATTCATCGCACTCACGCTCTCCGACCCGTTCCCCGCAATCAAGTATACGCGCGAGAAGCACCGGCCCGGCACGCGCTACTTCGGCCCGTACACCGACGCCCGCGCCGCGCGCGAGACGATGGAGGTCGTGCGGCGCGTCTACCCGGTGTGTCGCGCCACGTGCGTGGAGTGGAAGCGCCTGACCGCGCGCGGTGGCGAACCCAGCGGTACGGCGTGCTTCGACTACCACGTGGGCAAGGGCCCCGGGCCGTGCGTGGGCGCGATCACGCAGGCCGAGTACCGCGAGCGCGTCGACAAGATCGCGGCGTTCCTCGAGGGGCGGCAGCGCGAGGTGGCCGACGAACTCGAGCGCGCGATGCGCGAGGCGGCAGCTGAGCTGGACTACGAGCGCGCGGCGCGGATGCGCAACTCGCTCGACGCCGTGTGCGCCTCGCTCGAGCGGCAGCGGGTCGTCTCGGACCGACCACTCGATCTGGACGTCATCGGCCTCGAGCGCGAGGAGACCATCACCGGCGTGCACCTGCTCCACGTGCGCGAGGGTCGCATCGTGGGCAGCAACGAGTTCACGCTCGACAAGGGCCTCGATGTGGGCGAGGTCGAGCTCATCGAAGGCTTCCTGCTCCGCTACTACGGCACCGCGTCGTACGTGCCGCGCGAGGTTCTGGTGCCCGTGCTGCCCGAGGAGCCTGAGGCCGCCGAGGCGTGGCTGCGCGGCCTGCGCGGCACCAACGTGCACCTGCTCGTGCCGCAGCGGGGCGACAAGCGATCGCTGCTTGAGCTTGCGTCGGTGAACGCGCGCCACTCGCTCGCGCGCTACAAGCACCGCACCCGCTATGACGAGGAGCGACTCAACCGCGCGCTCCTCGAGCTCGAGAGCGCGCTCGCGCTCCCGGCGCCGCCGCTGCGCATCGAGTGCTACGACATCTCGACCCTCCACGGGCGCCACTCGGTGGGCTCGATGGTGGTCTTCACCGGCGGTCGCGCCGACAAGGCGGCGTACCGGCGCTTCAAGGTGCGGCTGCCCGCCGAGGAGGCCAACGACGTGGCCATGATGGCCGAGGTGCTGCGCCGCAGGTTCGCTCGCGAGGACGCTGGCGACAGCCGCTTCGCCCGGCAGCGGCCCGACCTGCTGCTCATCGACGGTGGCAAGCCGCAGCTCAACGCGGTCCGCGCGGTGCTTGCCGAGCTCGGCCTCACGCACATCTCACTCGCGTCGCTCGCCAAGCGCGAGGAGGAGCTCTGGGTGCCCGGCTGGAACGAGCCGGTCGTGCTGCCCAACGGCTCGCCCTCGCTCTACCTGGTGAAGCGCGTGCGCGACGAGGCGCACCGGTTTGCGATCGAATACCACCGCGAGCTGCGCGGCAAGGCGATGACCGCCTCCGTGCTCGACGAGATCCCCGGCGTGGGCCCCAAGCGCAAGAAGGCGCTCCTCAAGCACTTCGGCGGCATCCGCAAGCTGCGCGCCGCGAGTGCCGAGGAGATCGCGGCCGTGCCGGGCGTGACGCGCGACGTGGCCGATGCGGTCGCTGAGGCGCTCAAGGGGGGGTGAGGGGCGGCTCGCCGACCCATCAGGGCGACATATCAAGAAATGATATGAAAAGCTGCTAACACCCCGCCGCGGATTGCTGATACCATAACTAGCATGCCGTCTACGGGCGGTAGCGTGTCTGCGTACTCCAGGAGCCTCGAGGTCGGACGGCGAAAGCGACGGTGGTCATGGGTCAGCGACGAGGGTCAGCAGTCTGGAATCGGTCAGTCGGGCGGCGCACACGCGCTGCCCTTTCTTGTGCGCTCTCGATCGCGCTCGTGGCAGTGGGGGTAACGTTTGCGCCGCCACCCGCGATGGCAGCTGACCGCGTGACCGAGACGTGGACGTGGGACACGCAGGCCGACTTCGAGACGAATGCATCGACTACGGGTGAGCCGGTCACGCTGTCGGGGGTGTCGACGACTGATACACCTGGGGCGGTGGTGCTGGAGGACGCATCGACCGACCTGGTCGCCGTCGCAGCCGGCGGCTACC
>CAZSUO010000047.1:0-1286 GCA_964610065.1 uncultured Coriobacteriaceae bacterium | reverse complement strand
TGACCATACCGTCGGTCTTCGCTCCGACGGCACCGCCGTGGCCGTCGGCTACAACAGCTACGGCCGGCTCGACGTCTCCGGGTGGACCGATCTGGTCGCAATTTCCGCCGGCTATGACCATACCGTCGGTCTTCGCTCCGACGGCACCGCCGTGGCCGTCGGCTACAACGGCGTCGGCCAGCTCGACGTCTCGGGGTGGGTGTCCCACGTGAACACTCGGCCACGCGCGGGCGCTCTTGGCGGCGCGGATGCGGTCGGCCTTCGAGCCATGCGCGCCGCCGAGGATCCACGACTCTGGCGGTGGTCGTCTCTCGTGGGGGTCTTGGCATCCCGGCTCGTGCCCGGTGAGTCAGTGAAGATCGGCGTGCGTTTGTCAGACGACGGCATCACCTGGTCCGAGCCGCTTGGGCGCGATGGGAGCGTGGTCGACTGGACGGACCGCACCGGCACCTACTTCGGCACAGCCTGCGGCGACTCCACCTGGTACGGAGACCTGCGCGGCCTTCCTGCCTCCCGCTACATCGACCTTGAGGTCCGCATGGCCTCGGCCGGTGTGACAACGCCGGCGCTGAAGTCGCTCACCGTCACCAACGAGACGAACGAGGCTCCGGTGCTCACGGAGATCGGCGCTCAGAGCGTCGATGAGCTCACCGAACTCACGTTCACGGCAAGCGCCACCGACGCCGACCTGCCCGCCAACACGCTCACGTTCTCGCTCGGCGAAGGAGCTCCGGGAGGCGCCTCGGTCACCGAGGCGGGTGTCTTCACCTGGACACCGACCGAAGCCCAGGGCCCCGGCTCCTACGACATCACCATGATCGTGTCAGACGGCACGGTCACGGATTCCGAGACCTTCACCGTCACGGTCACTGATATTGATAATGCGCCTGTCCTTGCATCAATCGGCGCGAGGTCGGTGGACGAGCTTTCCGAGCTCACCTTCACCGCAACGGCCACCGATCCTGAGGGCGCTGCAGTCACGTACTCGATCGAAGGCGCTCCGACAGGTGCTGCCATCGATCCGGCGACCGGCGTGTTCTCCTGGACGCCGACCGAGGCTGACGGCCCCGGCACCTTCGACATCACGGTGATCACCTCCGACGGTGTGCTGACCGACTCCGAGACCATCACCGTCACGGTGGCCGAGGTCAACGTGGCCCCGGTGCTCAGCGAGATCGGCGCGAAGTCCGCGGACGAGCTCTCCGAGCTCACGTTCACGGCCACCGCGACCGACGCGGACCTGCCGGCGAACACGCTCACGTACTCGCTCGGCGAAGGCGCTCCCG
>CAZSUO010000046.1:0-13325 GCA_964610065.1 uncultured Coriobacteriaceae bacterium | reverse complement strand
ACCAAGAACATCTCGCTCATAGACAAGGCCAACATCCACAACAACCGGCTGCAGGTCATCAACCAATACGAGATCGCCGAGGGTGAGGGCGGCGCGGTGCGATCCAACCGCTACGACGTGACCGTGCTCGTGAACGGCCTGCCGATGGTGCACATCGAGCTCAAGCGCCGGGGAGTGGACATCCGTGAGGCGTTCAACCAGATCGACCGCTACCAGCGCGACAGCTTCTGGGCCGGCTCCGGCCTCTTCGAGTACGTGCAGCTCTTCGTCATCAGCAACGGCACGCTCACCAAGTACTACTCCAACACCACCCGCCAGCAGCACTTGAGTGAGATGGCCGGCTCCAAGCGGACCCGCAAGACGTCGAACACATTCGAGTTCACCTCGTGGTGGGCCGATGCCACCAACCGGCCGATCCAGGAGCTCACGGCCTTTGCCAAGACGTTCTTCGCCAAGCATGCGCTGTTGAACATCCTCACGAAGTACTGCGTGCTCACCGCAGACCGCATGCTGCTGGTGATGCGCCCGTACCAGATCGTGGCCACCGAGCGGATCCTGCAGAAGATCGAGGTCTCCACCAACTACCGGCAGCTCGGAACGCTAGCCGCAGGCGGCTACGTGTGGCACACCACCGGCTCGGGCAAGACGCTCACGAGCTTCAAGGCCGCGCAACTCGCCACCAACATCCCGAGCGTGGACAAGGTGCTCTTCGTCGTGGACCGCAAGGACCTCGACTACCAGACGATGCGCGAGTACGACCGCTTCGAGCGAGGCGCCGCCAACTCCAACACTTCGACCGCGGTGCTCAAGAAGCAGCTCGAGGACCCCGGCGCTCGGATCATCATCACCACGATCCAGAAGCTCTCCAACTTCATCTCGGCCAACAAGGGCCACGTGATCTACTCGGGCCACATCGTGATCATCTTCGATGAGTGTCACCGCTCGCAGTTCGGTGAGATGCACTCGGCCATCACCAAGGCGTTCAAGCGCTACAACCTCTTCGGCTTCACCGGCACGCCGATCTTCGCCGAGAACGCCGGGGCAGGCAGACCGGGCCTGCAGACCACCGAGCAGGCCTTTGGCGAGAAGCTCCACACGTACACCATCGTGGACGCCATCACCGACAAGAACGTACTGCCCTTCCGTATCGACTACGTGAACACCATCAAGCTGCCGGAGCACATCACCGATGCGCAGGTGGCCGCGATCGACACCGAGCGGGCGCTCATGGCGCCCGAGCGCATCGAGCAGGTCGTTGCCTACACGCTCGAGCACTTCGACCAGAAGACCAAGCGCGCCGAGCACTACGCGCTTGCCGGCAAGCGGATGCGCGGCTTCAACGCGCTCTTCGCCACTGCTTCGATCGAGGCGGCCAAGCGCTACTACCTCGAGTTCAAGAAGCAGCAGGAGGCGCTCACGCCCGACCGCCGCCTCACGGTCGGCCTCATCTACTCGTATGCCGCCAACGAGGAGGTCGAGGGCTATCTCGACGAGGAGGGCTTCGAGACCGGCGCGCTCGACCAGTCATCGCGTGACTTCCTCGACGATGCGATCCGCGACTACAACGGCTACTTCGGCACGAGCTTCGACACCTCGGCTGACAAGTTCCAGAACTACTACAAGGACCTCTCGCTACGTCTGCGCGGCCGCCAGATCGACCTGGTCATCGTGGTGAACATGTTCCTCACCGGCTTTGATGCCACCACGCTCAACACGCTCTTCGTCGACAAGAACCTGCGGATGCATGGCCTCATCCAGGCGTATTCGCGCACCAACCGCATCCTCAACTCGGTGAAGACCTACGGCAACATCGTCTCGTTCCGTGACCTGGAGCAGCAGACCAACGACGCCATCGCGCTCTTTGGCAACAAGGACGCGTGCGGCATCGTGCTGCTCAAACCGTACCGAGAGTACTACGCCGAGTACGCCGAGAAGGTGGGTGAGCTGCTCGAGAAGTACCCGCTCGGCACACCGGTCGTGGGCGAGAGCGCCCAGAAGGAGTTCATCGCGCTCTTCGGCGCCATCCTGCGCCTGCAGAACATCCTCACGGCCTTTGACGACTTCGCCGGAAGCGAGCTCTTGACCGAGCGTCAGGGGCAGGACTACCGCAGCGTCTACCTCGACCTCTACGCGGAGTACCGGGGTCGGGCCGAGAAGGAGTCGATAAACGACGATATCGTCTTTGAGATCGAGCTCATCAAGCAGGTCGAGATCAACGTGGACTACATCCTCATGCTGGTTGAGAAGTGGCGTGCAGCCCACGGCGACGGGACCGATATCGAGATCCGCGCCTCCATCAGCCGCGCGATCGACGCAAGCCCGAGCCTGCGCAACAAGAAGGACCTCATCGAGGCGTTCGTGGACTCAGTGTCGGTGAGTGGCGCGATCGATGAGGAGTGGCAGGCGTTCATCCTCGGCAGGCGTGAGGCTGAGCTCGCTGCCATCATCGAGTCCGAAGGTCTGCGCCCCGACGAGACGCGTGCCTTCATCGACACGGCTTTCCGAGACGGCGCGATCCGCACCACAGGCACCGCGATCACCAAGGTGCTCCCGCCGGCCTCGCGCTTCGGCCCGGATGGGAGCCACGGCGAGAAGAAGCAGCGAGTGCTCGCGAGGCTCGGCGCGTTCTTTGAGCGGTTCTTCGGATTGGGCGCTGATCAGCACACTGGCGGATAGGCACCCGCGTCCCGTTCGCTCGGCTTGCGAAGCGGTATCGCGGGGGCCATGATGGGAAGACACGCAGCAGTGAAGCCGGGTATGGGCGCTTGCAACCCGGCCGATGCCCTGTTTGGCGACTCTTGTCTTGAGGACCGCGCATGAGACACTCCCGCTGGATCATCTCGCTTGCGCTCGTGCTCCTGCTGCTCGCACCGGGAGCCGCTGCGGGCACCGAGCCGTTGGACACCGCGTCCGCAGTGCGCGCCGCAGGCATCCTCGTCAAGCCGCGACCGGGCAGGGGCCTCGCTGCGCTCACGGAGATGCCAGCCGCTGTCAGGCGCGTCGGCGAGAGTGGCGTTTACCGGGTCGCCGCTGGCAAGGACCTGGAGGGTAGGCTGGAGGAGCTCCGTGCCGATCCCGCTATCGAATGGGCGGAGCCCGACTATCTCCGGGAGCTGTCCGTTGAGTACACGTCTGTGCCGAACGACCCGCACTTCCGGGATGAGACCACGCTGTACTCCTCCACCGTCTACCTCGCGCACGCCCGGTCCTGGTACCTGCGGGGCAACGGCAGTCTGGGCGCCGACGCCGTGTGGCCGTACCTCTCTCCCGCACCCGCGCAGCCCCGCGGCGCCGAGGCCCCGGCCTCGGCATTCCCGGTGGCGGTGATCGACAGCGGCTTCTACATGACACACCCCGACAAGGGTTCCAATATCTCTGTGGGGAAGGACTGCTTCGACACGTACACATACGCGACGGATGTCTTCACCGTTGATGATGATGTGACACCAGCGCCACACACGGCACCGAACAACGACATCTACACAGCCTCACACGGGACCTGTGTGGCCGGCGAGATCGCCGCGGGTCCGAACAACGGCGTTGGAACGATCGGAGTCGGCTTCGATGCGGATGTACGCATCTACAAGGTGCACGGGATCTGCGTAGACGGGATTCCCGAGTGGGACCTTGCCCCCGGCTCGGCCGCCATCCTGGACAGCGCGGTGATCGATGCGATCCACAGGGCTACCGATGATGGCTGCAAGGTGATCTGCATGAGCCTCGGCGGCCCGGACGAATCTCAAGCGCTGCAGGATGCCGTCGACTACGCCCACGCGCACGGGGTACTCGTGGTCGCGGCATCGGGCAACACCGGACGATCGCCGGTGCAGTATCCGGCCGCGTGCGACAACGTGATCGGTGTCGGCTCGTACCGGGTCGATGACAACCGGCTCGAAACCCCCGTATTCCGGCGTTCCTCATTCACCAGCTACGGGCCCGGTCTCGACCTGCTCGCCCCGGGCGAGGGCATCTGGGGACTTATCAAGCCCGACTTCGATGAGGACGGTGCAGGCTCGATCGCGTATCCCGGTTACACCCTGTGGGATGGTACGAGCATGGCCGCGCCGCTCGTTGCGGGTGGCGCGGCGGCGCTGTGGCGGTTCGCACCAGAGCTGAGCAACGACGAGCTTGCCGCTGCGCTCTTCCGCACTGCGCGCGATATGGGCCCCGCCGGTTACGACACCGGGTACGGGTGGGGGGCGTTCAGCATGGCCGCCGCGCGCGTGGGACTGTACCTTACGGTCACCGCGGTTGAGGGAACGGCCGAGATCGGCACCAACAGGATCGGCACGGCCATCGCCGCTTCACAGCTGGCGTTTCCCGACGGCGGTGCGCCGCACGTGCTGCTCGCGACCGCGTACAACTGGCCCGACGCGCTTGGCGGGAGTGCACTGGCCGGGGCGCTCGATGCGCCGATCCTCCTCACGCCGCCGGACTCGCTGCCGGAGGCGGTGGCGGCCGAGATCGCGCGCCTCGGGGCGGATCACGTCATCGTGCTCGGAGGCGCCGGGGCGGTGTCTGATGAAGTGCTCACGCAGCTCGACGCCCTCCCGGGCGTGGACACGGTTGAGCGTGTGGCCGGTGCGACCCGGTATGAGACAGCGGAGGCGCTTGCCACGCGCACGCTCCAGGAGCTCGGTGGGGGATGGGATGGCGGCGCCATGATCGTGACCGGCGAGGCGTTCCCGGACGCCCTGGGCGGCTCACCGCTGTCCACCGCACAGGGATGGCCGGTCTATCTCGTCCATCCGGACCCGGCGCGATCATCCGCGCTGGTGGGTCGCCTGGAGGCTGACGGTGTCGACTCGGCGCTGATACTCGGAGGCACCGGAGCGGTGCCTGCGACGCTGGAGGGTGAGATCGCCGCGGCCCTGGGTGCGGCCGACGTGGTCCGTCTCGGCGGGGCGACGCGCTACGAGACCGCGGTGGCGATCGCCCGCTACGGGGTCGACCATGCGGGTCTGGCGTGGGACGGGCTCGCCATCGCATCAGGCGAGGACTTCCCCGACGCGCTGTCCGGCGGGGTCTTGCAGGGTCACACCGGCAGCGTCGTGCTCTTCGCGCTCCCGTCATCGCTGCCCGGGGTCACGCGCGCCGAGTTGTCCGCCCGGCGAGATAGCATCGGATCCCTGCGGTTCCTCGGGGGCACCGGCGCGCTCTCCCAGGGTGTGCGTCAGGATGTCATGGCTGTTCTGGCCGAGTGACGCCTCGGGCTTCAGGGGTCGTACTGCGGGTGACCGCACTCACCGGCTGCATCCCCCACAACCGCTCAGCGACCAGGTAGACGACCGTTCGTCCACCCGGCGCTACCCTTCACGCCCCTCGGCATACCGTTCGCGGTTCTAGTCTGGATTGGCTCGTTGCGAGAAGTTACAATCCGTCAACCAAGCAGATAGCGACGCTATCGCGACAGGTAAGGGGGTACGGCATGGTACACGACAGGTATCGCAAAGTCCTCGCCGTCCTGCTCGCATCCGTCCTGGCGCTCAGCATGTTCGGGCTGAACGGTTGTGCGGCGGATGACGGCGGCGACGGTGGCGAGGGCGACGGAGCGACCGGCGAGGTCGAGACGATCAAGATCGGCGTCCAGACCGCGCTCACCGGCCCGCTTCCGGATTACGGACTGGCGGCCAAGAACGGCGTCGAACTCGCGCTGGAGGATTTCGGCACGTTCGAGATGAACGGCACCACCTACGAGGTCGAACTCGTCGTGCTCGACGACAAGGCCGAGCCGACCGAGTCGGCCGTTGTTGCGCAGACCATGGTCGACGAGGGCGTTGTCGGCGTGATCGGCAGCCTCACCACCGGCGCCACGCTTTCGGCGATCCCGATCTACTTCGAGAACCGTATCCCGCAGATCAGCGGCTCGGTCACCGGCCCCAAGGCCAATGAGACCGGCGCCGACACCTTCTTCCGCACCTGCTGGAACGACGCCATCCAGGGCGAGGCGCTCGCTGTCTGGGCCATGGAGCTCGGCGCCAAGAAGGTCGTGCTGATGGACGACAACGGCGCCTACGCGGTGGGTCTGGCCGATGTGGCCGAGGCGACGCTCAAGGCCGAAGGCGTCGAGACGCTGCGCCAGAACTGCCAGTCGGGCGACAAGGACCTCTCGGCGCAGGTAGCCAACGTCAAGGAGTTCGGTCCTGACGCGATCATCTTCACCGGGTACCACCCCGAGGCCGGCCTCATGCGCAAGCAGATGGTCGAAGCCGGTCTTGGTGACGTGATCTTCATGGGTGGCGACGGTATCCGCTCAGAGGAGCTCGTTGCGCAGACCGGTGGCGAGGCGAATGGCGAGGGCATCTATGCGACCTTCGGCGGATTCCCCGAGGAGCAGCAGCCCGGCTATGCGGCCTTCGCTGCCAAGTACAAGGAGAAGTACGGTGAAGAGGTCGGCCCGTACGCGCAGAACAACTACGACGCGTTCGGCGCGCTGATCGAGGCCATCAAGGCGGCGGGCTCCACGGACACCGAGGAGATCATCGCGGCGCTGCAGGGTCTCAGCTACGAGGGTGTCACGGGCACGTTCGGTTTCGCGACCGAGAGTGATGGCGCAGTGGCCAAGGGCGACATCGTCGTCGAGGGCCTCACGCCCGCCAACGTACCCCGGTATGTTGTGAAGGACGGCGTCTGGGTCTCGGCCCAGTAGCCGATCACCGAAGGCGCCTGGTTGCATTCGGGGGGCGCGGGACCTCATCCCGCGCCCCCCGCGCATCAGGTCGCCGTCTCTGCATGTAGCGGTACGGATGCACGAGACCTGTCCATGGTGCAGAATGCACGGAACGGGCGATCGGATGCACCGCATCCGGTGGGGAGTGGCACGTGAGCTTCGACCACATCATGAGCGTCACCATCGGTGGCCTGACGGTGGGCATGATCTACGCCCTCATCGCGCTGGGCTACACGATGGTGTACGGCGTTCTCAAGTTCATCAACTTCGCCCATGGCGAGGTGTTTACCGTGGGCGGGTACGTTGCGGCGTTCTCGCTGTTGGCGATGGGTATCGACGCGACCACGCCGTGGCTCAAGGTGGCTGGTGCGATCGCGCTCGCGCTCGTGGCGGCTGTCACGGTGCCGATGGTGCTCGGTTTCGTCATCGAGCGCATCGCCTACCGTCCGCTTCGCGGGAGGTCGCGGATCATACCGCTGCTTTCCGCCATCGGCGTGTCGATCGTGCTGCAGCAGCTGATCATCATCGTGTTCGGCCCCAAGCCGGTGGCCATCCCGACGCTCGCGATCAGCTCGGCATCGGTCGGCATCCTCGGCGTGAACGTCCGTGTCCTCGCGATTGTGATCATCGCCGTCTCGGCCGCACTCATGGCCGGGCTCACCTATCTGGTGAAGTCGACGCGTATCGGAAAGGCGATGCGCGCCACCTCGCAGGACATGGAAGCTGCCGAGATGATGGGCATCGACACGAACCGCACCATCGCGTTCACGTTCCTCGTGGGCTCCGCACTCGCCGGCATCGGCGGCTTGCTCGTCGTGATGTACTACGGCTCGCTCAAGTACGACGCCGGCTTCCTGTATGGACTCAAGGCGTTCACATCCGCCGTGCTCGGCGGCATCGGCAACATCCCGGGCGCCGTTGTGGGCGCCATCGTCCTCGGCATGACCGAGACGTACGGTGTGAGCGTGGATCTCGGATTCCTCGCGTGGTTCGTGCTCGCGGGCCTCGTGCTCGGCCTCTATATCCAGCTGTTCAAGGCCCCGCGGCGACGCCTCGCGCACATCTCCGATGACCGGAGGACGCCCGAGTACGAGCGTAGCCTCATGAACGTCTACCGGCTTGCGCCGTATCACGGGATCAAGACGCTCATGGCCGAGCGCACCGACGCACTGCTGTCGGTCTCGGCGGAGCACGGGGTTCGGCTGATGGCCGGTAACGTGTTCCTGGCGATTGTCGCCGCGGTGATGTTCGCCAACGGAGGAGTGCGGCTGGATACCCGCTGGCAGCCGGTCATCGCGTTCGTGGTGCTCATGGTGATCCTCATGTTCCGTCCGTCGGGCATCCTCGGCGAAGCCGTCACGGAGAAGGTGTAGCCATGGCCATACGGATGAAGACCTCATCGGGTCAGGACACGGCGGCCGCGCACGGTGACACGGTGGTCCAGCGGATCGCCTCGGCGGTGCCCGGGTGGGTATGGTGGCTGGCGGGCATCGTGATCGCGGCGGGCTTCCCGCTGCTCAACGTGATCGGCGTGGTGGAGACGGCGTGGCTGCGCGTGGGCGTGGTGTCGCTGATCTTCGTGCTGCTCTCGCTCGGACTCAACATCGTGATGGGCGAGACGGGCCTGCTCAACCTCGGCTACATCGCGTTCTTCGCGTTCGGCGCGTACACCACGGCGCTGCTCTCATCGCCGAAGTTCGAGATCCGGTGGCCGTTCCTGGCGGTGATCGTCGTGAGCACGCTCGTGGCGATGGTCGCCGGATTCCTCATCAGCCTGCCCACGCTGCGGCTGCGAGGCGACTACCTGGCCATCGTGACGCTCGCCTTCGGCGAGATCGTACGCCTCACCATCATCAACCTCGTGCCGCTCACCAACGGCCCCAACGGGATCACGGGCATCTACTCGCCGCGGCTGTTCGCGGATGCCAAGCCCGCGCTCGAGGGCATCGAGGCGTGGTTCATCATCGACAAGCCGCTCGAGTACTACTACCTCGTGCTCGTGTGCGTGGTCGTGCTCGCCGTGCTGCTCACCAACCTCAAGAACTCGCGCGTCGGCCGGGCGTGGAACGCGCTCAGGGAAGACGAGCTGGCAGCCATCTCCTCGGGCATCACGGCCGTGCGTGCCAAGATGCTCTCCGTGGTGCTCTCGGCGGGAATCGCGGGCTTTGCCGGCTCGCTCTTCGCGTACTACAGCAACGTGATCAGCCCCGAGTCGTTCCTGTTCATGCAGTCGGTGATCGTGGTCTGCATGGTGGTGCTCGGCGGCATGGGCTCGATCCCCGGCGTGATGCTCGGGGCGATCGTGCTCCAGGCGCTGCCGCAGCTCATCCGCGAGGCCGCCGGCGCCGCGCGCAGCGACTTCGAGGTCTACCGGATGCTCATCTACGGCATCCTCATCGTGGTGATGGTCATCTTCCGTCCGGAAGGGCTACTCCCAGACAAGATCTTCAAGCGCGAGGCGCACGAGGTGGATCCGCGTGAGCTCGAGATGACCCGCCAGTCCCTCTTCGATCTCGAAGAGGGCGAGAAGGACCTGGAGGTGTAGCCGATGGAACCGGTACTCGAACTCCAGGACGTCTCGATGAGCTTCGGCGGCCTCAAGGCCGTGGACAGTCTCGCGTTCACGGTGCGCGAGAACGAGATCGTCTCGATCATCGGCCCCAACGGCTCGGGCAAGACGACCACGTTCAACCTGATCAGCGGACTGTACGAGCCCCACTCGGGCGACATCCTGCTCAAGGGCGAGAGCGTAGCCGGACTGCGGCCCGACCTCGTGCACGACAAGGGCATCTCGCGCACGTTCCAGTCGCTCAGGCTGTTCTCCAACATGAACGTGCTCGAGAACGTCCTCGTGGGCATGCACTCGGTCACGAAGGCGGGCCCGATCGCCTCGATGCTTCGGCTGCCGAGCGTGCGCCGCGAGGAGAAGGCGATGTACGACAAGGCGCAGGAGATCCTCGGCATGTTCCCGGGGCGATTCTCAGGCCCGCGTCAGCTGCAGCCGGCCTACTCGCTCTCCTACGCCAACCGGCGGCGGCTCGAGATTGCGCGCGCGCTTGCCTCGGATCCCGTGCTGCTGCTGCTCGACGAGCCGGTCGCGGGCATGAACCCGGCGGAGTCGCACGAGGTCATGGAGCAGATCAAGATGCTCCGCGAGAAGGGCTACACGATCCTGATGATCGAGCATGACATGCACGTGGTCGAGGGTGTCTCGGACCGCGTGATCGCTATGGACCATGGTGTGAAGATCGCCGAAGGCACGTATGACGAAGTCGCCAACGACCCCCAGGTTGTGGAGGCCTACCTTGGCAAGCGAGCAGCAGACGCCACTGCTTGAGTTCCGGAACGTCCAGACGTACTACGGACGGATCCAGATCCTCAAGGGTGTGGACTACAAAGTGTATCCGGGAGAGATCGTGTGCCTGCTCGGCGGTAACGCGTCGGGCAAGTCCACCACGATGAAGACCATCCTCGGCATCGTGAAGCCCGCCAAGGGCGAGGTGCTCTGGGAGGGTGAGGTCATCAACGGCCTGCGCACGGCAGAGCGCATCAAGCGAGGCATCGCGACCGTGCCGGAGAACCGGCGCCTCTTCCCGAACCTCACGGTGCTCGAGAACCTCGAGATGGGTGCGTACACGCGCACCGACAGCGCCGCGATCGCCGAGGATCTGGAGCGGGTGTACGGGTTCTTCCCCAAGCTTGCGGAGCGGCGGAAGCAGCGCGCGGGCACGCTCTCAGGCGGCGAGCAGCAGATGGTCGCCTTCGGGCGCGCTCTCATGAGCCGGCCGAAGCTGATCTGCATGGACGAGCCGTCGATGGGACTTTCGCCCGCGCTCGTGGACCAGAACTTCGAGCTCATCCAGCAGGTGAACGAGCAGGGCGTGGCGGTGTTCGTGGTGGAGCAGAATGCCAACGCGGCCCTCTCGATTGCCGATCGCGGGTATGTGCTGCAGGGCGGCCGGCTCTTCACCGAGGGTACGGCCGCGGAGCTGCTGGAGAATCCCGAGCTGAAGCGGGCGTACCTCGGCGGGTAGTGCGTCCGTTTCCCCTGGAGAGCGCGAAATCCGCGAACGCCCGGCGGCGTGGTTGGGCCTCCCGTCCGAAACCTGCGCGGGGCGCCTGCACGTGGCGCTGATTTCGCTTACCATACCCATGATCACCGAGTCAGGCGCTCGTGATGCGACGCCAATGACCGTCTCACGCAAAGGATGACGACCAGCCAGATGACAGCAGGCTCGAGCAGGCGAACATCGTACGTGATGGGGATCGCGATCATCGTCGCGATCATCGCCGTCATCGCGGGGCTTGTCGTTGCCCAGTACGGCTACTACCAGCCCGACCGGGCGGCTGCGGATGAGCACCCCGAGATCGGCTCCAAGTCGTGCTCGTCGTGCCACGACTACAAGCACCAGGAGCCATACCTCGGCGAGTGCGAGACCTGTCACACCACGTCATCCTGGCTGGCAACCCACTACACCCACGCGAATCCCGAGTTCAACACGTCGTTCCATGCGATCATCGGCTGTGAGCGCTGCCATACCGAAGGCGAACCGCTACCCTCGGTCGCGTGCGAGTCGTGCCACGCTCCTCGTTCCCCACACGGTGTGGGCCCTGTCGCCTGTGCGCCGTGCCACACAGTGGTCGCGTGGTCGCTGCAACGGGCGGTCCCCGGGGACCACCTCTCGCTCAAGGGCGGCCACACGGGCGTGTCGTGTTTCGAGTGTCACACGGCCGGCGTCGAAGTGCCGGAGAGTGGCGCGCGCGGCTGCGTGGACTGCCACGGCGAGAATCACGGGATCACGGCGAACTGCGAGCGCTGTCACGACGCTGCGCTTGGCTGGGACCCGATTCCCGGCTTCGACCACTCACCCTTCTTCAAGCTCGAGGGCAGGCACGCGCAGATCGACTGCACCGACTGCCACACGAAGGGTCAGTTCGTGGGCACGCCAGCAACATGCGCCGGTTGTCACGGCACGATGCACGGTGGCCTCACGCAGTGTCAGAGCTGTCACGACCCGTCCCGCGGGTGGAGCCCCAAGCCTGGCTGGGACCACTCGGTGTTCTTCAAACTCGAGGGCAAGCACTTGAAGGTCGACTGCGGCGAGTGCCATGTGAACAACACCTTCGCAGGCACGCCTACGAACTGCCTCGGTTGCCATCCTGTGGCCCACAAGAACCTGACCGTGTGCGAGCAGTGCCATACACCGCACGGGTTCGTTCCCTCGAGCTTCGATCACGACAAGTACTTCCCGATCACAGGCGGGCACGCCAAGCTCGACTGCGCCGCCTGTCATCCGAAGGGCATCTACGACGGCACGCCGACCGTGTGCACGGGCTGCCACGGAGCGGCGCATGGCGGCCTGACCGCGTGCCAGGACTGCCACACCACCCAGGGCTTCGTGCCGTCGACGTTCAACCACGCGAGCAGATTCCCGCTTGTGGGCACCCATGCGAAGGTCGCCTGCAGTTCGTGTCACCCGGGCAACAAGTACGCGCAGAACATCGGTGGCGGCTCACACGCGTGCACGGCCTGCCATGCCTCGCCTCACGGCAGCGGGGTGACCGAGTGTACCGCCTGTCACCGTCCGACCCTGTGGTCCGACATCCTGTTGGCTGAGCACCCGGGCGAGATCAAGTTGGGCACCGCCCATACGCAGCGTGCATGCACCCTGTGCCACCCGACTCTGAAGTTTATCGACGACGCGCCGAAGCCCTGCCAGGACTGCCACATCGGCGACGTCCCGCACGTTGGACCGGCCAACTGCCTCGACTGCCATCGCCCCACAACGTGGGCCGAGCTGCACTTCACACACCCGGACATCGGCGTTCACGAGGCACGGCCGTGGCTGAACTCATACTGCCTGCGATGCCATCCGGGTCCGGACTTCACGATCGTTGACTGCACGAGTTGTCATGTCTTCGTGCCGCCGTCGTCGAATCCCACGGCCACGCCCTTCCCTGTGCCGTCGCTCGACAACCTGATGCCCGTGCCGGAGATCCTGGATCCGGCACCCGAGCAGCCGTCGGGTCTCCCGACCGATTCGGTCGAACCCACTCACACGCTCCCGTAGGGAGGACGCCCCCAGACGGGTACCATCCGCTTGGCACGGGTTTCTCCTCGAAGGCGCAGGCAGACGCACCGCCCGGGGGTGAGCCGGACACGCCGCCTCAGATCCGCCGGATACTGTCGCATCCGGTTCGTCAGCGGTATCGTTGCATAGGTTCTTGGTCCTTCTGCATACACCACGTGAGGAGTCTCGATGATCAAGGTCGCGGTATGGGGCACCGGCATGATGGGGCAGGGTCTGCTCGACTACATCCTCGATCGGCCCGGGCAGATAGAGCTCGTGGGCGCGATCGATATGGACCCGGCACGACAGGGCTCGACCGTCGGCGACCTGCTCGGCAGGCGATGCGACGTGCCCGTGACCGGGGATGCCGCGGCCGTGCTGGCACGCGAGCCCGAGGTCGTGTGCATCTGTACGCGCAGCAACCTCGATGAGGTCGCCGATCAGGTTGAGGCGGCGGTCCGCGCAGGCGCCAACGTGCTCTGCACCGCCGAGACACTGGCGTACCCGTGGGCGAGCGATCCCGACTGGGCGGAGCGGTTCGAGGATCTCGCCATGGAATACGACGTCTCCATCCTCGGCACGGG
>CAZSUO010000045.1:0-13555 GCA_964610065.1 uncultured Coriobacteriaceae bacterium | reverse complement strand
GTCGATCTCATTGGGCTCGGAGACGATCCGGGCGGGTATCGCAAGGCACATAGAGCTCCTCCTGTGTCCGTTAGCGCAGGTGCCGGGCGGGCGCATGCGGCTCGCGCGCGACATCTGCCTACTATAGCCCGAGCAGCCGCGATTGCCGAGGGCGGCACCGCCACGCTGCGCCGAGTCTTCTCAGCCCACGTCCGCACGGATGACAACGAAAACATTGTCGAAACAACAATACAGTTGTATCATGTCCCTATGACACCACTTTCGGACATCGGATCGCATCTGATAGCCGCCCGAATCGCACGGGGGTTGTCGCAGCGTGAGCTCGGCGATCTCATCGGCGTGCACCAGCAGCAGATCGCACGATGGGAGAAGGAGCGGTACGGGTGCGTGTCGCTGAGTCGTCTCTCGCGTGTGGCCGACGCTCTGGGCATGGGGGAGTGGCCCGTGGCATCGTGCGAGCAGCCGCTGCTCGCCGCCGAGGCGTCGGTCGCGTACGGTGCGGTGGTCCTCGATGTGCCGACGGCCATGCCGCCCGTCCGCGACCTCGGTGAAGTGATCGCACGTATCCGTGCGCATGCCGAGGAGCTCCACGAGCGCTTCGGCGTGACACGGATCGACGTGTTCGGGTCGTTCGCGCGCGGTGAGCAGACCGCGGACAGCGACGTCGACCTGGTCGTGGAGGTTGAGAAGCCCACGCTCGACACAGTGTTCGGCTCGGAGCGGTACCTGGCCGATCTGCTCGGGCGTACGACGGATTCGGGGTCGCTCGCGTCGATCAACCCCCGGGTGCGCAGGAACGTAGTAGAGGACCTGGTCAATGTGTGGCAGGCGTAGTGAGGCGGTCTACGTCGCCGACATGGTCTCGGCGTGTGAGCGAATGCTGGTCTTCGCCTCTGGCAGACAACCCGATGAGCTTCTCGCTGAGACTCTGCCGCATCGTGGAGCGATTCTGCATGAGCTGGTGATTCTCGGAGAGGCAGCCCGGTACGTCACGCCAGAACGCCGTGCACAGTGGGGCGACATTCCGTGGCAAGACATCGTTGGGATGCGTGACAAGCTGGTTCACTACTATCACGGTATCGACGACGTGCTCGTACTACACGCACTCGACGTAGCAGTCCCGAGCGTTCTGCCGCAGTTACGCCGCATGCTCGAGGACATGGACCGCGAGGAAGGGTACTGAGCTCTCGCTACTTCTCGGCCAGCCGCGCCCGTGCGATGACCGCCTGGCCGAACGACACGCCGCCGTCGTTGGCGGGCAGGCGTACGTGCGTGAGCGGCTCCAGACCGGCTTCGCGAAGCCCGAGGACGCAGCCCCGCACCACGAGACGGTTCATGAACACGCCGCCGGCGAGCGCGACATGGCGAACACCCAGGCCGGGGGCCAGGTGCGCGCTCACCCGCACCACCGCGTCAACGACGGCGCGGTGGAAGCGCGCGGAGATCGTGGGCGCCCCCGCCCCCGCCGCAACGTCACCGAGCACCGCTTCGAGCACGGGTGCCGGGTCGACCACGATCGCGCCATCGTCGTCCTCGGTGACGCCGAACACGTACGTCCCCGCAGCCGTTGGATCCGCAAGCGCCTCGAGCTCGATCGCGGCCTGGCCTTCGTAGAGCGCATCGACACGCACGCCCGCAAGCGCGGCCACCGCGTCGAACAGCCGCCCCATCGAGCTCGTGCGCGGCGTGTTGAGGCCGTGCGCGATCATCGCGAGCACGGTCTTCTCTTCAACTGGAGCCAACCGCGCGTGCAGCACGGCCGCGCCCGGGTGGTCGAGCAGCCCGCATTCGGCGAGCGCGCCGAGAGCCATGCGCGCCGGTCGTCTGATGGCGGCCGCACCGCCCGGCAGCGGCAGTGTACGCAGATGCGCCACGCGCTCGAATCCGGACCAGCTGGCGGCCAGCCACTCACCGCCCCAGATCGTGCCGTCAGTGCCGTAGCCGGTGCCGTCGAGCGCTACGCCGAGCACGCGCTCGCTGACGCCGTGCTCGGCTGTCACGCTCGCGATGTGCGCGTGGTGATGCTGCACGCCGATGGTTGGCAGGTCGAGCGAGAGCGCGTGCTTGGTCGACAGGTACTCGGGATGCAGGTCGTAGGCCACGGTCGCGGGCCGCACCCGGAACAGGTGCTCGTAGAGTGCGATCGTGCGTTCGTAGCTCTCCAGCGTCTCGGCGTTCTCCATGTCGCCGATGTGTTGCGAGACGAATGCGTGCTCGCCCGTGAGCAGGCAGAACGTGTTCTTCTGCTCGGGGCCCGCGGCGAACACATCCACGCCCTCGGCCACCGGCGACACGAGCGGGAACGGAGCATACCCACGTGCCCGCCGAATGAACTCCACACCCACATCGCGCGTGTAGCGCACCACCGAGTCGTCGTAGCGGGAGTAGATGTCGCGGTCGTGCATCAGGAACGCGTCGGCGATGTCCGAGAGCCGCTCGAGCGCCTCGGCGTTGCCGGTGGCGATCGGTTCGTCGCTACGGTTGCCCGAGGTCATCACGAGCGGCCCGCCGAACGCGTCGAGCAGCAGGTGGTGCAGCGGCGTATAGGGCAGCATCACGCCCAGCTCGGATAGGCATGGGTTCAGAGAGGGGGCGAGCGTCGGAGTGGGGGGTCCGGCGCTCAGACAGTCCTCGCCGGGGGCCCTCGGCGCACTCGGGCGCTCATCCGCGCCCTCGGCGCCTCCCCCGCCTGCGGAACTCGCGGCGGACCCCCCACTCCGCACGCTCGCCTCCCTGAGCCGCAGCAGGACTATGGGTGCGGATGGGGCCGTCAGCAGCGCCTCTTCCTCGGCCGATATCTCGCACCACTCACGCGCCATCTCAAACGACGGCGTCATCACCGCGAGCGCCTTGCCCCAGCGATGCTTTCGCTCGCGGAGCCGCAGCACAGCATCCTCGTTGCCCGCGTCGCACGCCAGCTGGAACCCGCCCAATCCCTTCACCGCGATGATCGCTCCATCGCGCAGGAGCGACACCGTCTCGGCGATGATCGCCGCCGATCGCTCTCGCTCCGCATCGACGTCCCGATGCGGCCGCGGGACGGATTCAACCGACGGCTCCCATTCCCGTTCCTTCATGTGGTCAGGGCGGGGGTCAGGGTGAGGGTCCGCCGCGAGTTCCGCAGCCGGGGGAGCTGCCGGAGCGCGCGAAGAGCGCGCGTCGGCAGCGAGGGCCCCCGGCAAGGACTGTCTGAGCGCCGGACCCTCACCCTGACCGCCGCTCATGGGTGTGTTGAGATACAACCTTGGCCCGCACCGGAAGCACGCGTTCGGCTGTGCGTGGAACCGCCGGTCGGCCGGGTCGGCGTACTCGGCGGCACACTCGTCGCAGAGCGGGAAGTCGCGCATGGTGGTGAGGGGCCGGTCGTACGGCACATCCTCGATGATGGTGAAACGCGGTCCACAGTTGGTGCAGTTGGTGAACGGATAGCCGAAGCGGCGGTTTCCCGGATCGCGCATCTCGGCAGCACAGGCATCACACGTCGCGATGTCGGGCGAGACGAGCGTCATCGCACCGGCGATCGCCTCGGACTCCACGATCACGAACGCCGTGTGCCCCTCGGCGGGCACCTCCACGGTCTCCACGGCGTTCACCACCGCCATCGGCGGCGCCTGGTCGCGGATGTCGCGCACGAACACGGCTACGGCATCGGCGTCACCCTCGGCGTGCGCGAACACGCCGTCCGAGGTGTTCTTCACCCAGCCGTGTACGCCGAGGCGCGTCGCGAGCGTGTACACGAACGGGCGGAACCCCACGCCCTGGACCACGCCCGTGACGTGCAGCGAGACCGCGCGCACGCCCTCAGCCCTCGCTGAATCCGTCGGCGACGAACCGGTTGTTGAGCAGCACGAAGAGCTTGTACGACTGGTCAAGGAGCTCCATCGCGTCGTCGCCCATGCTGGGTTGCAGGGTCTCACGCGCGCCGTTGAACGGTGAGTCGTGGATGAACGCGTTGCGCACCTCGCGTAGCTGGCGCCAACGGTACGGGAAGTCGCTATAGCCGAGCTCGGCGGCCGCTTCCTCGAACTCCTCGCCCACGAGCGCGGGGAAGAGCTTGCCGATGCGGGTGCCGATCGCGCGCTGGGTGTCCATCACCATCTTGCGTAACGGGAGAGAGGCGCCCTGCGCGTTCATGATACGGTCCAGGATGTCCTCGAGCACGGCCTCGAGGAGTGCCATCACGAGGATGACCACGATCTCGTGGTCTCCGTCGGCGTTGTAACCACGGATGCGCGCATCGAGTCTGCGGATACGCTCGGTCGGGTACTCGCGACGCTCCCCATCGGTAGCGCCGCAGATGGGGCAGGGATGGTTGCCGTCCATGAACAGCGGGTCCCCGCTGATGTAGCCGCAGACCGGGCACTCCCAGTAGAGGGGCGCCTCGCCCGTCTCCGGCGCGAACACCGTGCGGTGCGGGCGTGTCTGCTTGAAGCGGCTCTTCTTGCTCATGGGGCGATTGTAGCAGTACAGCAGACCGCCCACGGCACTGCTGCTCGCGGGCGATCGTGGTGACGTGCTCAACTGGTGGGCGCCGCGCCTACAGACGCTCGATGGTGACGTCGTCCTCAGCCACAGAGAGCTTCTCCACCGCGCTGTCGAGCTTCTCGCGCGCCTCGCCGAGCATGACCGTGACCTGCGCGAGCTCGGCGCTCGTTGCGGCCCTGCGACCCTGGTCGGCCAGATGGTGGAGCTGCTCCAGGTGCTGCTGCGAGAGTGCGAGCGCGTCGTTGATCATGGCGACCGCGAGTTTCATCTGGCCGGTGTTGATGCCGCCTTCACACATACGGATCCCTGCCTTTCAAGCGGAGGCCGCCGCGATCGGGCGGCGGGACTGGCTGCCTAGCGGATGCTCAGGACCACGACATGGTCGAGCAGACGCACTTCCTTGAGCGTCGCCTCGACCGCGCGGTGTCCCCCGTACAGGTCGTACAGCTTGAGCGTCCCGTTCTCGGGCACGATCGTGGTGATATCGTCGATCGCTTCTACCTCGGAACCGTCGGGTCCCTCGATGACCACGCGGGCCTCACACATACCTCACACCTCCTATTCGAGCGCCGAGGCCACCACGCTGATGGCCTCCTCGAGCAAGTGGGGCAGTGGGTCCTTCGTGGTCCCGACCAGGTCGATCCTGGGATTCGTCAACGGTAGCATGACCTTACGGGCGCGCGAAAGCGCGAGCGCTTCGGCCATGGCGGGCGTCACCTCGCCCATCATCGAATCGGGGATGAGCGCCGAGAGCGGGCCGATGAGGATGTCGGCGTCGCGCACGGTCACACGCACGGCGTTCTCACCGGTGGCGCCCCGGTTCGCTCCGGCCTTGAGCATGGCGGACGTTGCGGTCGAGTTGGTGCCCACGGCGAGTATCTCGATGGTCTCGCCGAAGGTGGCACGGAGCCGCTGGACGATCTCCTGACCGATGCGGCCACCCATGCCATCAACGACCATGACCCGCGTGTTCACGCGCGACCCCGGATCAGCCGAGCCAGGCGGAGAGCTCATCGACAAGACGCTTCTTGGGCATCGCGCCCACGAGCTTCTTGGCGACCTCGCCACCGGAGAAGACGATCAGCGTGGGGATGGAGAGCACGTCGTACTTGGTCGCGGTCACGGGGTTCTCATCGACGTTGAGCTTGGCGACGGTGATGCCGGAGTGCTCGGCGGCGATCTCCTCCAGTACGGGTTCCATCATGCGGCACGGGCCGCACCAGGGTGCCCAGAAGTCCAAGACCACCGGCTTGGCGCTGTCGAGCACGTCCGCCTGGAAGCTGTCATCGGTCACGTGCTTGAGGTTCTCGCTCATCAGGTCCTCCGTTCGCGTCTGCCGACGCTTAGCCGATCGAACACAGACGGTCGTCGATGTACCGGACCGCTTCGAATGCGGCCGACGCACCACCGGCCGCCGCGGTGACCACCTGCTTGAGCTCTCCAACGGTCACATCACCCGCGGCGTACAGCCCAGGGTACGACGTGAGGCCGTTCGGGTCTATCTTCACATAGCCGCCACCGTCGAGGTCGCACAGGTCGACCACGAGGGCGCTCTTCGGCTCAACGCCGACGAAGATGAAGATGCCGTCCAGAGGCAGGAACTCATCGGGTTCGCCGTTCGTGGCCGCCAGATCAACGCCAACGACCTTGCCGTCCTCGCCTTTGACTTCGCGGATGGTCCGGCTCCACTTGAGCTCGATCTTCTCGTTGTCGAAGCAGCGCTCCTGGATGCACTTCGTGGCGCGGAGTTCGTCTCGCCGGTGGATGAGGTAGACCTTCTCGGCGAACTTGGTGAGGAACATAGCCTCCTCGGCCGCCGCGTCTCCTCCGCCGATCACCGCAACGGTCTTGCCCCTGAACAGGGCCCCATCGCACGTGGCGCACCACGACACGCCCCGGCCTGTGTACTCGGCCTCGCCGGGCACGCCGAGGCGCTTGGGAACCGCACCGGTGGCGAGGATGACAGAGCGCGCGAGCACCTGGGCGCCCTCGGAATCGGTGAGGACGAAGTCGAGGTCTTGCGGCACGATCGACTCGATCTGCGCGAACGTACGGAACTCCGCGCCGAAGTGCTCGGCCTGGCGGTGCATGAGCTCGCCGAGTTCAGCCCCCGAGATGCCTTCGGGGAACGCCGGGTAGTTCTCGACCCAGTCGGTGGTGATGATCTGACCGCCAGGAAGCGCGGTCTCGAACACGACGGTCTTCGCGCGGGCCCGGGCGGCGTAGAGGGCGGCGGTGAGGCCGGCCGGGCCGCCGCCGATCACGGCGATGTCGATGGTCTCCATCAGATGGTTCCCTCCGTGAGGATGCCTTCGTCGATGTCGATGGTCACGCCGGCTGCCGCGGCCTCGGTGCGGATCTGCTCCAGATTGGCGAGCGCCTGTTCGGCAATCATGTCCGCATGCGCGTCAGTCGATGACTTGCTGATGTCGATGACGGTGGTGAACTGCCGCGCGGCAGCCTGGTAGTCCGTGCGGCCCTTCCAGTAGAAGATGCCCATGTTGAAGTTGGCCTGAAGGTGTTCGGGCTCTTCCTGAAGCACGGTGGAGAGTCCCTGGATCGCCTGATCGGTCTGTCCGGTGTAGAAGTACAGGACCGCCATGTCGGTACGGACCTCGGTGTTGTCGGGGTCTTGCTCCAGGAGCTTCGAGTAATAGGTGATGCCCTTCTGTGCGTACGATGCATTGCTCGATTCGTTGTGCAGGCCGTAGTAGGCGTCGGCCACCTGCTTGATGGCGTCACGATCCGAAGGACGGCTCTCAAGGACCATGAGGCCGTCGAGCAGGTTGCGCTGGTTCTGCGAGAGCTGATCGCGGAACTCGGTCGGAACACCAACGGTCGCGGCTGGGCGGTCGGCCAGGCTCGATGTGTAGATCGAGAGCGCAAGCACACCCGCGAAGACCGCGATCGCTATGGCCAGGATCGTGAGTGGCGTCTTGTAGCGCTGGAACCAGCGGGCGGTGCGCTTGCCCCAACTGGCCGTTCCCTCGTCCCTGCGTTCTACGTTGAGTCCGAGCGTCTGGGCCTTGAGCAGCATGTTGAGATCGTTGGTCACCAGCGTGAGGCCCTCGCAGCCACTGGCGCACGCCTGATAGGCCGAAGCGAGGATGCGGTCGTCGGCGTTGCGTGTCGAGAGCCCCTCGGGGAGCGTGACGTCCGGGTCGAGCGGAAGCACCCGGATGCGGCCCCCGTCAGGGATGTCCACGCCGTCAACGAGGCTGCCGGACTCCGAGAAGTCGAACAGGATCCGACTGACCTCGCGACCCCTGAAGCGCAGGTCGGGGTCCACACGTGAAGTCTTCAGCTTGTCGATCTCGCCGAGCACGGTTTCGGGGATGATCACCTCGGCGTCAGGGTAGGAGAAGATCACCCCGGGGTCCGAGAGGAGGACGTTCGTATCGAGCACAACGGTTCGCATACAGCTCACGCTCGCAGTCCGTGTTAGGAGGCTACTCCTGTGAAGGGGAGTCCATCTCGTCGATAGTAGCAGCATTCGGTCGCCCGATACGGCGCCGGATGACAAGGAGCAACACCAGCAACACAAGCACCACCATGGCCACGGTTCCCAGCCGATCGATGTACGAGGCGTGCACCGTGACATCGGTTCGCGCAACGACCAGGTCTCCGGAGCGCACCGTGACTTCAAGGTCCGACGACATGCTGTTCCGCAAGTCGATGGGCATCGTGACGAAGTTCTCCATAGGGTCCACTTCGACGCGCCGCACTATGTCTCCGGAGCTGCCGTCGGTAAACGTCGCGACGATCGTGAGAGCAAGGTGCTTGCCGGTGTTGTTCACGAGGGTGAACGGTACGTCACCGGTGGTCCCGGAGAGGGTCACGTCCTTCGCATCGAAGGAGATCTTCTCGAACTCACCCGCGATGAACGACGATACGCTTTCCGCCAGGCCCCGGGCCCTGCCAGCCCCACTCCACGAGCCGTTGGTGCCTGCCCACAGCTCACTCTCGGTCACCAGGAGCGCTCGCGACAGCGACTCCACATCGGCGTCCTCCGCTCCCACGGCCTCGCGATAGGCGAGCAGCGCCCTCCTGGCGGCACTAACGTTCTCCCAGTGCGAAGCCGGTGCGTCACTGACCGCATCGACACGCAGCTCTACCGGCTGTGCGTCATCAGCGGGACGGAGGTCGTCGATCGGCACGAGCTCAAGCCAGCCCGAGCGCTCCACGAGATCCAGGGCTCGCTCCACGCTCGCGCCGTTGCCTAACGCACCCGGACCGATGTCGACGATCAGAACCACCGGACCGGTGTCGATGCGGTCGAACATCAGGTCGTAGAACTCCGTTGCGCCGAGGTCGAGGGCCGCCGAGCCATCCTCATCGGGCACGATGGCAACGACGTCCGTCCCCCCGAGAGGGTGGAGACCGGTGGCGGGCTCTCCATCCAGGTCCTCGAACGACGTCGCCGGCGCCACGACGGCGGTGGCCTCACGCAGCGCCAACGACGCGATCGCGTCGGGGGTGAGCGTCTGACCGAGGTATGCCGTCGGCGAATCCGCGCTCGCGCGCAGGGCCGCGAGGGTGACCGAGTCGGCGCGCGTCCAGTGCGCCTCGAGGTCGGGTTCCGCTCCGATCTCCGCGAGTCCCGCGTGATCGGGCAGCGCGTAGGGCGTGTCGAGTAGATCAAGGAACCCGGCCTCACGGGCCGTGGAGATCGCGGCCAGTGTCTCGGCCGCTTGCACGGGGACATCCGCTTCGGCGGGCACAGGCGCGCCATCGGTGGTCTGGTACCCCGCTGCCGTACGGCCCAACTCCTCCAGGAGCACGGGCGCAAGGATGAGCCCGATGTGCGCCCTCCGTGATGACGCGGTGGTCGCCACAGCCGTGAGGTCCTGACGCAGACCGCTCTCCGCGGCGGGGTCCACCGTGAACCGGCCGTCAGGGCCGACAGCGGGCATCGCCCACGTGCGGGCGACGATCGCGACCTGCTGGGGCTCCGCCCCGGGGTCGATCACGAGCACCCGGCCCGTGACATGCGTGGGCTCTGAGCCCGTTGCCAGGATCCGCACCTCGACGGGGTACCGTCCCTGCTCAAGCGCGGGGCCCTCGGCGCTGCGCTCGAACTCCACGGTGTGCCGTCCCTCGGAGACCTCGGAGCGGACCTCCGTCTTCTGGAAGATCAGCCGGCCCTCGGCTGTCCGTAGTCGTAGCCGTACCTCCAGATACTCGGCGGGCGCTGATAGCGACACGGTCACCGCGAGGGAGACAGCTTTCCCCGAGTGGACGATCGGCGCTGGTTGGACGATCTCGGCGCTCACGTTCTGGGTCACAGGCGCGGCGCACGCCGACTCGGTTGGCGCGATGCCCGAGCCCGGTGCGAGTATGAGACTGAGTGCGATCGCGGCGGCCAGCGCCAGACGATATCTGTATATGAGTCCGTGCATCCGGTCGTCCGATCCGCTGTCCCGGCGGGCCGGGAGCGGCAGGGGGTTCGTGTACGATGGAGAAGTACGTGGCGAGAGTATCACACGGCCTGGTGTCCGGGACGAGGCGAGAGGTCTAGACGTATGTCCAGGAAAGATGATCAGATGCAGATTCCCGAGGTCCTGCCGCTTATTCCGCTGCGGGACTTGATCGTATTCCCCAACCTCGTCGTGCCCCTGTTCGTTGGCCGGGAGCGCTCTATCAGCGCCCTCGAGCAGTGCATGCGCACCGACCACCTCGTGGCGCTCGTGACCCAACGGCAGGCGGAGACGCAGGATCCGGGGCCCGGCGACATCTATGACGTCGGCTGCGTGGTGACGGTGCTGCAAGAGCTCAAGCTGCCCGATGGCACCGCGAAGGCGCTCGTCGAGGGAGTGCAGCGCATCAGGATCCTCGAGTACCTCGAGAGCGATCCTCACCTGTCCGTTCGTGTCGAAGTCATCGAGGAGCCCAAGCAGGCGGATCTCGAGGCTCAGGCGCTGATGCGCAATCTCGTCTCGGATTTCGAGAACGCATCGCAGCTGGGGAAGCCGATCCCTCAGGAGGTGTTGGTCGCCGCGTCAGCGATCGAAGAGCCCGGGAGGCTGGCCGACTTCGTCACGTTCCACCTTGCGCTCAAGATCGAGGAGAAGCAGCAGATCCTCGAGGCGCTCGATCCGAAGGACCGCCTTCAGAAGACCGCAGGGTTCCTGCGCAAGGAGCTCGAGATACTCGAGCTCGGCAGCAAGATCCAGAACCGGGTCAAGGAGTCGATGTCCAAGAGCCAGCGCGAGTATTTTCTTCGCGAGCAACTCAAGGCGATACAGCAGGAGCTCGGGCAGTTCGATGAGATCCAGGCCGAGGTCGACGAGTACAAGCAGAAGATCGAGGCCGCCGGCATGCCCGAGGAGGTCGCCGAGAAAGCGCTCAAGGAGCTCGGACGGCTCGAGAAGATGCCGCAGGCCGCCGCCGAAACGGGCGTCATCCGCACCTACCTCGACTGGCTCACGGGGCTTCCGTGGGGAGTTTCCGATGAAGAGAAGCTCGACCTGGTGGCGGCGCAGGAGATCCTCGATGAGGATCACTACGGGCTTGAGAAGGTCAAGGAGCGCGTGCTGGAGTACCTGGCCGTGCACAAGCTGACCGATCACATGCGTGGGCCCATCCTGTGCTTCGTGGGTCCCCCGGGCGTCGGCAAGACGTCCATCGGTAAGTCGATCGCACGGGCACTCAACCGGCAGTTCATCCGGATGTCGCTCGGTGGCGTGCGTGACGAAGCCGAGATCCGCGGGCACAGGCGCACATACGTCGGTGCTTTGCCGGGCCGCATCATCCAGTCCATAAGCCAGGTCGGTACGAACAACCCCGTGTTCATGATCGACGAGATCGACAAGGTCGGCATGGACTTCCGTGGCGACCCCACCTCGGCGCTGCTCGAGGTGCTCGATCCCGAGCAGAACAACTCGTTCCAGGACCACTACCTTGAGGCGCCGTTCGACCTCTCCGACGTCATGTTCATCACCACAGCGAACCTGCTCGATCCGATCCCGCCGGCCTTGCGCGACCGGATGGAGGTCATCCACTTCCCGGGGTACACCGAGGACGAGAAACTGCACATCGCACGCAGGTATCTGGTGCCGAAGCAGCTCAAGGAGCACGGGCTCACGACCAAGATGCTGTCGATCGCCGACAGCGCGTTGCGCGAGATCATCCGGCGTTACACGCGTGAGGCCGGCGTACGCGGCCTCGAGCGCCAGATCGCGACGATCTGTCGCCAGGTCGCCCGCAAGGTCGTCGAGGGCGAGACCGGCAAGACGAGCGTGACCGGCGCGAGGGTCCATGACTACCTCGGACCCGAGAAGTTCACTTTCGGGCTCGCGGAGAAGAAGGACGAAGTGGGTGTCGCGACCGGTCTCGTGTGGACCGAGGTGGGCGGCGATGTGATCTTCATCGAGGCCACGACCATGAAGGGCAAGGGCGGCCTCACCCTCACCGGGCAGCTCGGCGACGTCATGCGTGAGTCGGCGCAGGCCGCGGTGAGTTGGATCAGGGCCAACGCCGCAGCGCTCGGGATCGACGCCGAGTTCGCGGAGTCCCTCGACCTGCATATCCATGTCCCCGCGGCGGCGATCCCCAAGGACGGGCCATCGGCGGGCATCACCATGGCGACCGCGCTGGTCTCGGTCCTGAAGGGCGTTCCGGTCCGGCGCAAGGTGGCCATGACCGGTGAGATCACTCTCCGGGGACGCGTCCTGCCGATCGGCGGCCTCAAGGAGAAGCTGCTGGCGGCCCATCGCGCGGGCATCAAGACGGTGCTCATCCCGAAGGAGAACGTCCGCGATCTCGAGCTCGTACCGGAGCACGTGCGCACAGAGATGGAGATCGTGCCGGTGGCAACGATGAACGAGGTCCTGGAGCGCGCGTTCGCCTGACCGCTCGTCGCCATTCCCGCGGGTCATACCCAATACACCGTATTGCATCCGTGGCGATACGCTCGCCGCTCAACGCCTGGTCCGCGCTCTGTCATACCGTTCATCACTGAATCGCGACCGTACAGCCTGTTGCTCTGTGATGGAGATTACAGACTGTGCAATGCGGGAATATCCATATCGAGTTCGGTCCAAGAACATTGACATGCAAGTTGCACTCTTCCCTGGGAGTCATTGACACATCGGACGAACGATCGGTCACCGCGGTCCGATGCGAGCGAATGGTGAGACCGGCCCAAGCACTTTGGGCCGGTCTCCGTTCGTTTTCCGACCGATTGAGCACGACGCCCCGGTTTCGGGGTGGGGGACAGCAAGGAGGTGTTACCGATGACGACCCATTTTTGGAAGCAAGTCAGAAGCGGGACGCCGTCAGCGCGGGTCTTCTCAGCGTACTTGGTATTGGTGCTTGCAGTTGCTGTCATAGGCCCGGGCTTGGCGGTATATGCATCCGAGGGCAACGCGCCTGTCGCGCCGCCTGCAGAGGTGGTCGAGCCCATTGATGAAGTGGGCGAGCCCACACAGAAGCCAGAGGCCAAGCCGGAGCCGGTCGTTGAGCCGGATCCTGTCGAGGTCCCCGAGCCTGTCGCTGAGCCGGAGCCGGTCGTTGAGCCCGTCGCCTCAGCGGCAGAGCAGTCGAAATCCAACCAGCCGGTCACGCCGGAGCCGGTCATGGCTCCGATGTTGAGCGCGGTTGTCACACCGCTCGCGCTGAGCTCCGATCCCAGCGATCTTGGGATCGTGCCTGAGACGGTGAGCGGCAACCCGAAGCTATGCATCGGCGGCATTCGCGTGAACAACGGAACACCCGGGTCGTATCCGATTCCGGGCTACCCCGGTATGTTCGTGACGGTGTCCGTGGCGTCCACGGATGACGGCCCTGTCTTCAGCTTCAGCAGTGACGTACCGGTCGCGCGCGTGGTTGCCAAGGGTGGCAACATCGGCGCCAACGTCTACTACTACGATCCAGCCGTCACAGCAGACGGTAAGCTCCACACGCCGGTGAACCCCAGCGGGTTCTACGCCGGCATCAGCCACATCGACTTCTGTTTCGGTGAGATCCCCGACGACCCCAAGGGTGAGTTGGTGGTCTACAAGTTCCACGACCTCGATGAGGACGGCGTCTATGACGACGGCGAGCCGATGCTCGAGGACTGGGAGTTCAC
>CAZSUO010000044.1:7544-13936 GCA_964610065.1 uncultured Coriobacteriaceae bacterium | reverse complement strand
CGCGCCACGTCGGCAAGGTCGCCTTCCGAGGGCTCGGTGCACCCGGTGGCCTCACCCGAGAGCGACGCCACGCGTGCCATCACGTCCTCGTCGGCGACCGCGTCGATCGCTGCCTCAAGCTCTTCCATCGGGATGCGGATGACCGTGGGGCCCCAGACCTCTCGCACGATGTCTGCGTCCGGGGAACTCGCCACGAGCCAGTCCGACGGCTCACCCACCAGGCCGATGCGCGTGTCGAGCAACCGCATGCGCACGGCGACGTCGGCGATTGCGGCGTCAAGCGAGGCAAGGCCGGCTTCGTCCTCCGGTCCGCGGAGGAACACGATCCGGCCGGGGAACTCGTCTTGCTGGAGTCGCGCCAGGACCTCGAGCGATGCGGGAAGCGAGTTGTTGCCCGGATGGGCGACCAGGATCACCGGCTCGCCGGGGCGCTCGGCCTGGCGTGCGGCCTGGAGTTGCAGCAGCGTGCGCTCGGTGCCACCGGTGGCCATCACGTACACGAGGGGCGCGGGATCGCCGAAGCTCCCGGCGTCGACCCGCTCGCCACCGCGATCCGAGAGCGCATCCATCAGCGGAGCGATGACGCTTTCGTTCTGGCCGGCGCCGCCGAACGGGGGGATCACGGGAGTGTAGACGAATCGCATGAGACCGCACCTCCTGGGTCGTTGGGTGATGTACAGAAGATACCCCTCCGCCGGTGCGGTATCCTCATAGGCCTGAAGCCCACTCTCCGGAGCGCCCATGCGTCCTGTGCTCGCCATACTCGCCCTCCTGCTCGCCACAACGGTGGGCTGCTCGGCAGTGCTCCCCGACGGGGTCATCTACCCCTCGATCACGCCGGATCCGGCCGCATCGGGCACACGCAGCGTAGACGTCGAGTTCATGTTCGAGGGTCAGTCTGTCGCGTTCACGGTGGACGTCGAGAACGCCCTCTACGCCGGTGCATCGGCCGCCGACAAGCAGGTCATCAGATTCGGCAACGCACGCGCGGATGACTGGATCGAGGACTACTTCCCCGCGTTCATCACCGAGGAGCACCAGAGGCCGTTCTACGATGCGCTCATCGCGGCCTTCAGGACCGTGCGCGATCAGCGCGGACTCGACGCGGACCGCTATGCCGAACTGATGACCGCATACGTGCAGTCCATCACCTACCAGATCGACCCAGATGATCTCTCCCCTAAGTTCCCAGTGGAGACATTCGTTGAGAGCAACGGCGACTGCGACGACAAGACCCTGCTGCTCGGAGCGCTGCTCTCGCGTGAGGGGTACGACGTTGCGGTGCTCATGTTCGAACCCGAGCAGCACGTCGCACTCGGCATCCGCTCGCAGGACCTCCCGTATCGCGATACCGGTTACGCGTTTGTGGAGACGACCGTTCCGGGCTATCTGGGTCAGGTTCCCGAGAGCCTGGAGGGCGGCGTGACGCTCGAGAGCGAGCCGCACGTGTTCGCGATCGACGGTGGTCAGATCCCGTACACGGCCGGATCCCAGGTGGCCGCGATACTGGAGGCTCGCGCAACGGCGGTCGCCGAGGCCGAGCGCCTGAACGCCGAGATCACCGCGGCCGATGCCGAGCTGAGCGCGAGTGAAACCGAGGTGAGTGCCGCGCGAAGCGAACTCGAGTCGCTGAAAGCCGCGGGTCGTGTGGCCGAGTACAACGCGCGGGTGGACGCCTACAACGCGCTGGTCGCTCAGCACAACCGGGAGCTGGAGGACCGCAACGCTCTCGCCGCCCGTCACAACGACCTCGCCGCGATCGACCGTCTCGTGGCGGCGGGCACCACGGACCGCGCGGGCACGTACGCGGCGATCGTGACGCGCTAGCACAAACGTTCACACGCTCTTCATACGGTGTTCGGGACTTCCGCTCGTTAAGCGCGGCATACTCGGCCGGTATCACATGCACAGACATCGCCGGTCACACACCGCCGTACACACCGTGCGCTGGAGGAACGATGGCCTTCGAAAAGGCGCCGCAGCAGCCCCGCACCACCGCACGGATCATCCGCTGGACGATCCTCGCTCTCGTGTTGGCGGGAGTCACCGCCCTTGCCGTGCTACACCAGCGAGCGGGCATCGCGAAGCCAGTGGGGGTTGACGCACTGTGCCCCTTCGGAGGGCTTGAGACACTCGGCTCTCTGCTTGCGGGTGGAGGGCTGATCAAACGCATCGCGCTCTCAAGCGTGTTGCTGCTGGCGGCCGCCATGATCACCGCGGTCGTGTTCCGCCGAGCCTTCTGCGGCCGGATCTGCCCGCTGGGGTACCTGCAGGAGCTGTTCGGAGGGCTGGGTAAGCGCATATTCGGCCGCCGGTTCGTGATGCCAGCATGGCTCGACCGTCCGGCGCGATACCTCAAGTACGTGGTGCTCGCCCTCATCCTCGCCTTCACGTGGAGCACCGGAGAGCTTGTGATCCGTACCTATGACCCGTGGGTGGCATACAACCACATCGCTTCGCCGGAGCTGTTCACCGAGAACCTCATAGGGTTGCTCGTGCTGGTCGCTGTGCTGATCGGTTCACTGCTGTACGACCGGTTCTTCTGCAAGTACGCATGCCCGATGGGCGCGTTCCTCGGGCTCATCTCGAGGTTGAGCATCTTCAAAGTCCGACGTGACGAGAGCGCCTGCATCGACTGCAAGCTGTGCGACAAGGCGTGTCCCGTGAACGCCAGCGTCTCGACGGCGACCACCGTTGCGGACCCCGAGTGCATCGACTGCGGCGAGTGCGTGGCCGCGTGTCCGGCCGCGGGCGCTCTGGGAACCCGCACCCGCTCGGGCCGCACGCTCTCCCCGCTCACCGCTGCGGTGTTCGCGGTCGGCACGTTCGCGGCGCTCGTGCTCGGCGCAACGGCCACGGGCCACTTCGGCTGGACGGTACCGACGCTCGCCGAGAGCGTAGCGGCAACCGGCGACACCACCGGCTTCGACACTGCGCTCATCAAGGGCAGCACCTCGCTTGCCGAAGTGGCAGGCGCCTCGGGCATTCCGCCGGCTGTCTTCACACAGGTCTACGGCGTACCCGAGGCCGAACAGGTTCTGGCCCTGAAGGACCTGAAGGAGACGTACGGCTGCTCGCCCGGCGAGGTGCGCGCGTTCATAGAGGCGTACCGCGCGGATCCCACCGTGGCCGAGACCTGGGCTGTCGGAGCGTTCCATGAGGACGATGGCGAGCACTAGCGCGGACACGAGAGCCATTTCCGATGCGGGGTATCATCCTTGTGTCCCCTACGCATGGAGGTGCGCATGGCGAGTGTACTGATGGTGATCGCCCCCGAGGTGTTCCGCGATGAGGAGTACGACCACCCGAAGCAGGCCCTCGAGTCGCGGGGCGCCACGGTCACGACCGCGAGCACGCGCGCGGGTGCGTGCCATGGGAAGCTCGGCATGATTGCCGAGGCCACGCATGCGCTCGCAGAAGCTCGTGCCGCCGACTACGATGCCGTGGTGTTCGTTGGTGGCGGTGGCGCGGAGGTCTTCTTCGATGACCAGGCCGCGCACGCGCTCGCGTGCGAGATGCACGCGCTCGACCGTGTGGTAGCGGCCATCTGCATCGCGCCCTCGGTGTTCGCCCGCGCGGGACTGCTGCGCGGAGTGCACGCCACGGCGTTCCCCAGCCAGCGTGACGACCTCATCGCCCACGGCGCGCTCTGGTCCACCGGCCCCGTGGAGATCGACGGACGAATCATCACCGCGAACGGTCCGGACGCAGCCCGCGACTTCGGCCTGGCGATCGCCGACGCGCTGCGTTTACCCTGAGACGACATCGACTGACGACGAGAGGAGCACGACATGCAGCTCAAGATCTACCGTTGCCGCATATGCGGCGAGGTCTACCTCGGCTATGAGGCGCCCGAGAACTGCCCGTTCTGCGGGGCGCACGTGGAGTTCCTGGAGGCGCCGGAGAAGTACTCCGCCGACATCAACGACCTGCAGCTCACCGAGACCGAGCGTGTCGACCTCGAGTCGTCAATCGAGCTCGAGACCGCCAACTGCCGTTTCTACCTCGGCATGGCGCAGCGCAAGGACAACGATACCCTGCGCGCCACGTACAAGCGTCTCGCGAAGGTCGAAGCGGAGCACTGCGAGGTGTTCTGCGACCTGCTGAAGGTCGACGAGCCCGCCGACCTGATGACCCCCGGTGAGACTACCGGTTCATGGGCGAGTGACATCGAGGAGTCGCTGCGGCGCGAGAACCGGGCCGCGGAGCTGTACAAGACGTTCGCCGGGCGTGCCACGAACGAGCGCCTCAAGGAGGTCTGGAACGCGGTGTCCGCGGTGGAGGCCGACCACATCACGCTCGACGAGCTCGCGAAGACGTACCTGTAGGTCGAGCCCCAGGGACACCCCTTCGCTCTGTCCTCGGAGAGCTGCCTTCTCGAAGGCAGCTCTCCTGCGAAAGTATCGCTTCGGGATATCCCTGGGGGTTCGACCGTCGGTTCTCTACAGCTCGCGGCGGCGGAACACCAGGACCGCCGCCGCCACGCACACAACCGTGAGTGCCACGGTCGTCGCTATCGGCCAGCCGAGCGTGGCGGTCTCCCCCATCACCAGCGTGGTCGGCGCTGACAGCAGCCCGGCCGGCGAGTAGTCCATCGCCGGCTTCCAGAGCGTTGCGATGCTGAGCACGATGAACCCGAGGAATCCGAGGCCTGCGGCCCCTGCCTGCGAGTCCATCGCGGCCGAGAGCGCCACCATCAGTGCAAGGAAGAGCGCGCCGGTGAGCAACCATGCGCCCGTGGCCTGTGCGAGCGGCGCAAGCGGCGCCTCGGCGAAGATCGCGTACGTGAGGCCCCACGTGGCCAGCGCGCCCACGCACACCGTGACCACGAGCAGCACGAGCGCCGATAGCGTCTTCGAGATCACGAACGCCGTGCGTGACAGCGGCTTGGTGAGCGCGAGCACCGCGGTTCCCGACTTCTTCTCGGCCGACACGATGCCGCCGAACATGATGATGACCGCGAAGAGCACGATCTGCTGCAGGTTCTTCGTCCACTGCAGATAGGAGTCGACGTACGTGGGGTCGGGCATCTGGATCACCACGCCGCTCTCGGCCGGCATGAACGACGCCAGCAGGTCGGGGGTGATCTTCGCGAGCGGCGGACCGGAGATCGCGAAGAAGAGCACGATGCCCGGCAGCACCCAGATACGCCACGTGCGCACGATCTCGCGGAACTCCTTGCCGAGGAACGCGCCAAAGCCGCGCATCACCGCTCACCTCCCACCAGATCGACGAAGACCTCTTCGAGCGAGACCTCGCCCGATTCAAAGCGCGTGAGACCCACTCCGGCGGCGGTCACCATCGCGGGCACCGCGTGGCGCGCCGAGGCCAGGTCGGCCACCGTGATCTCGATCGAGCCGTTGTCACCGCGAGCGACGTCGGCCGCCCACGGCTCGGCGGCAAACGACGCCATCAGCGCATCGGCGCCCTCGGTCACACCCACCACGAGCTTGCTGGTACCGTACCGGCTCTTGAGCTCACCGATAGGCGCCTGTGTCACCACACGGCCTTCGTGCAGGATGGCGACCGTGTCACACACGCGCTCCACGTCCGACAGGATATGCGTGGAGAAGAACACCGTGGTGCGCCCGCCGAGCGAGGCGATCATGTCGAGCACCTCTTTGCGACCGATCGGATCGAGGGCCGACGTGGGCTCGTCGAGCATCAGCAGCTTCGGCGCGTTGATGAGCGCCTGCGCAACGCCGAGGCGCTGCTTCATGCCACGCGAGTAGCCGCCGATCTTCTGCCGCACGCCGGCAAGACCGGCGAGGTCGAGCAGCGCCTCCACGCGTTCGTCCAGCACCCGGCCGCCGATCCCGAACAGACTGCCGGCGAAGCGCAGGAACTCCGGAGCGGTCATCCACTCGTAGTAGCCGGGCACGTCGGGCAGGAAGCCGATGTCGGCGCGCACCTGGTTCGTGGCCGACACCACGTCGTGCCCGAACACTCGCGCCTCACCACCGCTCGGCGCCGCCAGACCGGTAAGCACGCGAAGCGTGGTCGTCTTGCCCGCGCCGTTTGGGCCGAGGAAACCGAAGACCGACCCGGTCGGCACGGTGAGATCCACGCCGTCGAGCGCCCGCTTCTCGCCGTACACCTTGGTGAGGCCGGCGATCTCGATCGCGGCACTCATCGCGGGTCCCCCGGAGCGGATGTGTCGCCGTAGAGCACGTCAGCCGCACGGGCGGCCTGCGCTGCAGGCGGCGCATCAGGCGTGGGGGCGGTGAGCGGGTCGACCGCCGGCAACGGCTTGCGTCCGGCCGCGAGGAAGACGATCGCTCCCACCAGGTTCACGAACAGGATGATCACGACCCACGGCCACCGCTTGCCGAAGACGAGCCGCTCGAGCGGCGTCCGCACCATCACCACGAGTGCGTAGATCTCGACCGCCA
>CAZSUO010000044.1:0-7444 GCA_964610065.1 uncultured Coriobacteriaceae bacterium | reverse complement strand
ACCGCCACAAGCGCCACGATCACCGGAAGCGCCCATCCGGGGAGATCGCCCATCGGGATGGTGGTCTGCATGTCAGTCACTCCTTCCATCTTGTGTTCGAGCCTCACGCCACTCCGCGCGCAATCCGGCGCGCAGCGGCATGTAGAGCATCAGGAACGGCACCACCACGGTTGCGAGCACCACGAGCAGTATCCAGTTGCCCGACGCCCCGCCGTTCGCATCTGCCACCGTGACCGCCGTGATTCCCAGCACGAGCACGGTCTCCATGCCGAGTCCTGCGGCCGCCAGCAGCCGCGAGCGTGCGGACACCTGTGGCCGAAGGATCTTCGCGTAGGTGAGCGCCGCCGGTACGACCGCCAACGCGAGCAGCATGCCGATCACCACGGTGCGCGACGCCCAGTCGTCCGGCTGCCCGCTCACGCCCCAGTGGATCGGGACCTCGGCGGGCAATGTGGGCCACGCCACGAGCATCAGAGCGACTGCGGCCGTGGCGAGCACGGCGGGCACTGCGAGCGTGGCCTGGAGCGCGCCTGGCGGGATGCGGTCGTACGACTCATCGCCCACATCGTCCGGTCGGATGAGGCCGAGCTTGACGGCGATCGCGCCGAGGTTGAACGTCCACCCCACGCCGAACATGCGTGGCATGAAGATCCGTGGGTCGGCCGGGTTCCACACCCGGCTGCCAATGCGCTCCACCGACGCGCCACGGAAGTCGTACGGCATACCGAGCACGTGGCCCTGCGGCACCGGACGGCCATCGGCCTCGGCCTCGTGGTCAGGCTCGAACGCCTCGAACACGCCGGCCGCGTAGACAGCCGGATCGCCCAGCGCCGCCACCGCGGCCGCTTCACCGACACGATCCGCATCGATTCGGAGCAGCGATTCGAGCTCGGCAAGCGCCTCGTCGCGGTCCAATGCGCCGAGCGACGACAGATGACGACGGACCTCGGCCAGGTATGCGGCTATCGTGTGGGTATCATTCATCGTGCACTCCCTCGGCCAGCAGTCCGTCGATCGCGACCGCGATGTCACGCCAGGACCGGCTCATCTCACCGAGCTCCTGCGTCCCGGCAGCCGAGAGCCGGTAGTACTTGCGCGGCGGGCCCACCGGCGACTCGCGCCAGGTGGTGTCGACCACGCCGGCCTTCTTGAGGCGCGACAGCAGCGGGTACACCGTGCCCGCACTCGCCTCGAGGCCCGGTCGTTCGGCGAGCCGATCCACGATCTCAACGCCGTAGAGCTCTCCGCGATCGAGCAGCGCGAGGATCACGAGTTCGAGCGCGCCCTTGCGGAACTGCGAGACGCGGCTGTCGCGTTCTGCTGCCACGGGACCTCCTCTCGGTGTGCGGCATGGTGTGCGCACGCTCCGCGAACCATGATGTATGTACCACATACTACCTTGTATCACACGATAGTTTGCACCGCAAGGTACCATCGAGGCAGCCGGACAGAGTGCGAGTGCAGGATCGGGTGCTGCTAGCCTCCGACCACGTCGCGCGCCCAGGAGCGCGCCCAGTACAGCCAGAACGCGGGGATCTCGCGCGCCACCAGCACAGGTGTCTTCGCGATGGGCGTGCTCTCCTCCGCCGGCACGGTGTAGACCTGCTGACCGGCCGCCCGGTATGCCATCTTGATCCGAGGCAGATGGTAGAACTGGCTCACCACGAGCACGCGTGTGGAGCCGTCGGCCTCGAACAGCGGCACCGTGTTCGCCACGGTGCGATCGGTGTCGAGCCCCTGGTGGTCGAGCACGATCGCGCGCTCCGGCACGCCGAGCTCGATCGCGCGGTCGCGCATCACCTCGGCCTCATCGTGTCCACTCTCCCCCACCCCGCCGGACATGATGAGGGTGTCCGCCAGCCCGTCTGCGTACAGACCTGCGGCGGTGCGCACGCGGTCCTCGAGCGAGGTGGTGAGCTGGCCGCTTGCGAACACCCGCGCGCCAAAGACCACGGCCACGTCCGCCTCGCGACGGTAGTCGGTGGTGCCGAAGAACCGCACCTGCGCGAGCGGGAACAGCACAACGAGCAGCACGGCCACCGTGAGCGCCAGCAGGGCCTCTGCGCGCCGGGGCTGTACGCTCTCACCCCCGAGCCACACCGCCGCACCCACGAACGCGAAGCCCACCGCCACGATCGCCGAGAACGGCACCGGCACCGCGGGCACGATGCGTCCGGCCTGCCATGCCGAGTAGAAGCCAGCGACGTTCACGAGCGCCACCACTGCCAGCACCACGCTCACGACCACCGTGGCGATGCGCCTCCACGAGCGCATCCGGGGCCGCACGGCGTACGCCACGAGGAGCGCCGCCGAAAGCCAGAGCAGGCCAGTGACCCAGCCCGGCAGCGCACCGAGGTCCACCCACCAGAGGTCCTCCGTGCGACCGGTGCGCAGCGCCACCGCGGCGTTGGCAAGCGAGAAGGCGCCGAAGAAGAGCGCGACACCGCGAGCGAGGGCACGGAGAGTCGCGGTGCCTATGCGGCGCCCGTGCACAGGCGCGACGGCGCTGTCACTCGGCATCCGGAGCCTGCCGTCCCCCGGGCGGAACGGGTCCGTATCCTCCGGTCGCGATCAACGACGCCGGCACGATGCCCACGCCGAGCATGAGGGCGAACAAGACGGGCGACCCAAGAAGCCACAGGAACACCCCCACCGAGACAGCGAGCACGCCGGCGACACCGTATCTGAGCAGGCGCCGAGGCACACGCAAGTGCACCATCAGCGCCACGAGCGCGGCCACCGCGGCCGCCGTTCCAACCAGATACGCCCCAGCGAACCAGGCCCACCCCTCGACCATGACGCGCGGCTCCCACATGTCGCTACCCCCTCGCGATCCGTCCCATCACCCCGGCGTACTCCGGCACGAGCCGGTCGAACGTGTACCGCTCCGCGATCGCCCGCGCGCTTCCCGGCGCCGGACGCTCCATGATCAAGCTGCGCAACCGCGCCACCAACTGCTCCTGCGTACCGTACCGCATGACCGCGGGATAGAGCTCGGGATACGCGAGCCTGTCCGGCACGACCGGAGCGCACCCGGCATAGCACGCCTCGCTCATCGCCAGGCCGAAGAACTCGTTGCGTGCCGTCGAGACGGCGATGTCCGCGCTCGCGAGCAGCGCGGCGTACTCCTCGCGCGAGCCGGGCTCGCCCAGATGCACGAGCCGGTCGCCGAGGGATGCGGCCGCATCGCCCACGAGCGCCTCGGTCTCACGAAACGCCTGGCCCGCGACCGCCACCTCGAAGTCGAGCCCTTCGGCGGCAAGCGCACGCACCGCCGCGAAGAACGCCTCCGGGTCCTTGTCATGCTCCCAGCGATGCGGCCAGACGATGCGCGCCCGCGAGCCGCGTGTGGCCGGCATAGCATCGAACGGTGCCGGGTCGAACGGCGGCGCCAGCACCTCCGAGCGGGCGGCCACGCGCTCGGCCACCCCCTTCGGCCGGTGGTCGGGGAACTCGCGAAGGAAGCCAGGGATCTCAGCGAGGAAGCCATCGAGGTTGTAGCGCGTGTTGAACAGGCAGCGGTCGGCCGCGAGCGCGCTTGTGATGTTGGTGAGCGCGAACTGGTAGTCCCACTCGGCGGTGTGCCTGTTGGGGTAGAGCAGCTGGTTCTCGTGAAAATACACGATGCGTGGGATGCCGACGACGGCATCGCCCGCGAGCGCGACGAACTCGGCAAGGTTCACGAACGTCGACGCGAAGACGAGGTCCCACGCGCGCGCGGGATGCAGACGCGCCGATTCGCCCCCGGGATGCGCTCCTTGCCACGCCGCGGCCAGCGCGCGGGATTCCTCGGCCATGGTGATCGCCGAGCCGCGCATCCGCCACTTCCACTTGCGTGGCGGCAGCGTGAGCAGATCGAACGCGAAGCCGAGCGGCTCGAGGCGCGCAACGAGCCCGTCGAGCACCGCGCGATGCGAACCGCCGTAGTACGGCTCGATAGTCAGCACCCGGATAGCGCCGGCTTCCGGGGGATCGGTACGCATGACGTCAGTGGGCACGGGGTACCGCTTCCCGCCTGCTGCGCTTGACCGCCGTGGGCAGCTCGACCCTCTCCGCGCCTTCGAGCGCCATCGCAACAAGGCCTTCCACGTCAAGAGCCGCTTCAGCCGCCTCGGCCTCGCCGGGAGCCGCATGCGTCTCGGGCCTGCGCGGCATGAAGAGCGTGCAGCAGTCGTCCGTGCTGGCGATCGAGAGGTCGTACGTGCCGATAGCCACGGCCTCCGCGACGATCTCCTGCTTATCGCTGCCGATGAGCGGTCGCAACACCGGCAGTGTGGCCGCAGTGCTGATGGCCGCGACGTTGTCGAGGGTCTGCGAGGCCACCTGCCCGAGGCTCTCGCCGGTCACGAGCGCTCGCGCACCCTCCCATTCGGCGATCCGTTCGGCCACGCGAAGCATGAACCTGCGGTAGAGGATCACCCTGAGGTCCTCGGGAGCGTCGAGCGCGATGCGCCGTTGCACATCGCCGAACGGAACGATGTACAACCGCTCCATCCCGCCGGTGCGCGCCAGCGCCTGCGCGATCTCGGTGGCGTAATGCTCCGAGTGCGCGGGTGTCTGCGGCCGGCCAGAGAAGTGCACAGCTACCACCGACGCCCCGCGGCGCACGATGCGCCATGCGGCAACGGGCGAATCGATACCGGCTGAGAGCAGGACGACCACGGCACCCGACGTGCCGGCCGGCAGACCGCCGACACCCTCCTCCCGCCGGGTCCACACATACGCGGTGGCCTGCACCACGGCGATCCATACGGTCACGTCGGGATCGCCGAGGTCGACAGCCAGCCCCGTCTCGCGGCGAAGCACCTCGCCGACGCGACGGTTCATCGCCATGCTGCTCTCGGTGTACGTGGTGGCCGAACGCCGGGAGTCGACCGCGAAGGTCACCGCATCCGGCATGCGCTCGAGCGCTTCACGCATCTCGTCCACCGCGGCATCCGCGATGGCCTCAGGCGTGCGGGCCGCCTCACGGGCGAGCGCGACATATGAGACGCCGGGCGTGGCGGCGATGATCGCAAGCGCCGCCACGGCGTCAGCGGTATCCGGCAGACGGACCAGCAGGCGGCTCGCAACGCGTGACACCTCCACACCCGGCATGTCGCGCAGCGCCCACCGCAGGTTCTCCTCGAGTCTGCGCTCGAACTGGCCGCGGTTGCGACCCTTCAGCCCGATCTCGTGGTAGTGCACCAGCGCTGCCCGCACCCGCACCCACACCCTTCTTACCGCCGAGCCTTCCTCACAGAAGATGCCCCGACACCGCACGGGCGGCACCGGGGCATCGTCACTGCGTGCTGACGCCGTACTACTTGTAGCTCTCCTGCACGCGCTCGTAGCTGACATCGCCATTGGCGATCTCATCGAGTGCGAGCGTGAGCGGCTTGGTGCTCGTGATCTGTGCGATCTGTGGGGCCTGCATGGTGAGCAGCGCCTGATCACGGACACCGTGGATCATGTCGTTGATCTGGCGCGCGCGCTTCGCGGCCACGATGCACAGCGTGTACTTGGAATCGACCTTCTCGAGCAAGAGATCGATCTCGGGCTTGATGACCATATCAGCAGCATCCTTCACAGGATCGATGGGATTCGACGATGCCGGCCAGCCTGTCCGTGGCCAGGGCAACATCATCGTTTTCTACCACATGATCGTAGTTTCCCACAAGGCGGAGCTCCCTCTCGGCGGTCTCGAGACGCGTTCGGACCTGTTCGTCGCTCTCCGCACCGCGCCCCCGGATGCGGCGCTCAAGCTCGCTCATCGAAGGCGCAGTGATGAAGATGAGGATCGACGACGGCATCGCCTTCTTCACCTGGAACGCGCCCTGCGGGTCGATCTCCAGGATGACGTCGCATCCTGTGGCCAGACGCTGCTCGACCGTGGAGCGCAGCGTGCCGTACCGGTTCCCGTGCACCTCGGCCCACTCCAGGAAGTCGCCCTCATCGATGCGCCGCTGGAACTCCTTAGGCGTGATGAAAATGTAGTCCTCGTCCGGCACCTCGCCGGGACGCGGCGCGCGCGTGGTGGCCGAGACGGACACCCAGAGACCAGAGACCCTGGCCACCAGACGGTCGACCAGAGTCCCTTTGCCGGCCCCCGAGGGACCGGAGATGATGAACAGAGAACCTGTGCGCATCAACCGTGCAGCTCAGCCGAGACGCTGCATGAGCATCTCGCGCTGACGGGCGCCGAGGCCCTGCACGCGGCGGCTCTCCGAGATCTCGAGCTCGTCCATGATCTTGGCGGCCTTGGCCTTGCCGAAGCCCGGCAGGCTCTCGAGCAGCGTGGCGACCTTCATGCGCGCGACGATGGGATCGTCGGACTTGGCCATGACATCGGCGAAGGACTTCTCGCCGCCCTTGATCTGCTGACGAAGCTCCGCACGCGCCTGACGGGCCTGAGCGGCCTTCTCGAGCGCCTTCTTGCGGTCGGCCTCGGAGAGATTGGGTAGAGCCATTTGATCCTCCTCGCGGTTCTGTGCGCGCTCCCGATCACGTTCCGTCGCATGCCGTTGCGCACGTCGGCCCTGCATGCAGCGCCGTTGATGTTACCCCTGACCTGCGGAGATGCCAAGTGCGACTTACCCGAGACGCCTGCTCCCGGGCGAATCGATGGGCGTTCCCGCCGCACATTGCGGACAGTCACCCGGCTCCATAGACTCGACCTCGAGTCGAAGGAGAGGCAGGAACTCCGTGGTGAACGCCTTGTCGCCGCCGCGATCGATGATCGACGTCACGGCGATCGCTTCGCCTCCGGCCGAGCCGACCAGGTCGATGACCTCGGCGACGCTGCCACCAGTGGTGACCACGTCTTCAACCACCAGCACACGCTGGCCCGGTTCGATCGTGAAGCTGCGACGGAACGTCATCACGCCGTTCTGGCGCTCACTGAAGATGAACTTGACCCCAAGGGCCTGGGCAACGGCGAACCCGATGATGATGCCGCCCACCGCGGGTGCGGCGACCATATCGATCTTCTTGTCCGCGACCCGCTCGGCCATGGCGGCGGCGAGCTCCGTGGTGAGGCCCGGGTCCTCAAGCACGCGTGCGCACTGCACGTACGTGTCCGAGTGCCTTCCACTGGTGAGTTGGAAGTGGCCGTGCAGTATCGCACCGGCCTCCTTCAGCGCCGCCATCACGCGGTCTTCGGTCATGGTCACGATGAGATCTCCTTCCGGATGGCGCGGGCGGCCGCGGCGGGGTCGGGCGCGCCGGTGATCGGGCGACCGATGACGAGATGCGACGCACCCGCCGCGCTCGCCTCGGCGGGGGTGGCGGTGCGGGCCTGGTCGCCCGCAGCCTCGCCTGCCGGACGCACGCCAGGCGTCACCACGAGCGCGTCGGGACCGAGCAGCGCACGGATGACCTCGGCTTCGTTCGGCGAGCAGACGATACCGCTGCAGCCGGCGTCGCGCGCCACGCCGGCAAGCGTGACCGCATGCTCCCCTGCCGC
>CAZSUO010000043.1:3832-14165 GCA_964610065.1 uncultured Coriobacteriaceae bacterium | reverse complement strand
GCGCGTAGTGGCGCTTGTCGGACTGGTACTCGACGTGCGAGATGGCGATGGTGATGCCGCGCTCGCGCTCCTCGGGTGCCTTGTCGATCTTGTCGAACGGCGTGAAGTCCGCAAGGCCCTTCTCGGCCTGGGTCTTCGTGATGGCTGCGGTGAGCGTGGTCTTGCCGTGGTCGACGTGACCGATGGTGCCGACGTTCATGTGCGGCTTGGTGCGCTCGAACTTCTGCTTGGCCATGAGTCTCCTCCTTCTGGGATCTACTGGCGACCTCGCCGGTCGCGGGTAGAGATCCCGCCTCCGGCCTGCCTCCCCTCGCGGCGCGAGGTTCGCAGTGTCGTGACCTGTTCCTGGTGGTGCTATCTCCTGCTCGCTGTGCCGGAGCGACAGCGTCTGATGCCTGGTAGCGGCGACTGGACTCGAACCAGTGACATCACGGGTATGAACCGTGTGCTCTAACCAACTGAGCTACGCCGCCTCGAGCCGGCCAGGCGGCCGGCACGTGAACGGTGGAGCCCACAACCGGACTTGAACCGGTGACCTCTTCCTTACCAAGGAAGTGCTCTACCGACTGAGCTATGTGGGCGATACGCCTTGCTGACACACAAGGCGGGGGTGTCGTGGTGGGAGCGCCTGGATTCGAACCAGGGTAGGCATAGCCAACGGGTTTACAGCCCGTCCCCTTTAGCCACTCGGGCACACTCCCGACAATAAAAAAGCCGTGCTCTATCACATTATCAAGTTGCTTGCCTGGCGACAGGCGAGAGGAATACTACTTCATCGCCAAGAAGGGTGTCAACGACTACAACGGTGCCGGGCGTATCCATTTCGGGGAATCCAGAGGTGTTTCCCCTACTTGTCAGCGAGGGACCGGTACACGGAGCCGACCACGCGCGCCTGCGGAATCGCATGCTCCAGCTCCGCGATGGGCACGATCCTGCACCAGGACATCCGCCCTTCAGCGAACACCGGGCGAGGAGTGAAGAACTCGGCTTGCCGAGAGAACCAGGAGCGCAGCGCGGGCAGGGGGATGATCCTGAGTTCGTCACGCTCGATCCCGAGCTCGGAGAAGAAGACCGCGTCGGGCGAGTCGAGCAGCGCGGCGACTTCGGCCTCGGGACGCGGTATCGCCATCCGGTAGTACAGCAACTCATCAGCATGAGATGAGAACAGCCAGCCCGGCATCTTCGTGGCCACGTCAGCGGTCTCCTCTATGGCGAAGGTCGCCGACTCCATACGGTACATCGGAAGCGACCTGTCGGCCGCCTTCTCTTCATCGGTGCCGAAGTAGCAGTCGGCCTGGACCCTGGCGGCCATGGGCTTGCCCGCCATCATGTACCGGATGTCGATGCCATCGTCGGTCGTACGCTGCTGACCGGAAGGGGTCACCTTCACACCGCCGTTTGCCGAAAGGTACGCGGCGACCACCCGCTTGGCGACCTCGCGTGTGAGCACCGCACCGGTGAGACCCACGTCGGTACCTCCTAGACTCCGCGCACAGGCACAACGCCCGCTATCTGGTGTTGGTCCTATGGTAACCCAGGCGAACAGAATGCGCCTCGAAACGCGCATACGAACGGCCCGGACGTAGGCCCGGGCCGTGCAGTGTCATGGAGCCGGCGGAGGGAATCGAACCCACAACCTATCGCTTACAAGGCGATTGCTCTGCCGTTGAGCTACGCCGGCGTGGCGCCTATTGTAGCGGCGCCGGCGCGACGGGGCTACAGGTCAGCACGCCCTGCAGACCTCGATCTGGAACTCGATCTTCCGCTTGATGCGCTGCAGCGCGTTGTCGATGGACTTGACCCCGCGCTCCAGGGTGTCGGCGACCTCCTGATAGGACTTGCCAGCCACGTAGAGGCGCAGCACCTCTGTCTCGAACGGAGACAGTACCTGGAGGAACCCCTCGCGGATGCTCGTGGTCTCCCATGCGGCGATGACGATCTCGGCCGGGTCACAGACCTCGCGTGCCGCCAGGATGTCCGCGAGCACACGGTCGCCCTCGTCGTCCGTACCAGTGGAACGGCTCAACGAGACGTACGTGTTCAGCGGCGAGTGCTTCTGGCGACTGGCGGACTTGATCGCCGTGATGAGCTGGCGTGTGATGCAGAGTTCCGCGAAGGAGCGGAAGCTCGCCTGTCGGGTAGGATCGTAATCCCGGATCGCCTTGTAGAGGCCGATCATGCCCTCCTGGACGACGTCGTCCCGATCAGCGCCCGCGAGGAAGTACGAACGCGCCTTGCAGCGCACGAATCCCCGGTAGCGTGATACGAGTGCCGCGCTTGCAGCCTCGTCGCCCTGCTGGGCGGCCTCGATGAGTGTCATCTCATCGCAGCGCTCGAGTCTACGTCGTGAGTCCCCAAGTGTCCTTTGCAAAGCCGTATTCCCTCCCACAAACCCCCCACAGGCTCGAGGGGGAGGAATGGCGCACGGTGCCGGCCGCGCCCTACAAGGTACTCGTGAATCTTTCACGACCATAGCATCAGGGGAGGTGCTGTCAACGGATTCCGCGAAGCCTGAACAAGCCTGAGAGCTGTTCGGCAACGGGGTTAATGTGTCGTCAGGGTAACGTGCGCGAAATGTCGAACCGTGGAGCGATCAGCGCCTTGCCGGTCAGGCGCGTTCGCCGCGAGCCCACCGCGCGAGGACGTGACTGATGGCGGGATCGATCCGGTCCGAGAGTGGCGCGCGTGATGAGCCCCGGCCAACCTCGGCGGTATCCGATCCTGCCTGCCGGAGATCATCGATGAACGACTCCGATGAGCGTACGGTGACGCTTCCCCCGCGCACCGCGTGGCGCGTGGCGCCGTCCGACGTCACCACCATGAGGGACTCGTCGCGCTCGCGTGCCCTGTGCGCAAGCGCTTCGATCACGGTGTCGGCAGTTGTCCCGGCGGGTGAGAACACCACGGTGAGGCGGCCTATGTGGTGCGGAAGGCCATCCGAATGTGGGTTTCCTCCCCCGTCGAACACGACCGTGACATGCTCATCCGCGGACGCCAGTGCGGTCAGGTCGCTCACCAGGCGTGCGCGCGCTGAGTCGATGTCCTCGCGCGCGAGTGAACCGTACTCCGGGTGGGCATGCAGCACGTTGTAGCCGTCGATGATCAACCGATGGCGCCCCATCAGCCGCGTCGGACCCACTCGAATGCGAGCACGCTCGCGGCCTGCGCAACGTTGAGCGAGGTGACCTGGCCGGCTACCGGGATGGAGACCAGGAAGTCGCACCGCTCGCGCACGAGCCGCGAGAGGCCGGCCCCCTCCGCGCCGAGAACGAGGGCGAGCCGCCCCTCCAGGGGCGCACTCCAGAGGTCGGCTTCGGCGCGCTCATCGGCACCGCATACCCACAGGCCGGCGTCGACCAGCACGCCGAGGGCCTGTACGACGTTTGGGACGCGAACGACGGGAAGATGCGCTGTGGCGCCCGCCGACGCCTTGTGGACGACCGGCCCGATGCTCGCCGAGCGGTCCTTAGGGATGATCACAGCGCTTCCGCCGGCCACCTCCACCGACCGGATGATTGCACCAAGGTTGCCGGGATCGGTCACATGGTCCAGCACGGCGACAAGCGCCCGCGGCCGGCCCTCGATCGCACGTAGGACCTCCTCGAGCTCCGTGTAGACGAACGGAACCGCAACAGCCATGACGCCTTGATGGGCTCCCCTGGCACTCCGCTGATCAAGGACCCCGCGTGCCACCTCCTCAACGGCGACTCCGGCGTCGGCTGAGAGAGCACGGATCTCGGCTACCGCGGGGTTCGGCTTGAGACCGCCCGCGATCATGATGCGCTCGAGACGCACGCCTGAGCGGAGCGCCTCGAGTACCGCATTGCGTCCCTCGATCAGGTCGGCCACGGCGAGGTCACCCGCGATCCCGATAGGACACGCGCGCACCCGAGGGTGTGTCCTCGATCGCGAAGCCGAGCGCCGCCAGACCGTCGCGGACACCATCCGCCGCAGCCCAGTTACGCTCGGAGCGCGCCACCGCACGCGCGGTGAGCAAGGCCTCCATCGCCGCACCCGGGTCGCTTCCCCCGTAGCCAGCGAAGTCCCGCGCCAAATCGAGTACTTCCAGCGGGTACTGGCTTTCGGTCTCGCGCAAGACGACTGCGACGCCGAGCACGCCGAGCAGCTCGGTGATCGTGTCGGTGGCGGCCTCGATACGCGCCGCATACCGCGCGTTCCCGCCGATGCCATGCGCCTCGAGGAACCCGTTCACAACGCGGACAAGGTCGAAGATGGCGGCAAGAGCGCCGGCCGTGTTGAAGTCGTCATCCATCGCCTCGACAAGCGCCGCGCGGGCGGCCGCGGGGGCGGCCTCGAGTCCGTCGATGACCGAGCCTGTCGCCTCCGGCAGGTCGACCACAGCCCGGTTGCGCTTGGCCCAGTTGAAGTTCCGGACGGGGGTGATCAGCCGTTCATACGCACGCATCGCCTCGTCGAGGCGCTCGGTGGAGAAGTCGAGAGGGCTGCGGTAGTGCGTCTGCAGCATCAACAGCCGGACGACAGGCGCGGGGTAACGCTCCAGCACGTCCTTGAGCAGCAGGAAGTTTCCGAGCGACTTGCTCATCTTCTCCTGGTTCACTTGCAGCAGGCCACCATGGAGCCAGTACTGAACGAACGGCTCGCCTGTGGCGGCCTCGGACTGAGCGATCTCGTTCTCGTGATGCGGGAAGATCAGGTCGCTCGCGCCACCATGGATGTCGAACGTCAGGCCGAGCTCACGCTCGGACATCACCGAACATTCGAGATGCCACCCGGGACGACCCTCCCCCCACGGGCTCGGCCAGTGCGGCTCACCGGGTTTGGCGGATTTCCACAGCGCGAAGTCCAGCGGATCCCGCTTACGCTCATCAACATCGACGCGGGAGCCACTCTCCAGCTCATCGATGTTGCGTCCCGAGAGCTTGCCGTAGCCCGGGAAGCTCCTGACCGAGAAGTACACGTCCCCGTCGACGACGTACGCGTGGCCCCGCTCGATGAGTCGCCCGGTCATCTCGATCATAGCGTCGATCGTCTCTGTCGCCTTGGGCTGCACGGTCGGGCGCAACACGCCGAGTGCGTCCATCGCGGCCCGGAACGCTGTGGTGTACTCGGCGGCGACCTCGGCGGGTTCCCGCCCCTCTTCGATAGCACGCGCGATGATCTTGTCATCGACATCGGTGATGTTCTGCACGAACCGCACCTCGAAGCCGCGGAAGGTCAGGTACCGCCTGATGACGTCGAAGGTGAGGAACGTCCTCGCGTTGCCGATGTGGATGTGGTTGTATACCGTCGGCCCGCACACATACATCGCGACCACGCCAGGCTCGCGCGGTACGAAATCCTGCTTGCAGCGGGTAAGGGTGTTATAGACCCTGATCGCCATCGTCGTCCTTTCCTGGCAGCTTGTCCGGCTGCGACACGGGTGCCGCCTCGGCGCTCATGCCTTCATCTCGAGCGAGCCGAAGCTCGATCTTGTCCATCCTGCGCTGAAGGGCGCGGTACATCTCGACGACGGGGTCCGGAAGGTCCTCGTGGTGCAAGTCGATCGCGTCCACGCGCTTGCCCTCGCGGACCACGATCCGACCCGGGACTCCCACGACCGTGCAGTTGGCGGGGACCTCCGAGACCACCACCGCCCCCGCTCCGACGCGTGTCCCACGCCCGATGCGGATGTCGCCGAGCACCGTGGCTCCGACACCCACCACGACGAAGTCCTCCAGCGTGGGATGACGCTTGCCGTGTTCCTTGCCGGTTCCGCCGAGGGTCACACCCTGGTAGATCGTCACATCGTTGCCGATGACCGTCGTCTCACCTATGACGACGCCCATCCCGTGGTCGATGAAGAACCGGTCACCTATAGCGGCCCCGGGGTGGATCTCGATCCCCGTCGCACGACGGACATGCTGGCTGATGCGACGCGCCAGCCAGACGTGGCCACCGCGGTGCAGCCGATGCGTGAGCCGATGCCACCAGACCGCCCAGAGACCAGGGTAGTTGGTGAGCGCGGAGAAGGTCGAGGTGCACGCGGGATCGCGCTCCTTGACCGCGATGATGTCCGCACGCAGACGCGCGATCATGTGTCCGGGTCCTCCCATCGTTCGCGTCCGGGCGTCGGGTCGCATAACTATCACGTCACCCTCAAGGGCGTGTCAACCGGCATGAGCCACAGGGACGCGCGGCCGCCGGGGACTCACCGCCCGGGCCCCCGCAACAGCACCACGGCCTGCGCGGCCACGCCTTCCTCCCTCCCGGTGAAGCCGAGCCGCTCGGTGGTGGTGGCCTTGATGCCCACGCCGGTCACGTCCACGCCGAGCGCACGGGCGACGCACTCGCGCATCGCCTCACGGTGCGGAGCGATCTTGGGCTGTTCCAGTATGAGCACCATGTCGGCGTCCAGAAGCGCGAATCCGCGCTCCCGCATCAGTGTGGCGACCCGCCGCAGCAGCTCGATGCTCGAGATGCCCGCATACGCCTGATCGGTGTCGGGGAAGAGCCTCCCGATATCGCCCTCACGCAGAGCACCGAGGATCGCGTCCATGAGCGCGTGCACGAGCACATCGGCGTCCGAGTGCCCCGCGAGTCCCCGTGTGTGCGGTATGGTCACGCCGCCGAGCACGAGCGGCCGACCCTCGGCGAACGCGTGCACGTCGTAGCCCATGCCCACGCGGATGTCATCCACGAACGACTCCCCTCGCCGCGACCTCAGGATCCTGTCCGCGACCGGCAGGTCCTCCGGTACGGTCACCTTCATGTTATCGCGCGGCCCTACGAACATCCGGACCCGTCCGCCCGCGTGCTCCACAAGCGACGCGTCGTCGGTACCGGTGCAGCCCTCGGCTTCGGCACGCCGATACGCCTCTCGTAGCGCATCCGCCCGGAACACCTGCGGGGTCTGTGCGGCCCAGATCGCCGCGCGATCGGGAGTCGACAGGACCTCTCGATCGGGACCGACCGTCTTGAGAGTGTCATACGACGGGTGGCCCACGACGACGCCCGCAAGCCGGGGCTCCCGTTCGAGCTCGGCGATGGCGGCCCCCACCAGTTCGGCGGTCACGAGCGGCCGGGCACCGTCGTGCACCAGGATGATCCCGCTCGCCGCGGGAACGGCTTCCAGTCCGGCACGCACGGACGCCATGCGTGTCTCACCGCCCGGAACGACCGCGATGATCTTCGGTGAGTCGAGAGGCTCCACGGCCGCGCGCCGGTACTCGGCGATGCGTTGGGGATGCGCGACGACCACGACGGCGTCGATGCGATCGCACCTGACGAACGCGTCCAACGCGTGCGCAAGCACCGGCAACCCCGCCACGAGTGCGAGCTGCTTGCCGCCCTCGCGGCCCAGCCGCTCGCCGGTCCCTCCGGCAACGACGACCGCGGTGATCACCCGTCGCTCACCGGCTTTGCGAACACCATCCTGCCACCCGCGGTCTGCAGGACCGTGGTCACGCGGACGTCGACCGTCGATCCCACGCGACGCACGCCATCGGCGACCACGACCATCGTGCCATCACCGAGGTAACCCACACCTTGATCGCGCTCCTTGCCCTCCCTGGTGATCTCGATGCGCAGGTCATCGCCCGGCAGCAGCACCGGCTTCAACGCGTCGGCCACCTCGTGGATGTTCACCACCGTAGCCCCCTCGACCCGGGCGACCTTCGTGAGGTTGTGGTCGACCGTCAGCAGGGTCCCGCCGCTAGTGAGCGCCAGGCGCACGAGCTTCGCATCTACCGTGGGGATCTCAGGGAAGTCGGCCTCGAAGACCTGCACCGACGTGGCTCCCGCCGACAACGACGTCAGCAGGTCAAGACCACGCCGCCCGCGTGCCCGCCGGCCGTCGTCGGCGGAGTCGGCGAGCGTCTGTAGCTCCATCAGGACGAACCGGGGTACACGCAGAGGACCCTCAAGCACTCCCGCCGCCGCCAGATCGGCGAACCGGCCGTCGATGATGACACTGGTGTCGAGCAGCTTCGGGGGCCTGGTGTCGATCGGCGCCCCGCCGGTGAGGCCGAGGTGGAGCGTTCCGTCGCGAGCGGGCAGCATGAACAGCGCGATCCCCGCGTACGCACACAGGATGAAGAGGAGCGCCGTTGCGGCGAACCCGAGCCAGAGCGGTCGTTCGATATAGCGAAGGAGTGCCGAAGAGAGGATGAACGCGACGAGCAGGCCGACCAACAGGCCGACCGCGCCGAGCAGAAGCGCCGGCGTGTCCAGCTCGGACAGCCGAGCGCTGATGGTGCGACACGCCGTGTTGAATTCGCGCCCCGTGATACCGCCCAGGACGTACCCGATCGAGGCTCCCAGTATGATGAAGATGACGATGACGAAGGTCTCTGAGTAGCCTGTGGAGGTCGTCCAGTCGATCTGCTGTGAGACAGCGAATCCGCTAAGCGCACCGACGGTGACGAGGATCGCCCGTGCGAGCTGTACGATCATATGTACCGACGCCCGAGCATCAGGTCGCGTGCCTGATGAGCGCCGCCACCTCCTCTCGAATCAAGACACCGGTGCGGTGGGAACAGGATACGCCGTCCACGCCGATTCGGCTCACGGCACGGCCACACGCTCACGCATCCGGCGCAGACCGTCGGCCACTGTGCGTGCGCGCCGGAGCCCCACACCTTCGACCGCGTCCAGATCCGCCGTCTCGGCCTCGAGCAGCGCCGACAGCGTGCCGAAGTGCTCCACCAGCCTGTTGATCACCGTGCCCGGGATCTGGGGGATGCGGTACAGGATCCGATAGCCCCTCGGCCGCACCTGCTGTTCGCCCGCATCGGACTTGCCAGCGTGACCGAGCGCGACAGCGATAGCGGACGGCTCTAGAAGCTGTTCTGTGGAAAGCGCGGCGATCCGCGCGAGCGAGGCGGAGGCCTTCTTCGTGCCCGACTCCGGCGCATAGTCGCGGATGAGCATGAGGTAGTCCTCGTCGGTGCCCGCGGTGAGTTCCTCCTGCTGCAGTCGGACGAGCCTGCCTTCGGTGCCAAGTTCGATGATCGACCTGCTCAGCTCCCGGGCGACACGCCGGAGCATCTCGGCACGCTGGATCACCACCGCCACGTCGCGGAACGTCACCATATCCTCGAACTCCAGGGCGGTGAGATGCGCCGAGACCTCATCGAGTCTCGCACGATAGCGCTCGAGCGTGGCCAGGGCCTGATTGGCTCGTGCGAGCACGACATCGATGTCCTGGAGGCTGAGACGCGTTCCCCGCCGGTACAGCGAGACCACTTCGCGTCTCTGGGAAACGGAGATGACCAGCGCGTCGGTCTGCCTGCTGACCCGCTCGGCGGTGCGGTGCCGCATGCCGGTCTCCGTGGTGGGGAGAGCCGCGTCAGGCATCAGGTGTACGTTCGCGCGCCGGATGCGCGTCGCGGCCTCGTCCAGGAGGATGGCGCCGTCCATCTTGGCCAGCTCGAACAGGCGTTGCGGGGTGAACGCCGCGCCGATCTCGAAGCCACCGTTGCTGAGCGCGTCCACGCCCTTCTCGTCACCGATCACCAGAAGCGCGCCGGTCCTGCCGGCGATCACGTGATCGAGCGCCACACGCAGAGGGGTACCAGGCGCCACGCATTCCAGGGCATCCAGCATCACGTCTTCGCGATCCACCTCGATGTCACCTCCCTGCATCGGCCGATCGGGATACTCCCTGATTCTGCCATGTAGACGCCCACATCACCACACAGCGTCACCCGAGCGTTCTCTGAACCGCCTCCGCGATGGTCGTGATCGCCGAGACGGTGACCGAGCCGGATGCCGACCTCGCGCCCGGTGGGGCAACGATCTGAGTGAATCCCATCCGGCCGGCCTCCCTGACACGCGGTTCGGCGTGCGGCACACCACGGACATCACCGGTCAGGCCGAGCTCGCCGAAGGCGACGGCCCCCACGCCGACCGGACGATCCCGGTAAGCGGACGCGATCGCCAGCGCAAGCGGCACGTCAACGGCTGGCTCGCCCACCCGGACACCGCCTGCAACGGACACGTACACGTCATGAGAGCCAAGCGCCACCCCGGCACGCCGCTCGAGGATCGCGAGCGTCTGCAGGACCCGTGCGGTATCGATACCCACCGACAACCGCCGCGGCATCTGCAGGTAGCTCGGCGTGACGAGCGCCTGCACCTCCACCAGGAGGCATCGGCTCCCCTCCATCGTAGCCATCACGACCGATCCGGAGACACCACCATCACGGCCGGCGAGAAGAGCGCTCGACGGTTGAGCCACCTCGGCAAGCCCGGCAGCGCCCATCTCGAAGATCCCCACCTCGGCAACCGAGCCGAACCGGTTCTTGGCCGCGCGCACGATGCGGAACGCGTGATCGGCGTCGCCCTCGAAGTACAGCACCGTGTCGACCACGTG
>CAZSUO010000043.1:0-3732 GCA_964610065.1 uncultured Coriobacteriaceae bacterium | reverse complement strand
CCACGGGCGCCGAGGCTGCCCGCCGCCTGGAGCAGCAGTGTCGACTTCCCGATGCCCGGCTCGCCGCCGATCAGGACGACCGAACCGCGCACGAGGCCGCCACCAAGGACGGTATCGAGCTCGCGGATGCCGGTGGAGAAACGCAGCTCATCCGCGATCGCCACATCCGCCAACGCGGTGACCCGTCGCGCGATGCCCGCCACCGACGAAGGCCCCGGCACGGAGGCCGGTGACGCTTCCTCGGTGATGGTGCCGAACTCACCGCACTCGGGGCATCGTCCGACCCACCGCGGCTCGGTGTGACCGCACTGCTGGCAGCGCCAGGTCGACCGCGGCTTGGCCATGTGTGCCCCTACTGAGCGGCCGAGCCGCCGGCTGTGCCGGCGCCCCGACGCGGGCGGGTCGCGCGAGGGACCATCGTGGACTTGGGACCGTCCACTGCCGCCGCGACCTGCTCCACGGCGGGAGCGTCAGTCGCGGTGAACGCGATCTCGCCGTCCACGACGTCTACGAGCACGGTCTGCCCTGTGAGCCATGAGCCCGCGAGGATCTGCTCGGAGAGCGGGTCCTCCACGAGTCGCTGGATCGCGCGCCGGAGCGGACGCGCGCCGAGCGCCGGGTCGAACCCCTTACGCGCGAGCAGCGACCGTGCGGCCGGCGTGAGGCGGATACCGAGTCCCTGGACGAGCATCTGATCGCTCAACCGGGCCATGAGCAGATCGACGATCTGCTCGGTCTCCTCGACCTTGAGGTCGTGGAAGACGATGACCTCGTCGACACGGTTCAGCAACTCGGGACGGAAGACCTTCTTGAGCTCACCGGTCACTCGCTCCTTGAGCGTGTCGTACTCGAGCGCGCCGGACTCCTGTGCCGAGAACCCGATGGTCTGCCCCTTGACGATGTCACGCGCGCCGAGGTTCGACGTGAGGATGATGATCGCGTTCTTGAAGTCGACCTTCCGGCCCTGCGAATCGGTCAGTCGACCCTCCTCGAAGATCTGAAGCAGGACGTTGAACACGTCCGGATGCGCCTTCTCTATCTCATCGAACAGGATCACCGAGTAGGGCCGACGCCTGACGGCCTCGGTCAGCTGACCACCTTCATCGAACCCGACGTAGCCGGGAGGCGAGCCCACGAGGCGCGACACGGTGTGCTTCTCCATGTACTCGCTCATGTCGAGGGAGATCAGCGCCTCCTCGCTGCCGAAGAGGAACTCCGCCAGTGCCTTGGCCAACTCCGTCTTCCCTACGCCTGACGGCCCCAGGAAGATGAACGAGCCCGCGGGGCGTGATGGGTCCTTGAGTCCCGCCCGGGTACGACGGATCGCCTTGGACACCGCGGTCACCGCTTCGTCCTGACCGACGATGCGCTCGTGGAGGTTGGCTTCCATACGCAGCAGCTTGGCGGTCTCCTCTTCCGTGAGGCTGGTCACCGGGATGCCGGTCCACATCGAGACGATGTCCGCGATCTCCTGCTCGGTCACCTCGACGACACGCTGCGGGGTCGGCTTGCGCCACTCTTCTTCGGCTGAACGCTTCTCGGCGCTGATCTGCTTCTCCTTGTCGCGCAAGGCGGCGGCCTTCTCGAACTCCTGCGCCTCGATAGCGGCTTCCTTCTCGCGCCGGGCCTGCTTGAGGCGCTCATCGATCGCGCGCACGGCGGGAGGCGCGGTCATCGTCTTGATGCGCATCTTGCTGCCCGCCTCATCGATGAGGTCGATGGCCTTGTCGGGCAGGAAGCGGTCCGAGATGTACCGCGCCGAAAGCTGAGCGGCGGCCTCGATGGCGCTGTCGGTGATCGTCACGCCGTGATGATCTTCATAACGGTCACGCAGTCCGCGCAGGATCTCGACGGTCTCCGGCACGCTCGGCTCGCCGACCATGATCGGCTGGAAGCGACGCTCGAGCGCCGGGTCCTTCTCAACGTACTTGCGGTACTCGTCGAGTGTGGTGGCGCCGATGGTCTGCAGCTCACCGCGCGCAAGGGCCGGCTTCACGATGCTCGCGGCGTCGATGGCGCCCTCGGCGGCGCCCGCGCCGACCAACGTATGCATCTCATCCACGAACAGGATCACATCGCCGCGCTCGCGGATCTCCTTCATGACCTTCTTGAGCCGCTCCTCGAACTCACCGCGGTACTTGCTCCCTGCGACAAGTGCGGCAAGGTCGAGCGTGTACAGCTGTTTGTCGGTGATGGTCTCCGGCACCTGGCCCTCAGCGATCTGCTGGGCGAGGCCCTCCACCACTGCAGTCTTGCCGACACCCGGTTCCCCGATGAGGACCGGGTTGTTCTTCGTCCGGCGCGAGAGGATCTGCATGACCCGCTCGATCTCCTGGCCGCGCCCGACGACGGGGTCGAGCTTGCCACTCGTAGCGGCCTCGGTGAGGTTCCTCCCGAACTCATCGAGCAGCGAACCCTCGCCGCCGCGACTCCCCCGCCGCTCCTCGGAGGGCTCGGTGTGCTTGCCGTAGTAGCCGGACAGCAGCTGGAGAACGGCGGAGCGCACCTTCTCGAGGTCGGCGCCGAGGTTGAGCAGCACCTGTGCGGCGACCCCTTCGCCCTCCCTGATCAGGCCGAGGAGTATGTGCTCGGTGCCGATGTAGTTGTGACCGAGCTGCAGGGCCTCGCGCAACGAGAGCTCGAGGACCTTCTTGGCGCGCGGCGTGAACGGGATGTGCCCGGTGGGCACGTAGGTACCCTCCCCGATGAGCTCCTCGACCTGCTCGCGCACGTCATCGAGTGAGACATCGAGGCTTTCGAGTGCCTTCGCGGCGATGCCGTCGTCTTCGCGGATGAGCCCAAGCAGAAGATGCTCGGTACCGATGTAGTTCTGGTTGAGCTTCTTCGCCTCTTCTTGGGCGTACACGACGACGCGTCGTGCCTTCTCGGTGAACCGCTCGAACATGTGGAGTCACTCCTATCGGAAACGCCCCGGGGGCGCGTCGGCTTCGGTACTACTATTCTACCCCGCCCACCGGCAGTGGGCGATGAGTACCCGGATGGAAGCAAGCGGGATGCCACGCGATGTGAGTGTCGGACACTCACATCTTGAAGCTGCGGCACCGGAGACGAGGTCAGAATGGCCCTGGGACGCACCCCCATGGGCGCGGGGGGCAAAGAGCCGCGTTACGCCTCTGGACGCATGTGGGGGAAGAGCAGGACGTCGCGGATCGACGCGCTGTCTGTGAGGAGCATCGCCAGCCGGTCGATGCCGATGCCGAGTCCTCCGGCAGGCGGCATCCCGTACTCCTGCGCACGCAGGTAGTCCTCATCGACCCACATGGCCTCGTCGTCGCCGGCGTCCTTGGCCGCGGCCTGTGCCTGGAACCGCGCCCGCTGGTCGAGAGGGTCGACGAGTTCGGAGAAGGCGTTGGCGAACTCACGACCGGTGATCATCAACTCGAACCGGTCGGTGATCTCGGGATCGGCGTCGTTGCGCCGGGCAAGGGGCGAGACCTCGGCGGGATAGTGCGTGACGAACGTGGGCTGGATGAGCGTGTGCTCGACGAGCTTCTCGAAGAGCTCGGTCAGCAGCTTGCCCGTTCCCCATGCGCTCTCGAAGAACACGTCGTACCGATCGCACAGACGGCGGATCTCAACGATCGGTGAATGGACGTTGACCTCGCTGCCGACGGCCTCGGAGACCAGGTCGGCCATCGTGGCCTGCCGCCAGGGTGAGCGCAGCGAGACCGCGGTGCCCTGGTACACCAGGTCGAGCGTGCCGAGCACCTC
>CAZSUO010000042.1:0-14294 GCA_964610065.1 uncultured Coriobacteriaceae bacterium | reverse complement strand
ATGGCCGATGATTCGGCGGTGGTCGCGGCAGTGGCCGCTGCGCCGTACGCGCCCGACTTCCTGGCCGCGTTCGGTCCGGCCAGTCTGGAGACCACATCGGTCGCGTTCGACTACATCGCAGCTGCCATCGGTGCGTACGAGCGCTCCGATGAGGTGAACCCGTTCACCTCCAAGCACGACTACGCGATGAAGTTGGTAGGACCGCCGCGCATGGACACCTTCACCATGCAGGAGCGTCAGGGAATGATGCTCTTCAACGGTGCGGCGAAGTGCTGGGTGTGCCACACCACGCCGACGGGTGGCTCGATGGCCATGGGCGATGAGATGGCCTTCATGCCGGATCAGCTCGTCTTGTTCAGCGATTACCGGTACTCGAACCTCGGCATTCCCAAGAATCCGGACAACCCGTTCTACAGCCTGCCCCCGGAGATCAATCCCGATGGAGCGGCCTGGGTCGATCACGGACTCGCCGCGGTGATGCCGGGTGGCGTGGCGGCCAATCCGACGCTCGATGGCCTCTTCAAGACGCCGAGCCTGCGCAACGTTGCGCTCACCGCGCCGTACGGGCACAACGGGCACTTCAAGACGCTCAAGGAGATCGTCCACTTCTACAACACAAGGGACGTCCCCGGTGCTGGCTGGCCGGCGCCCGAGGTGTCGGCGAACATCGACACCGAGAACATGGGTGACCTTGGGCTCACCGACGCGCAAGAGGACGCGATCGTGGCGTTCCTCGAAACGCTCAGTGATGGGTGGGTGCCTCCAGCGCCGTAGTTGGAGCTGGACCGATAGCGCTTTATACGGGCGGCGGTCCGCGAAAGCGGGCCGTCGCCATCGTGTGTGCCCGGGTATAGATTGAGCGGTAGCCCGGAAGAAGGAGGCCCCGTGCCCGACTCACGCACACACCCGCACACCGAGATGCCAACGGTCGACGAGCTCATGCGCGTCATCCTCGAGCGGCAGCCCGCGCATCGCGAGCTGTATCTGGCTGCGCACCAGCTGCTTCTGGAGGTCGTACCCGAGCTTCGCTACTCGGTGGACCTCCACGACGGCGTCATCGGCTACGGACAGCGGCAGTTCGGCTACGACGGGTGGGGGATGGCCGCGCTGTCTCCGCACAAGAACTGGGTGTCGTTCATCCTCTTCCGCGGCGCGCAGCTCGACATCCCCGAGGACCTGTTCGAAGGCGGCGGCCCGCACATGCGACATCTCAAACTGCGCTCCCTCGAGGAGTTCGAGGGCAGGCGTGAGATGCTCGCGGGGTTGATCGCGGCCGCGACGAATGTCCTGCCGGGCGGACGGGTGCCGGGCGCATGACGCTCGACGAGTTCTTCGGCGACCACGCCGCGTCGCGGGCGCTCTTCGAAGCCGTGCGCGAGTGCGTTGAGACCGTCGGCGATGCCGGGGTGCGAGTGAGCAAGAGTCAGGTGGGCTTCTATCGTCGTAGAGTCTGCCGGAGTTGACATATCGTAACCAGCCGGGTGGGTGCTATCCTCGTGTGGGGAGGCGGCCGCTACGCGTCGCCAGGGGCACCCCTACGATGATTCGCACAACGTTGGCTGGGGGTACCCATGAAGGTTCGCCGCCGTCCGTGGTCGTCGCGCGCGGTCTCCGCCGCTGTCGCACTGGCCCTCGCCACCTCGGGCATCGCGTTCTGGCCCGGTCACACGCCTGCGGCAGTGGCTGCCGGTGTCTCGGTGGCGCCAACGGCATCGGCCACGTGGACCACCGCCGACGACTTCATCACGAACGCGTCCACTACGGGCGTCCGCACGACGCGCAGCAACCTGTCGACGGACACGGTGCCAGGAGCCGCAACCGTGGGCGGCGACATCGCGCAGATCGCCGTCGGTGAGAACCATGCGGTCGCCCGGCGCACCGATGGCAGCGTGATGGCGATCGGTGACGCCAGCGAGGGGCAGGGCAGCGTTGGCGCCTGGGCGGACATGGTCGACGTGGCGGTGGGTGACGAGCACACGGTGGGTCTGCGCGGCGACGGCACTGCCGTGGCCGTCGGCGTCACCACCGACGGCCGGCTCAACGTCTCCGGCTGGACGGGGATCATCGACGTCGCCGCGGGGTATGCCCACACCATCGGCCTGCGTGCCGATGGCACGGTGGTCGCCACCGGCAGGAACACCTACGGACAGTGCAACGTGTCAGGATTGACGAACATCGTCGCGATCGACGCCGGCCGGTATCACACCGTAGCGCTGCGCGCAGATGGCACCGTCGTGGCCCTCGGCAACAACTCCTCCGGGCAGTGCGATACGGGTAGCTGGACCGGAGTCACGGCTGTCGCAGCCGGCGACTCCCATACGGTGGCCGTACTCTCGGACGGCACCTGCATCGGCGCGGGCAGCACTACAAGCGGCACGCGCGACATCGCGGACTGGAGTGATGTCGTGGCCATCGACGCCGGCATGCGAACGACGGTGGGCATCCGTGCGGACGGCTCCGTTCTCGCTACCGGCTACTACATTACCGGACGCATCGATCCAGCCCTCGGCAACGCCAACACCTGGACCGAGGTGGCCGCGGTCTCCGCATCGACGGACTTCGTGGTAGGCCTTCGCACCGATGGCACCTGCACCGTCGTGGGCAGACTGCCCACCTACGAGTCCTCGTTACGCATATGGGGGCCCTGGTTGTGGGACCGCCTCGAGCCCACTGCGGTGGGGGCAGACCACGTGGTGGCCATCCTGGACGGTACCCGGCAGGCGCGCGTGAAAGACTGGGGCTCGTGGGAGCCTGCTGCGCCAATGCCCATTCCGGTCTTTGCGGTTGCCGCCGGTGAACGCTGGACCGCGTACCAGTACCTGCGCGAATGGATCGACGTCCCGGAGTGGGGGTCCGCGTCGTTGTCGGACTTCGCGGGCACGGGCTACACGAACACAGCGGTGACCCTGAGCGCGAGCGGGGGGGCACTCTACGGGGTCACGGTCGATGGCGGGGTCGCGACGCAGTACGGCATCAGCGGTGTGGGCGACTGGTCGGACATGGTCGAGATCTCTGCCTTCGCAGGCTTCTTGGACAGCACCATCGTCATCGGCCGGCATTCCGATGGCACCTGCGTGGCAACCGGCCCGGTCGCGACAGCGGTTGCCGGCTGGCGCGACATCGTCGATGTCGCTGCGGGCTCTGGGCACGCGGTGGGCCTGCGTGCTGACGGGACGGTCGTCGCCACTGGCGACAATAGGCGTGGTCAGTGCGGTGTCTCCGGTTGGACCGACATCGTCCAGGTGGCCGCCGGCTATGATCACACGGTCGGTCTACGTTCCGACGGCACGGTGGTAGCCGTTGGGGATTCGGGCGGGTTCAAGACCGATGTCCACCACATCGATGAGTGGGCCAGGGGCCAGCTGTTCGGGCCGGAGCCCGTCGTCTGGATCGATGCGGGCATGAACACGACGATAGGTGTGCTCGGCAATGGTGAGGCGATGATCCTCGGCGACAACATCGGCGAGGTCTGGCCCGGCGTTGCCACCAAGCGACCTGCAACCGCCTCCATCGGCGGGAGTGGGGACGAAGTCGGACTGCGGTTCGACCCCGGGTTCGAGGTCGGCGCCGAGTGGGCGGCGCTGGCCGCATCGATCCCTGCGCTTGCGCCGGGGCAGTCGGTGAAGTTCGCGGTGCGGACCTCCGAGGACGGTGTCACGTATTCCGAGCCGCTCGGATACGACGGTCGTCCGATCAACTGGGTCAATGGTACCGGCAACTACCTCGGCCGGGCGTATGGTGACACCGCGCCGCGGACGAGCCTCGAGGCGGTTCCCGATGCGAAGTACCTCGACATCGTCGTTCGGCTCGAGACACGCGACGCCATGACGAGCCCGATCCTGCGCGACGTCTCGGTCACATGTCGCGAGAAGGACGTGACCGACCCGGGCGTGACGAGCGACGCCGTCGCGACCTACGGCGACTCGGCCACCATCACCGTGACGGCGGCCGACGACTTCGGGCTGGCGTCGATCTCGTACCGGCTGGACGGAGAGGCGACCGTCACGGTCGCGGCTTCGGGAACGACCGCCACGAAGGCCGTCACCGTCGGGACGCTCGGCGAGCACTCGCTCGAGTTCTGGGCGACCGATCTCTCGGGCAACGTGAGCGAGCACGGGAACGTAGCGTTCACCGTTGTGGATGCGAGCGCGCCGGCAGTGACGAGCGATGTCGTGGCGAGCTATGACGAGACCGCCACGATCCTGGTGTCGGCCGCCGACAACTTCGAGTTGGTCTCGATCTCGTATCGCTTCGATGACGAGGCGACCGTCACGGTGCCCGCCGCGGGTCTCTCGGCGGAGACCTCGGCCACCACGTCGACCCTCGGCGAGCACACGTTCTCGTACTGGGCCACCGACGCAGCGGGGAATACAGGCGAGCCGGTCGTGGCCTCATTCGTGGTTCTGGACGCCGTTGCGCCGACCGTCTCATGCGAGGCAGCCGGGCGTTACGACGACGTCGCGCTGCTCGACATCACCGCGGCCGACAACCGTGGACTCGCGTCGATCTCGTATCGCCTCGATGGTGAGGCGACCGTCACGGTGCCGGTGAGCGGACTGTCCGCACGCATCCCGGTCGCTGTGACGGGCCTCGGCGATCACTCGCTGGAGTACTGGGCCACCGATGGTGGTGGAAACGAGAGCGCCCGCGGCGCGGCGACGTTCACGGTCCTCGACGCCACGGCGCCTGTGGTCATCTCTGATGCGCTGGACACGTATCGTGATTCGGCGGTCATCTTCATCAGCGCCTCGGATGACCGTACGCTCGCGTCGGTCTCATATCGCGTGAACGGCGAGGCGACCGTGACGGTCGAGGCACTGGCCGCGACAGCGACCGTGCCGGTCTCGGTCGCCGCACTCGGCGAGTACTCGCTCGAGTTCTGGGCCACCGACGGTTCCGGCAACGAGAGTGTGCATCAGACGGCTGTCTTCTCGGTACTCGACGGGACGCCACCCGCCGTCACGATCGATGCGGTCGAGGAGTACGAGGATCTTGCGGTGTTGATGATCTCGGCTAGCGACGAGACCGCCCTCGGCTCGATCTCGTACTGTCTCGATGGAGCGCCTGTCGTAACACGGCCGAAGAGCGGCACCCTCGGACTGCTGGTCGTCTGGACGTCCACGGTCGGAGAGCATGCGCTCGAGTACTGGGCCACCGACGCGGCGGGCAACGAAAGCGGTCGGCGCACGGTGACCTTCACTGTCGTGAGGCCTACGCCACCGACGACACCGGTGACCGAGGGTGTGAGCCGTCTGGCGGGGGTCGATCGCTACGGCACGGCGGTTGCCACGTCTGTGGAGATGTTCCCGGATGGCGCCGACGTCGTGGTGCTCGCGAGCGGCGAGAACTGGCCGGACGCGCTCGGCGGAAGCTCACTTGCCGGAGTCGTGGGCGGGCCGCTTCTGCTCACGCGCCCTGCCTCGCTTCCCGATGATGTGCGCGATGAGATCGTCCGGCTGGGGGCCTCGAAGGTGTACATCCTTGGCGGAGCGGGCGCCGTGTCGGGCACCGTGGAGGTGGCGCTGCGGGGACTGCTGGGCACAGCGAACGTGCGGCGTATCGCTGGCGTCGACCGCTACGAGACCGCCCGGCTGATCGCCTCGGAGGTCGTCTGGCTCCAGGGTGGCGCCTACGACGGGACGGCGCTGGTCGCGTCGGGCGGCTCCTTTGCGGATGCACTGGCCGCGAGCCCGATCGCGGCGGCGAAGGGGTGGCCGGTCCTGCTCGCGGATCCCCGGAACGGCGCAGCGGATGTGCCCGCGGCCGTCACCGATGTGGTGATCCTGGGCGGAACAGGGGCGGTGCCCGAGTCCACGCGTGCGTCGCTGACGGAGGCGCTCGGGCACGCTCACGTGAGCAGGGTGGGTGGTGTGGACCGCTACGCCACGGCTGCGCTGATCGCTGGGTTTGGAGCGGAGCACGGTGCGCAGTGGGAGTGCCTGGGAATCGCGACGGGTCTGGAGTTCGCGGATGGGCTATCGGCCGGCGCCGCTCTCGGCGCACGTGGAGGACTCCTGCTCCTGACACCTCCTGACGCGCTTCACAGGGAAGCGAGCGCCGCGATCGTGGCGCATGCCGCCTCGATACGTTCGGTGTACATCATCGGCGGCGAGGGGGCGGTCTCCGGCGGGGTGGAGCGGGCGGTGGGCGAAGCGCTGGCGCCGCGCTGACACCTGTCGTGCCGTGCGCTCCCCGCGGGCGCAGCGGATGCGCGGCTGCGCGGTAGGCTGCGTATGACACGGCGAGCGGTGTCGTAGCTCGCTGCTATACTGTCGTCACTGGTGCAGTCGGGTGAAAGGATAGTCACACCATGAAGTTCATCATCCGGATGCTGATCAGTGCGGCCGCGATCTTCGGCGTCGCATACCTGTCGAATGGCTGGCTCCTGCAAGTCGACGAGTTCTGGCCCTCGGCCGTGCTTGCCGCCGTCGTGCTGGCACTGGTGAACGCCATCGTGAAGCCCGTCGTGCATGTGCTGTCCCTGCCGGTCACCTGCCTCACCCTCGGCCTGTTCTCGCTGGTGATCAGTGCGGCGATGCTCTACATCGTCGCGTGGGTGGTCGACGGCGTCACCACCACTGGCTTCTGGCAGACCGTGCTCGCCGCGGTGATCATCGCGATCGTCACATCGGTCGGCACCTCGCTGGTCGACGGTAAGGACTCGTAGGTGGTCTCGTGACGACGGAGACGACCGGAATCGACGATCACGAGAGCGGGAACGAGCGCGATCTCGTGCTCATCACGGGGATGTCCGGGGCGGGACGCACCGAGGCCATCCACACATTCGAGGATCTCGGCTACTTCTGCATCGACAACCTGCCGCCGGCACTGCTCGGCCAGCTTGTCGAGCTCACCGCGCTGCCGGGCAGCCGCATCCGCAGGGTAGCCGTTGTGTGCGACGTCCGGGGTGGCGCGTTCTTCGAGGACCTCATCGCCGCGATCGACCGGCTTGAGGAGCGGGGCGACCACCCCAGGATCCTGTATTTGAGTGCGGACGACCGCACGCTCGTTCGGCGCTTCAAGGAGACCCGGCGCAGGCACCCGCTCGCCGAGGTCGGCTCGGTGGCGATCGGCATCGCCGAGGAGCGTCGCCGGCTTCAGGCGATCGAGCAGCGTGCCGACTTCCGGGTGGACACGACCGACCTTCCACCGCAGGATCTGCGGGCGCTGATCCGCGAGGAGTTCGTGCCGGCGGGGCATGAAGACCAGTTGATGGTCACCGTGTCATCGTTCGGCTTCAAGTACGGTGTCCCGATCGACGCCGACATCGTGATGGATGTACGGTTCCTGCCTAACCCGCACTACATCGACCGGTTGCGCCCCAAGACCGGGCTCGACCGGCCCGTGCGTACGTACGTGCTCGAAAAGCCGGAGGCCGAGGTCTTCCTCGAGCGCTGGCTGCCCCTCGTCGAGTTCCTGCTCCCCAACTACCTTTCCGAGGGAAAGACCGCGCTTCACATCGCCCTCGGCTGCACTGGTGGCAAGCATCGAAGTGTGGCGCTTGCGGAGCGCACCGCCGAATTCGTTCGCGAGGCCGGCTACACGGTGACGGTATCGCACCGGGACATCGCCAAAGACAAGGCGCGGCCATGACGGCGCGCCCGGCCGTGGCCATCGGCGGGGGGACAGGGCTGCCGCTTGTGCTGCGGTGCCTGCTGGCGGCTGGTTTCGACACCACGGCTGTCGTGACGGTTGCGGACGACGGCGGCTCATCGGGGCACCTCAGGCGGGAGCTCGGCATGCTCCCCCCGGGCGACATCCGCAACTGCCTTGTCGCGCTCGCCGAGCCTGACAGCGAACTCGCGAGCGTGTTCCAGTATCGATTCCCCTCAGGCGAGGGGCTCGCGGGGCATGCCCTCGGCAATCTCATCATCGCGGCCCTCGCGGACCTTGAGGGAGGGTTCGCGGAGGCGGTTGAGGCCGCGGGCCGACTGCTCCGGGTGCGCGGCCGTGTGCTGCCCGCAACGCTCGCCGATGTGGTCCTGTCCGGTCGCGACCGCGAAGGCCAGCTCGTCATCGGTCAGGCCAAGGTGGCTGAGACCGAGGGGCCCATCGCGCGGGTCTGCCTGGAGCCCACGGGTGTTCCCGGGTACCCCCCGGCGCTCGATGCCGTTCGCAACGCCGAGGTGGTCGTGATCGGCCCGGGCAGTCTGTTCACGAGCATCATCCCGAACTTCCTGGTCGACGGCGTGACGGAGGCGCTGTCCGAAAGCAACGCACGCGTGATCTACGTGTGCAACGTGGCGAACATGCGCGGGGAGACCGCGGGTATGGACGCCGCCGACCACGTGGACGCGCTCGTTGCGCACGGACTCGCCGGAGCGATCGACGTGGTGCTCGTCGATGAGCCGGTCTCCGGCCAGCGTGCCGACGCGGTCGAGGCGGGTCCCGTGCAGCGTGCGCGGATCGCCGCCGAGGGTATCAGCGTGGTGGCGGCCGAACTCGCCGACCCCGCCAACCCGGCGCGCCACGATCCCGAGAAGTTGCGCGCCGCACTCGCGGGGGTGTGGTGATGTCGTTCACCGCCGAGGTCAAAGAGGAGCTCGCGCGGATCGAGGCGTCGAAGCCCTGCTGCGCTCGTGCGGAGCTGTCCGCGCTGATCAGGGTCGAGGGCACCCTCCACTTCACCGGCAGCGGCCACATGCGCCTTGAGATCGCCACGGAGACGGCGCCCGTCGCACGCAAGGTGATCAAGCTGCTTCATAGCACGTTCCAGCTGAAGACCGAGCTGACCGTGCGCAGATCGGTGCTGCATCGCTCGAACAACTACCTCATCACGATCGTGAACCAGTCGGGGCTGAGGCCCGCGCTCACGGAGATGGGCATCGTGGATGGCTCCTTCTCGCCGCTGTACGAGCTGCCGCGCAGCCTCGTGAAGAAGGACTGCTGTGCGATCGCGTACCTGCGCGGCGTGTTCCTCGGTGGAGGGTTCGTTGCTGATCCGCACGGGGACTTCCACTTCGAGCTCACCGCAGAGAGTGAGTCGGTCGCCGAGGACCTTGTCACGCTCATGGCGCGCTTCGGCATCAATGCACGTGTGACGAGCAGGCGCGGTTCGTACACGGTCTACCTGAAGGGCGCCGAGCCGATCGTCGATTTCCTCGCTCTGGTGGGCGCGCATCGGGCACTCCTGCGGACCGAGGATGTGCGGATCATCAAAGAGATGCGCAACGACGTGAACCGTCTCGTCAACGCCGAGACCGCCAATCTGCAGAAGACAGCGGCTGCGGCGGCGAGCCAGGTCGACGCGGTGCGTTCCCTCGAGCGGGCACGGGGCCTTGACTCCCTTCCACCGGCGCTGCGCGAAATCGCCTGGCTGCGCCTCGAGCACCCCGATGTGAGTCTCCGCGAACTCGGTGAGCTGGCGGATCCGCCGCTCTCGAAGTCGGCGGTCTACCATCGGATACGCCGGCTGGAGGAGCTTGCCGAGGAGCTGTAGGGGTAGGTATCTACAGGAGGGCCGCGGGCGGAAGCAGCCCGGTGAAGCACCCTTCGGCTCGTGTCAATCGGTTACTATGTGAGACGGGCCATCCGGTCCGGCAATCGACAGCGTTCGGTCTCAAGGAGGGGTACCACGTGACGATCCGGGTAGGTATCAACGGCTTTGGCCGCATCGGCCGACTGGTGTTCCGCGCGTGCGAAAGTGATCCGGCCATCGAGGTCGTCGCGGTCAACGACCTCACTGACGCCGCGACACTCGCGCACCTGCTCAAGTACGACTCGGTCCACAAGGTCTTCCCGCACGAGGTCGTGGCGGGCGACGCGTCGTTCACCGTTGATGGCCGCGAGGTCAAGGTCATGGCTCAGCGCGACCCCGCACAGCTGCCGTGGGGCGAGCTCGGCGTGGATATCGTGGTCGAGTCCACCGGCTTCTTCACCGACGCCACCAAGGCACAGGCCCATCGCGATGCTGGTGCGAAGAAGGTCATCATCTCGGCGCCGGCCAAGAACGAGGACATCACCATCGTCATCGGCGTGAACGACGACGAGTACGACGCCGAGAAGCACCACATCATCTCCAACGCGTCGTGCACCACCAACTGCCTCGCGCCGTTCGCCAAGGTGCTTCGTGATAGCTTCGGTCTCAAGGCCGGCTTCATGAACACCATCCACAGCTACACCAACGACCAGAACATCCTGGACCTGCCGCACAAGGATCTCCGTCGTGCGCGTGCCGCCGCGATGTCGATGATTCCCACGTCCACCGGCGCCGCGAAGGCGATCGGCCTCGTGCTCCCCGACATGAAGGGCAAGCTCGACGGCATGTCCGTCCGTGTCCCCACGCCCGACGGCTCCGTTGTCGACCTCGTGGCCGAGCTTGAGACCCCGGTCACCCGGGAGCAGATCAACGCCGCCATGAAGGCCGCGGCCGACGGTCCGATGAAGGGCATCCTCGAGTACTGTACCGACCCGATCGTCTCCATCGATGTCGTGGGTAATCCCGCATCCTCGGTCTTCGACTCACTGCAGACGATGGTCATGGGCGGGGAGGGCACCTTCGTGAAGTGCCTCTCGTGGTACGACAACGAGTGGGGCTACTCCAACCGCGTCAAGGACCTCATCAAGATCGTCGGCTAGATCCGCACCACGGCGGGGCGCCCACCACAACGGGGCGCCCCGTTTCACGCTTCGCAGTCATCCAGGCGCATCCCGGGAGGCTCCATGTTCGCCAAGAAGACCATCAAGGACGTCGACGTCCGAGGCAAGCGAGTGCTCGTGCGCGTCGACTTCAACGTGCCGATCGCCGATGGCGAGGTCACCGATGACACTCGGGTCCGTGCGGCGCTGCCGACGATCCGGTATCTGGTCGATCACGGCGCCCGTGTCGTGCTCATGAGTCACCTCGGGCGCCCGAAGGGCGAGCCCGACCCGCAGTTCACTCTCAAGCCGGCCCGGCGCACCCTACAGCGTCTTATCGGACGCAACGTGGCGTTCTCACCCGAGACGGTGGGGCCGGAGGCCGAGGAGGCCGTGGGCCGCATGATCGACGGCGAGATCCTCATGCTCGAGAACGTGCGGTTCTATCCCGGCGAGAAGACCAACGACCCGGAGTTCGCGCGTCAACTGGCGTCGCTCGGCGACATCTTCGTGAACGACGCGTTCGGCGCCGCACACCGCGCCCACGCGTCCACGGCCGGTGTCGCGGCTTATCTTCCCGCGTACGCGGGCATGCTCTTGATGCGAGAGGTGGAGACGCTCACACACATCCTCACCGAACCGGACCGACCGTTCGTGGCGATCCTGGGCGGAAGCAAGGTGAGCGACAAGTTCGGCGTGATCGACAAGCTCATCGACTGCTGCGACTCACTGCTCATCGGCGGTGGCATGGCGTTCACCTTTCTCGTCGCGAAGGGCCACGAGGTGGGTGACTCCATCGTCGAGGCCGACTGGGTCGAGCCCGCCAAAGCGATGCTCGAGAAGGCCAAGGCCGCCGACGTGGACCTCGTCCTGCCCACCGACTTCGTGATCGCCTCGGAGATCGCCGATGACGCCGAGACCCGCATCGTGGGCCGGGAGGAGATTCCCAAGGGCATGATGGGCCTGGATATCGGCCCGAGCACCACGGAGCTCTACAAGGGCGACATCGCGATGGCCAAGACCATCTTCTGGAACGGCCCTATGGGTGTGTTCGAGAAGAGGCCGTTCGAGACGGGCACGCGAGAGGTGGCCGTGGCGGTGGGCCGCAACAGTCGCGCTCAGTCGATCATCGGCGGTGGCGACTCGGCCGCAGCACTCAAGAAGTTCGGCCTCGAGGACCGGGTGACGTTCGTCTCCACCGGCGGCGGGGCATCGATGAAGCTGCTCGAGGGCGCGACGCTGCCTGGCGTCGACGCGCTCCTGGACAAGTAGGAGGGACGCATGGACCGTCGCATGCTCGTGGCCGGCAACTGGAAGATGTACACCACCTCCGGGGAGGGCGCGGTCCTGATCCAGGATCTCGCGCAACTCGTGGAGGAGCAGTGGGAGACGGTGGAGGTCGCTGTCTGTCCGCCGTTCACCGGCCTTAAGGCCGCATCCACCGTCATCGAACTCGATCGCCTGAACATCTCGCTCGGCGCGCAGGACGTGCACTGGGAGGCCGAGGGTGCGTTCACCGGCGCCATCGCTCCGCGCATGCTCACCGAGCTGCGGTGTGACTACGTCATCGTGGGCCACTCGGAGCGCCGGGAGTTCTTCGGCGACACGAACGCGACGGTGAGCAAGAAGGTCCGGGCGACGTTCGACGCGGGCATGGTCCCGATCATGTGCTGCGGCGAGTCGCTCGATGTCCGCGAAGGGCTCGGCACCGAGTCGTTCGTGCGCACCCAGGTGACCGAGGGCGCGGCGGGGCTGTCCCCCGAGGAGGCCGCACAGCTCGTGATCGCCTACGAGCCTATCTGGGCGATCGGTACGGGCCGGACGCCTACGCCGGAGGCTGCCAACGACGTTTGCCGTGCGATCCGTGCGACGATCGGGGCGATGTACGGACCGCCGGCCGCTATGGCGGTACGCGTGCTGTACGGCGGGTCGGTGAAGCCCGAGAACGCCTCGATGTTCTTCAGCGAGCCCGACATCGACGGTGCGCTCGTGGGCGGCGCGGCGCTGAAGGCCGACTCGTTCGCGGATATCGTGAAGGCCGCCTGCTAGTGTCGGCGCAGCGGCCTGTCGCACTCATCATCATGGACGGCTTCGGCGTTGCCGCGCCGGGCCCCGGCAACGCCATCACGAGCGCCCGCACGCCGCATCTCGATGCGATCTTCGGGCAGTGGCCGATGACGACGCTGGCGGCGAGCGGTCAGGCGGTCGGGCTTCCCGACGGTCAGATGGGCAACTCCGAGGTCGGCCACCTGAACATGGGCGCCGGCAGGATCGTCTACCAGGAGCTCACCCGCATCGACCGGGCGATCGAGGACGGCTCGCTCGTGCAGAACGAGGTCCTGCGCATCGCGATCGACACAGCTGTCGCCGCGGGACGGGCCGTGCACTTCATGGGACTCGTCTCTGATGGCGGGGTGCACAGCCATCAGGAGCACCTGTACGCACTCGTGCGCATGGCTGCCGCGCGTGGTGCGGATCGCGTCTTCGTGCACGCGTTCCTCGACGGCCGTGACGTGCCGCCGTCGAGCGGTCTGGGATTCGTGGAGCGGCTCGAGGGGGTGCTCGGCGAGATCGGCGTTGGCCGGATCGCGACCGTGGCGGGGCGCTACTACGCCATGGATCGCGACAACCGCTGGGAGCGCGTCGAGCGGGCGTGGCGGGCGATGGCGCTCGGCGAGGGGGTGGGCGCTCCTTCGGCCACCGCGGCGGTCGCGATCTCGTATGAGGCGGGCGTCACCGACGAGTTCGTCGTGCCAGCGGTCGTCTTGCGAGACGGGCTACCCATCGGGACCATCGCCGAAGGCGATGCGCTCGTCTTCTTCAACTTCCGCCCGGATCGCGCCCGCGAGATCACCCGGGCCTTCGTCGACCCGGCGTTCACCGGCTTCGACAGGCCGGCGGTCCCGGCCGTCGCGTTCGTGTGCCTCACTGAATACGATCCCACCATCCCGGCGCCGGTCGCGTTCCCCAAGGACCTGCCCTGTTGCGTGCTCGCGGATGTGGTGGCCGAGGCAGGGCTGCGTCAGCTCCATATCGCCGAGACCGAGAAGTACGCGCATGTCACCTTCTTCTTCAACGGCGGAGCCGAGGCGCCGAAGGCGGGGGAGGAGCGGGTGCTGATCCCGAGCCCGAAGGTCGCCACGTACGACCTGCAGCCCGAGATGAGCGCACCTGGGGTCACGGCCGCACTGGTAGCGGCGATCGAGGCCGGGCGGGCCGACCTGTACATCGTGAACTACGCCAACTGTGACATGGTCGGGCACACCGGCGTCTTCGACGCCGCTGTGAGCGCGGTCGAAGTGGTGGATGCGGGTGTGGGTGCGGTGGTCGATGCCATCCGCGAGCGAGGCGGCTCCGCGATCATCACGGCCGACCACGGCAACGCCGAGCAGATGCGTGACCCGTCAGACGGCGGGGCGTTCACCGCCCACACGCTGAGTCCGGTGCCGTTCGTCTGCGTCTCCGATGCCGCAACGGGTGTCCGGGAGGGCGGCATCCTCTCCGACGTGGCGCCGTCGGTTCTCGACCTGCTCGGGATTCCCGCGCCGTCTGAGTGGACGGCGCAGTCGTTGATCCTGTGGGGTCAGACAGGTGGTCCCAGGACCTGAGGCGTGGCTGTTCCGGCGTACCCGAATCCGGGCGTGCCCGATGCGGTGGACCGGCGGAAGCATCTCAAACTGAGACATTAGGCCGCCTCGGCGAACCTTGATTCCCAG
>CAZSUO010000041.1:0-14457 GCA_964610065.1 uncultured Coriobacteriaceae bacterium | reverse complement strand
GGCACGCCAAGGAGCCGGGCGACCTCGCCTCGCGCATGCGCGATCGTCCTGCCAGCCGCGAGCGCGAGTGCGTGCGATCCGCGGTCGGGATTCCCGCCGGCGGAGTCCATCGCAGCGAGCATCGCCTCGGACACGACGCGAGGCTTGGGCCAGGATGTGGCCGCATGGTCGAAGTACGTGACGCGCGTGGTTCCACCCATCGCCTAGCCGTGCCCCCCGCCAGCCATCATCTCAACCGCATGCTCGAGCACGTCGGCCACGAAACCGAACGACTCGCGCACTGCCTTCTCCGAACCGGGCATGTTGATGATGAGTGTGCTCCCGCGCTGCCCCGCCGTGCCCCGGGACAGCATCGCCCGGTCGGTGATCCGGAGGCTCTCGCCACGGATGACCTCGCCGATGCCGGGGACCTCACGCTCGCAGACCGAAAGCGTGGTCTCCGGGAGCACGTCGCGTGGCCCGATACCGGTACCCCCGGTGGTGAACACGATGTCGCATCGATCAGCGTCAGCCATATCGATGAGCGCGGCCGCGATGCGCTCGGGATCGTCCGGGAGCAGGTGGTACGCGGCCACGTCCCACCCTCGTGACTTCGAGAGCTCCATCAACGCACGGCCTGATGTGTCCTCCGCGCCGCCAGCAGCGCGCGTGTCGGACGAGGTCAGAACGCCGATGCGCAGTGCGCTCATCAGGCGCCGCCCTGCTCGACAGCGATCTCGTCTCCAACCTCGACACGCCCGCCCTCGAGCACGATGGCGAAGATACCCTCCTTGGGCATGACGCAGTCACCGGCCTGATAGTAGATGGCGCACTTGGTGTGACACTCTTTGCCGATCTGCGTGACCTCGAGGAGCGTGTCGCCGACGCGCACGCGTGTGCCGACGGGCAACGAGACGAGATCGATTCCGCGCGTGGTGATGTTCTCGGCGAAGTCGCCCTCGTGCACGTCCAGACCCTTGTCCTGCATCTTGGCGATGGACTCCTCGGCAAGCAGGCTCACTTGACGATGCCAGTCGCCTGCATGCGCATCACCCTCGAAGCCGCTTCCCGGCACCAGGACCCCGGATTCGCCAGGGGTCTTCCGGACGGTCTTCTTCGCCGACAGGTTCACGGATGTGACGGTTGCGGGCATGTGCTCAGTCCTCCTTGTGGGTCTGATCGTCACCGGTGCGTGTCCATGTGCCGGAAGCGCCGCCGGACTTCTCGAGCAGGCGGATCGAAGCGATCTCCATGCCACGATCGACCGCCTTGCACATGTCGTACAGTGCAAGCGCGGCGGTGGCCGCGGCGGTGAGCGCCTCCATCTCGATACCCGTCTTGCCATCGGTGGCGCAGGTGGCGAGGATCCGCACCGAAGCCTCGCCCGGCTCGAGTTCCACCGACACCTTGGTGATGGGGATCGGGTGGCACAGCGGGATGAGATCGGCCGTGCGCTTGGCCGCCTGGATTCCCGCTATCCGCGAAACGGCGAACACGTCGCCCTTGGGCGCCCTGTCCTCGACGATCATCGCGAGCGTCTCGGGCTTCATGCGGATGACGGCCTCAGCGGACGCCACGCGATGCGTGACCGGCTTGGAGCCCACGTCGACCATGTGGGCCGCACCGCTATCGTCAAGATGTGTCAGGTGATCGCTGGACACGTCAGCCTCCGATCTGAGACATGTGCCGTACCGTCCCGTGCTGCTGGTTGTGCCCCTCGGGCTTGGAGTCCAGTGCGCGATGGATGAGCGCCCGCACGTCCTCGTCTGTGCCGGTACGCAACACTGTACGGACATCGAGCTCAGCGTCGGAGAACAGGCATGTGCGCAACCCGCCATCGGCGGTCAGGCGCAGGCGGTTGCACTCGCCGCAGAAGTGGTGCGAGAGCGGCGCGATCACGCCGAGCGTGCCCGCCGCACCCGGAAGCCGGTAGTACCTGGCCGGTCCCCATCCACCGGGCGCGTCGTCACGGGCGACGGGCGCGAGCGTGCCGAGGCCGGCAGCCTCGCCCTCGGCGGCGATGCGCTCGAGTATCTCATCAGTGGAAACGTGGTCGGCCTCGGTCCATCCGTCGGCCTCGGCGCTCGTACAGCTGTGTTCGCCAACGTCGCCAACCGGCATGTACTCGATGAAACGGACGTGTACGGGGCGGTCGACCGTCATCCGCGCGAAGCCGAGCAGGTCCTGATCAAGCGAACGCACGACCACGACGTTGAGCTTCACGGGGGCCATACCCGCCTCGAACGCGGCCTCCATGCCCGCGAGCACGTCCTCAAGCTTGCCGCCGCGCGTGATCCGCGCGTACGTTTCGGGATCGAGCGTGTCGAGTGAGATGTTGATGCGCTTGAGGCCCGCCTCGGCCAGCTCCTTCGCATACCGTGAGAGCAGGGTTCCGTTCGTGGTGAGTGCGATCGCCTCGATGCCGGTGGTCTCGCGCAACCGCCGCACATGATCGACGATGCCGAGGCGAACGAGCGGTTCGCCGCCGGTGAGGCGGATCTTGCTGATGCCTTCCTCGGCCGCGATGCGGGCGAAGCGCTCGATCTCCTCGAAGGAGAGGACCTGGTCGTGCTCTTTCCAGTCGATGCCATCGGGCGGCATGCAGTAGACGCACCGCAGGTTGCAGCGGTCGGTCACGCTGATACGCAGGTAGTCGATCCTTCTGCCGAATGCGTCAGTCGCCATGGGGCGCACCTTTCAGAAACGTGGCCTCCACAAGGTCGGCCAGCCCCCCGGCGTCATCGAGGTCGAAGACGGGCAGATCGCCGACCTCAAGCTCCGTGTTGTCAGTCACGAGCGCAAACAGCTCGCGCGGCTCGCAGACGAGTTCGGTGGAGCGGGCTCGGCGCGAGACCTCGATCCGCACGTTGCCCGCGCGCCGGTAGCCCTCGGTGAGCATGACGTCCACGTCACCGGCGAGACCGAGAAGCTCATCAAGCGTGGCTTCGTGGTCCATGGTGCGGGTCATGCCGAGCTTGGACGGCGAGCTCACCAGTGACACGGCGGCTCCCGCCTTGGCGTGCCGCCAGGAGTCCTTGCCGGGCACGTCGATGTCGAAGTCGTGCACGTGGTGCTTCACGCTCGCGACCCGATAACCGCGCTCCGCAAAGGCGTGGATCAGACGCTCCATGAGTGTCGTCTTGCCCGAATCGCTCTTGCCGACGACCGAGACGACGGGGATGCCGGTCCCCATGCTCACGCTAGAAGCACCCAAGGTCGCAGTTGTGCACGCGGACGCCTGCGGCGTCAGCTGCGGCGCCCGCGACCTTGTAGGGGACGCCCTGATCCTCGGCGAACTTGCGCAGCACCGGGCAGGTGATCTTGCCGTCGATGGCCTTCGCTTTGATCGCATCCATCATCTCGTCGGTCACCTGAGCGGTCCAACGGGGGTCGGTGAACTTCTGGTTCTCGCTGCTCATGCCGTGCCCTCCTCCATATCGAGCCGGATACACATGACTTCAGTGCCGGCGGCCACGAACGACTCGCCCTCCGGCAGCGACATCAGGCAGTTCCCGCGATGCATCGCCGTGAGCAATGCCGAGGACTGGTTGCCGGACACCGCGACGGTGTAGCCGCCATCAGCGCCACGAGTGAGCCTGGAGCGCAGGAAGTACCGCCGGTCGGCCTTCTTGCGCGTGTCATGCGTGAGCGTCGCCACCACGCGCGGACGCACGAAGGACGTGAAGCCGGCCATCTTGCGGATGGCCGGACGCGCGAACAGCTCGAAGCCGACCATGGTGGAGGTAGGATTGCCCGGCAGTCCGAAGAAAGGCGTGCCGCCGATGGTACCGAACGTCTGCGGGCCGCCCGGACGCATCGCCACGCGCCAGAAGTCGAGCTCGCCGATCTCCTCGAGCACCTTCTTCACGACGTCGAAGTCGCCCATGCTGACACCGCCGGTGGTGATCATCAGGTCGAACTCGGGGGCACGCTGGAGCAGCTCCCGCGTGCTCTCCTCGGTGTCGCGGGCGACGCCGAGGACATGCGGCTCCCCGCCTGCCTGCACGACCTGCGCAGCAAGCGAGTACGAGTTCGAGTTGCGAATCTTGCCGGGGCCCGGTTTCTCGGCCACATCCACGAGCTCATCGCCGGTCGAGACGATCGCGACACGCGGGCGACGGCGTACGAAGAGCTCCGCATGGCCGACCGAGGCCGCCAGGCCGATGGCCGCGGGGCCGATGGTCTCACCGGCCAGCAAAACCGACTCGCCCTCGCGCACTTCCTCACCACGAGAGCGGACGTTCTCGCCAAGCGTGACGGGGCGCAACACGGCCACGGTGTCGCCGATGCCGCCCTCTCCGGTGTCGGGGCGCGTGTGCTCGACCATGACCACTGAGTCCGCGCCCGGGGGCATCGGTGCGCCGGTCATGATGCGCGAAGCCTGACCCGGGTTGACCGCGATCTCGGGCTGCACGCCCGCGGGAATGTGGTCCACGACCTGGAGGATCGACGGATCGCCCTCGGATGCGTTGCGGACATCGGCGTGCCGGACGGCGTATCCGTCCATGGCCGAGTTGTCGAAGGGCGAGACGTCGATGTCCGACACCACGTCCTCGGCAAGCACCCGGCCGAGTGACTCCAGGAGCCCGACCCGCTCGGGCTCGAGTACGCAGATGCGCGAAAGGACCTGCTGTTGCGCTTCCTCGACGCTGATCACGTCAGACGCCCTCCTTCGACGTCACGACGATGCGTGACGGGTTCGTGTAGACGACCAGCTTACCACCGCGGGCATACCCCACCAGTGTGAGCAGCGCACGGTCGGCGATCTCCACCGCCAGGTCGGTCACCGCCGTGCGAGAGACCACGATCGGCACGCGGGCCTTGGCGGCCTTGACCGCCATCTCGTAGCTGATGCGGCCTGTTGTGAGCAGCATCGCGTCGCGCGTGTCGAGGCGGTCGAGCCACACGCGACCGAAGAGTTTGTCGAGCGCGTTATGGCGCCCCACATCCTCGCGAACGAGCAGCAGCTTTCCGCCAACGGCGATCCCGCACGAGTGCATGCCACCGGTGTCGCGATACGACGATGCCGCGCGTGCGAGCTGGCCCACGAGATCGTAGATCTCCTCGGAGCCGACACGAGCGTTCGAGTCGACCGGCAGGATGCCGCGGGCGTGGCCAACCGATGCGAACGTGATGCCCTTGCCACAACCCGAGGTGACGTACCGCTTGCGCTCGGCCACGTCGGGAGGCGCCTCCTCGCGCGATCGCACGTAGACCAGACCACGTTTGTGGTCGACATCCACTCCCGCGAGCGCATCCCGATCGGTGATGAACCCTTCGGAGAGCAGGAATCCGACGCCGAGGTCCTCGAGGTCCTCAGGGGTGGACTGCGTCGTCGCGATCTCATCATCGTTGAGGAAGATCGTGATGGGTCGCTCAGAGGGCATGCCGCGGGTTGCGCGGGCACCGACCTCGATGACAGAAACCCGTGGCGTGGCCGGCTTCTGATCGTCCGCGGCACGGTCACGAGAATCCAACAGATCCTCGGGGGTGTTCACGTTCACGATACTGCGCAGACCGGGATCCACGCCTTTGAACGCATCAAGCGGCACCTCGACGGTCTTGACCGCAGGTGCGATCGCGATAAGGCGACGACGACCAGACTCGAGGATGCGCCGCGCTTCCGGCAGGCAGCTCGCGTGATAGAGCGCCAGCAGGGGCTCGGGGCCCTTCTCGCTCACCGGCAGCACCATCTGGGCACCGTCGCGTGCGTCCCAGAGCGTGCGGATGACCGAGGGCTCGAGCCACGGCATGTCAGCCGCGACCGCAAGCACCCACTCGTCCTCAGCAGCGGCGAGCGCCGTCACCAGTCCGCCGAGAGGGCCCTGGTAGGCGACCTCGTCCGTGAGTATCCGCACGGAGGACGGAAGGCCTGCTGACTCCATGACCTCGGGACGGTTGGTGACGACCACCACGTGCTCGCAAACGGAGGCGACCGTCTCGGCGACTCTGCGCACCAGCGGCTCACCGTCGAACAGCAGCATGGTCTTGTCGACGCCCATGCGCTGGGAGCGACCACCGGCCAACACCGCAGCGGTCACCGGGATACGGTTCGTGTCGAGCAATCTCTACCTCCATCGCGAGTGCCGGCCCGCGAACGCCGCGTCCGTCGGGCGCGGCCACCGTATCATACCCCAGAGGGTACGCCAGCGGCAGACTGCACCCGGACGGATGTGGCTTTGAAGAACGCACGGACCTCAGCACCGGCCACGAGACCAAGCTCGCGAGATGCCGCGCGCGAGATGGACGACGCAATACGCATGCCATTCGAGTGGAGGCTCACCCGGTCGGTGCTCCCCATGTGCTCGATGGACTCGACCCGCATCAGCAAGTGATTCCGTGCTGAGGACACCGGCATCTCCGCCCCGGCCTCGAACAGCATGACGTCCTCAGGCCGGATGCCCACGAGCACGTCGGTGTGAGGAGGCAACTGAGTGCACGCGAACACCCGCTCCTCGCCCACCAGCACCTCGGCGATGCCCTCCACACTGTCGACGATCGTGCCACTGAGTGCGGCGTCCATCCCGATGAAGTCCGCGATCCAGGGAGTGGTGGGGAGCGTCATGACCTCATCGACATCGCCGCTACGGATCACGGTGCCCTCGTTGATGATGCTCACCCGATCGGCGACCACCATGGCCTCGTCCTGGTCGTGCGTCACGTACAGCGCGGTGACACCCTCCGCGGACAGGATCTGCGAGAAGTCCTGCACGAGCCGGCGTTTGATGAGCGGGTCGAGGTAGCTGAGCGGCTCATCAAGCAGGAGGATCCGAGGCTCGAGCACCAGCGCGCGAGCGAGCGCCACGCGCTGCGCCTCACCGCCGGAAAGCCTGAGCGCGGAAGCCTTCTGCGTGCCGCCGAGGCCGACGCGCTCGAGGGCCGCCGCGACACGGTCGTCTCGCTCGGACTTGGACACGCCGCGGAGCTTGAGTCCGTACGCGACGTTCTCGCTCACGGTTCCCTTGAACAAGTAAGGATTCTGGAACACGGCCGCCATCATCGTGCGGGCGCCCTTGTCCCCCGCCGTGACCGGACGTCCGTCGAGCGTGATCCGGCCCTTGGCGGGTCGCTCGAGCAGACCGAGCACGCGCAGAAGCGTTGACTTCCCCGAGCCCGAGGGGCCAAGGATGGCATGTGTCTCACCATCGCACAGCTCGAAGCGAGGCACGTCGACGACGGTGCGGCGGTGGTAGCGGACGATGATGTCTTCTCCAGTGATGATCGGCGTGCCGCCGCATGAGTGCGCGCTAGCGTTCATAGCGGCCCCCCGACTGCTGCACCCGGGTGAAGCCGTTCATGATCACGAACGAGATGCCGATCAGGATGAGGCCGAGCGCGAGCGCCAGGCCGAAGTTGCCCTGCCCGGTCTCAAGCTGGATAGCAGTCGTCATCACGCGGGTCTTCCCGGCGATGTTGCCTCCGACCATGTTCACGGCCCCGACCTCGGAGATGATCCCCCCGAACCCTGCGGCCACGGAAGCCATGACGCCACGACGCGCTTCCTTGACGGTGAGGATCGCCTCCTGGAGCCTTGACGCGCCGAGTGACCGCGCCTGAAGACGCAGTTCAGTGGGCACGGAGGCGATGGCGGCAAGGGTCACACCCGTCACCAGTGGAGACGAGATGATGACCTGGGCGACGATCATTGCGGGGACGGTGTAGAGCACACGTGGCATCGCCTCACCCATCCACGTGAGATAGAGGTCCCAGATGGGACCGCTCCTGGAGAGGAGCATGTACACGGTGAGGCCGACGACGACCGGCGGGAGACCCATGCCGGTGTTCACGATCGCCACGACCAGTCCGCGACCGGGGAACCGGTGCGCCCCGATGAGGTAGCCGAGCGGTACACCGATGAGCATCGCGAAGAAGAGCGATATGCCCGAGACCCGGAGTGACAACCCGATGATCTCGTAGAGCGCGGCGTCACCGCCGAACAGCAACTTGATCGAATCGACGAACGCTGACCAGAAGACCTCCATGCCGCTCCTTCTCGATGCGAACACAGGGCGCCACCGCAGCGCGGTGACGCCCTGTATCAAGCGATCACACGTACGCGCTACTGAGCGTTCGGGAAGAACAGCGGTGCGCCGAACTTCTCAACACCGTACTCCGCGATGACCGCCTGGGCCTCGTCGCTGACGATCCAGTCGGCGAACGCCTGAGCACCATCCATGTTGGTGGCGTCAGTCACCGGGATTACACCGTACTGATTGAACAACACGGTGTCACCCTCGCACAGGATGTCGAGCTGCAGATCGTTCTTCATGTTCAGGTAGGTGGCACGGTCGGTGAGCGTGTAGCCGGCCATCTCGGAAGCCATGGTGAGCACGTCGCCCATACCCTTGCCGGCCGAGTTGTACCAGGCGCCAGACGGCGTGATCGCCGACTTCTCCCACAACGCCTTCTCTGCGGTGTGCGTTCCCGAATCATCGCCACGGGAGATGAACGTGACACCCGAATCGGAGATCTTCTTCAGCGCGTCGGCGACCGTTGCGCCCTTGATACCCGCCGGATCCGCGGCCGGGCCGACGATGATGAAGTCGTTGTACATGACGTCCTTGCGCTCGGTGCCGTAGCCGTCGGCAACGAAGGCTTCTTCCTTGGCCTTGGCGTGCACGAGCAGGACATCGGCGTCCTTGTTCTGGCCCAGCTCAAGGGCCTCGCCGGTGCCTACGGCGATGACGTTCACCTTGTACTCAGGGTGCGCCTCTTCAAACGCCGGGATCAGTACATCGAACAGACCGGAGTCCTGGGTGGACGTGGTTGACGCAAGGATCAGATCCGTGGTCTCGACCGGCTCCTCGGCCACCGGCTCTTCGGCCGCGGGCTCCTCAGCGGGCTCCTCGGCGGCACAGCCGGCAAGCGAGAACACGAGTGCGAACGCCAGGAAGACGACGCCAAAGCGCCAGATAGCCTTCCCCTTCAAGCTGTCGATCATTGAGTGCTCCTTTCCAAATCCGGGAGGCGACGTCGTTTCCGACCCCGCCCTATGGGCCCCACCCCCATGACGGCCGACCTACCGCGGTAGGCATGCGGGGCTCGGAGTCATACCACCCGCGCATCGGGCGCGAGAGACTAAGCTCGAGTTTAGCGTAACGGCCGCAGCGCGCAACCTCAAGGATGAGACGACGGGTCAGACACGCAATGGGAGGACGGATTCCAGGCGCTCTGCCACTCTGGAACGCACGGCCCGCTAGAGCTCGCCGCGCAGGTGGTCCGCAAGCGCGTCTGCCGCACGGGTGAGCGTCTTGCGCGGCAGCACCAGGAACAGCGGACGCTCGATCGGGAAGCCGGCGCCGGGCACGCGGGCCACGGTGCCGAGCTCGAGGGCTTTGGCGGCCACTTGCGCGCTCACGATCCCGAGCCCCATACCGCCCTCCACGGCGCTCACGATCGCCTCGTTCGTGCCGAGCTCCATCACGATGTCGAGATCCGCGGGGTCGACGCCGCTGTGCCGCACGATCTCCTCGGCGGCGATCCTCGTGCCCGACCCGGCCTCGCGCACGATGAACGGCTCGCTCGCCACCTGCGAGAAAGTCACGCCACGGGCACCCGTCAGCGGGTGTCCGGCCGGACAGATGAGCGTAAGCTCGTCGGTGCCGAGCCGCTCGTAGTGCACGCGCGCACCGGGGACTTCCGCGCCGGTCATGCCGAGATCGGCCTCGTCGCGGGCGACCATCTCGACCACGTCGGCCGAGTCGTACACACGGAGCGTCACTCCGACCTCGGGATAGGTCGCCAGGAATCGGCCGAGGATACGCGGCAGCAGGTACTGGCCGGGCGTGGTCGACGCGGCGATGGTGACACGCCCACTGACCGTCCCCGACATGTTCTCGATGGCGTGATGCGCATGATCCACATCGGCGAGGATCCGCCGGGCATACGGAACCAGCACCTCGCCCGCCTCGGTCAGGTCGATCTTGCGGTAACCGCGGTCGAAGAGGGTCGCGCCCATGTCCGACTCCAGCGACTGGATCTGCATCGTCGCCGCCGGCTGCGAGATGCCGAGGATGCGGGCCGCCTCTGAGAACGAGCGGTGGTCGACGACGGCGATGAAGGTCTTGAGTTGGCTGATGTTCACACGTGGCCCCTCTCCGGCGACGCCCCAATGCTAACCCACCGCATGGCTTGCGGGAACGGCGCGATGTGGCATACTCACGCAAGTGAGAACAGTTCTCACTTAGGAGTATCGATGCCTCACCCGCGTGCGACACGAGCTGACTGTGCGAGCGCGACCACGTTGTTCGGTCGCGCCCGGGTGAGCGCACAGCGTGCCGCGATCGCGGAGGTCGTGCCGCTCATGCGAGGGGCCTTCACCGCCGAGGACCTCCACCGGTCGGTCGCCGCACGCACGCCGGGTATCGGCCTTGCCACCATCTACCGCGCTATCGCCGCCATGCAGGAGGCGGGGACGCTGGTCACCGTCGGTGAACGTGACGGGTCCGCGCTGCTCGCGGTGTGCGTCAGGCACGACCACCACCATCACCTCGTCTGCACCGCGTGTGGCCGCGTGGTGGGCATCGAGTGCCCGATCGACCACGCGACGCTGCGGGCCGCCGAACGTGAGGGTCATCTGGTCACGAGCCATCAGATCGTGCTCTACGGCCTGTGCAGCCACTGCCGCCAGCGGGAAGGCGCCTGATGTCACACATCCACATCCCTGACGGCGTGCTCCCCTGGTGGCTCTGGCTCACCGGATGGCTCGTCACGGCCGTCCTGCTCGGTCTCGCATCGCGCAGAGCCACGCGTTCGGGCTCAAGACGCGCCGTGCCGATCATCGGCGCGGTCTCGGCGTTGGTGCTCGTCTCGATGTCGAGCGAGATCGTGCCCATCGCCTACCACGTGAACCTCACGGTGATCGCGGGCGTGCTGCTCGGCCCCTGGCTCGGCATGATCGCCGCGTTCATCGTGGTCCTGGTCCTGGCGCTGCTCGGCCATGGCGGTATCACCGTGGTGGGGCTGAACACACTGGTGATCGCCACAGAGATCGCGCTCGGATGGGCGCTCGTCCGCGGCGGCACGCGCCTGTTCGGCATCGCACATGTGAGGCCGGTGGCGGCCGTGTCCACGGTGCTTACCCTCGCGATCACCACGACCATGCTCGTTGGTGTGGTGGCGCTCGCGGGCACCGGCGCTGCGACCCGGGAGACCGGAGCGCTTGATGCCGAGACGCTCGAGTTCCGCAACCCCTTCTCGGGTGGACTGTTCTCGATCGGACTGCTCGGGCACGGGCATGAGGCCGAGGAGGAACACGAGGCGGAAGCCGGGCACGACGATGAAGGCGGCGATGCGCACGCCGACGAGGACGGACACGCCCACGGCGCCGCCCTGTCGGTATCCCGGTTCGCCACGGTGGTGTACACCCTCGGCCCGATCGGTTGGCTGCTTGAGGCGCTCGTGACCGCCGGGGTCCTCGGCTACGTCGGGCGGGTGCGGCCGTCGCTCCTGTTCGCGGGGGCGGAAGGACTCGGACGGACGCCGCGCATCGGCGATGAACACGGAGGCCACTGATGGATGTGACCGCCGTCGACCGCTCGGCGATCTCGGGCGACACGCTGCTGCACCGGGCCGCGCCGGCGAGCAAGCTCATCGCTACCGGCTTGCTGCTCGGTGCTGTCGTGACCGTGAACGACCCGCTCGTGGCGGCTGGAGTCGCCCTCTCACTCACCGGCGCGGGCGCCGCCGTACGGCTGCCGCTGCGCACGATGCTGCCGCTCGCCCTCTACCCGGCGCTGTTCGCGCTGATCTTTGCGTTCGCCGCCGCGCCGGGCCCGGTGACCGGTGCGCTCGTGGTGCTCAAGGCGGTCACCGCGGCGCTCGCAGTGGTGACGCTGATGTTCTCGACACCCTACCCGCAGGTGTTCGCGCCCCTCCAGCGCGTCACACCCCAGGTGGTAGGCGATGCGCTTCTGATGACCTACCGCTCACTATTCATCCTCGCCGAGAAGTTCGCGGACCTCACCCGGGCCGTCAGGCTGCGCGCGGGCCTCTCGGCGCGCCAGCCCGTCCGCTCGGCGAAAGCGACGGTGCGGGCGCTCGGCGGGCTGCTGTTGTACTCGCTCGACCTGTCGCAGCGCGAGTACGACATCCTCTACCTGCGCGGGTACGAGGGCGGACTGCGCGTGAGCGGCAAGCGCAGCACGGACCGGACGGCCGACACGGCCGCGATGCTCTACGCCGCGCTGATCCTCGCCGCTGTGCTCACGTTCCGCCTGGCACCCGGCCTACGCGGCTACGCATGGATCGTGACGGTCGCAGGCGCCGTCGACCTGGCGACCGGACTGCTCATCGGACGGAGACGCTCATGAACACGCACACCCACGACGCCGGCCGGCTTGCTGATGCCGAGGAGATCATCCGCATCAGCTGCGTGCGCCACACCTACGAGGATGGCACCAGCGTGCATCTGTGCGGGCTCGACTTCCTGGCCCACACGGGCGCCCGCGTGGCCGTCCTCGGACCGAACGGCTCGGGCAAGACGACGATGCTCTATCACATACTCGGCCTCATGAAGCCGCAGGAAGGCGCGGTCACCGTGTTCGGCCTCTCCCCCTCGGAGAACTGGCCGGCTCTCCGGAGGCGCATCGGCGTGGTGCTCCAGAACGTGGACGAGCAGCTGCTCGCCCCCACGGTGATCGACGACGTGGCCTTCTCGCCCCGACAGTACGCGCTGCCCGAGAGCGAGGCGCTCTCCCGGGCGCACACCGCACTGGCGCTGCTCGGCATCGACCATCTCGCAGACCGGGTGCCGCACAACCTCTCCGGTGGCGAGAAGCGCAAAGTGGCGCTTGCGGGGGCTCTCGTGATGGATCCCGAGCTGCTCGTGCTCGACGAGCCGTTCGAGGGACTCGACCCGAAGTCGCGCTCGGCCCTGCTGTCGCTCTTGGACCGGCTCGCCCGGGAGCGTCGGATGACAATTGTGATGTCCACGCACGACATCGACTCCGTGCCCGAGTTCGCCGACTACGCGTACGTGCTCGCCCCCGGTGGTCGCATCGCGCTGGCCGGCACGCCGGAGGAACTGTTCTCCCATGCGGACATCCTTGCCGAGGGCAACGTCACTCCCCCTATCCTGGCGGAGTTGTTCGCGCGGTTGCGCGAGCGGGACCCGGCGGCACCCGCGCCGGCGCTCTCGGTGGCCGAGGCTGTCGAAGCGCTCACCGCATGGAAAGGCTGCCCCGAGTCTTCGACAGCCGAAGTCACGGCCACAACGAACGACGGGGCCTGAGCGGCCCCGTCGTGATCGTGCCGCTGGAGCCCGGCTACGAGCGCCGGATGATCGTCCCCACGTGCTCGCCGGCCAGCGCTCGCGTGAGGCTCCCGCGCTCCAGGCCGTTCACGATCTGCACGTGATCGATCACCTGGCTATTGCGGAGGATCTCCAGGCACGGCCGTTCGAGGATGAGGTCATCAAGCTTGCGCTCCTCGAGTTCATCGATCGTGATCTCAGGAATGAACTCGGCATCCGGGTCCTTCTTGGGATCGTCGGTGAAGAGGCCTCGCTCGTCCTTCACGTAGATCATGCTTCTCGCGCCGATGAGATCGGCCATGAGCAGCGCCCCGACATCGGTTCGATGGATCGGGATTCGGCCCTTCTCGGGCGGGATCGCGAAGAAGTCGTACGGCGGCATCCCCTGGGTCACGGGCACGCACCCCTGCGCGAAGTAGTTGGGCAGCTTCATGATCGCGTCCTGATCGATCTCGATGCCGCCGTGATCGGCCAGCAGCGTGGCCAGCAACAGCGCGTTTTGCCTGGACACCGAGCTGCCGAAGGCCGCGATGATGCCGGTTGGCATGCCGAGTTCGAGACCGATCGCGTAGATGTGCCTGCTCCTCGTGCCACCGCCGGTCATGAGCAGCATCTTGTGTTCGTCCTTGTTCGCCACGATCTCCTCGGCGATGCCAGGGAGGGCGTGACGACCACGGTCGCACACCGACTGCCCGCCGATCTTGACGACGTTGACATCGGGGAAGAGCCGACGCTGAGGAGCGACCTCAAGTGAGTCGAGGAAACTCTCGCTCACGAGGCTCTCACCCATGAGACGGCTCTTGATGTGCAGACGCTTGCTGTCCCGTTCGCGCTGGAGCGCCATCGGCTACCTCCTACCCGGATGCTGGCATGGATGACGCCCCGCGGACGCGCGGGGCGACGGTGTCACTCGGCGGGGAGCTTATGGCCCTTCTCCTCCACGGCAAGCTCCACCAGCTCGGCGCCGATGGTGTCGGCGATCTGCTTGAGCTCGCTCTTGCGCAGGTGCTTGGCGTGGATCTTGAGCTTCGTATCGGCGACCGCCACCACGAGGAACCGGGGGGCCTGCTCACCCTGCCCGACGTTCATCCGCTCGCGATAGAAGATGGTTCCTGCCATGTCTGCCTCCTCGGTAGTGGATGGCGTTGCGGTCTTCCTGAGAGCATACCCTAAGGCGTGCCCTATCTTGCCGACTCCGTGCCGCAGACCGCGCGAGCGCAGGTCCG
>CAZSUO010000040.1:0-14459 GCA_964610065.1 uncultured Coriobacteriaceae bacterium | reverse complement strand
CTTGGAGGCTTCGATCGCCGTGAGATAGCGGTTCGTGCCCTCCACCTCGGCCTCGGTCGCAGGAACGTTCACCGTCCAACGATCGATCTCCTGGTGGGCCGGATCAGCGACGTAGAGTGTGCGGTCGTACCCAACGCCGAGTCCGTGCGGGGACCCGATGGTCGCCAGGTCGCCGAATGCGGTGATGAATTCGCTGTTCGCATCCCTCAATTGCACGCGCGCAGCACCGTATTCGGCGATGAACACCGTGCCGCCCGGATCGACGTCCACATCCAGCGGCCCGCTATACGGATATGGGTCCACCGCCCCCCAGTAGCCGCCCGCACCATCGGGTCGCAGCCAGCGAATGGTACCGACACTGCCCCCATCCTGAGCCCCCACGTACACGATGCCGTCCTGGCTGATGCCAACGCCGAACGGCTGCAGCCCGGCAGCGAGGGGGACCTGACCTATCACGTCGCCCTGCTTGGACCTGATCTCCACGCCATTCTCGCTGGCAACGTACATCGTCCCGTCCAGAGCCACATCCACGTCCTGTCCGTGGACGATCGGGTCGGTGATGGCCGCGCCTATCCGGCGGTCGTAGCCGTAGAGCCCGCCCATGAGGATGTCCACCACGGGGTTCTGCTCGGTCGTCACGTATAGCCTGCCCCACCGGTCGGTGGAGATCGAGTGCGGAAGGCTGATCTGCTCGGCATCGCTGCCAGGATTCTCGTACTTCCGTATGAACTGCCCGTCGGCGCCGAACATCTGGATGCGATGGTCGTACGGCGGCGCCCCGAAGTTGGCGCCGGCGACCGCGTAGATGTTGCCGAACTTATCCGCCCCGACATCCATTGGCCCGACTTCGAACGTGCCGTCACCGGTCCCCTGGCCTCCGATGGAGCTCAGCGGCGCGAGCGTCACCGCCGCTAGTGCGCTTGACGTCATCACACCCAGCACAAGCGCCATGACCACACACACCACGAACAACGACCGCATCGACCAGCGCATGGTGCCCCCCAACCGATCGCGCCCGCGCACGCGGACGAACCCGTTATCGGGACGAATGTACCCGCCGGTGGCGCCATGCAGCGATTATCTGCGCAGGTTCTGACAAGCGGACCGCGATGGCGGCCGACTAGCCGGCCAGCCCCCTGACGAGCGGCGGGGTCGTGTCGAATCCCAGCGCGGCCTCATACGCGGCGGCAGCCCTGAACACCGTGGTCTCCGCGAAGTAGTCGCCGATGATCTGCAAGCCGATCGGCATGCCGCTCTTGGAACACAAGCCGCTCGGGACACTGATCGCGCAGTTGCCCGCGAGGTTCACCGGAATCGTGTAGAAGTCGTTCAAGTACATCGTGAACGGGTCCGACTTCTCGCCGAAGCGGAACGCCGGCTCCGGGGTAGTCGGCGTGAGCACCACATCGAACCGGTCGAACGCGGAGCGGAAGTCCTCGATGATGCGCGTGCGCGCCTTCTGCGCCTGGCCGTAATACGCGTCGTAGTACCCGGCCGAGAGGGCGTAGGTGCCGAGCATGATGCGACGGATGGTCTCCGGACCGAATCCCTCGGTGCGCGATCGCATGTAGAGGTCGAGCACGTCCTCGGCGTCGGCGACACGGTGGCCGTAACGGATGCCGTCGAAGCGCGCGAGGTTCGACGACGCCTCAGCGGGACCGATGATGTAGTACGCGGAAAGCCCGTGCTTGGCGCTGGGCAGGGCGACCTCCCCTACCTCCGCGCCGAGCGATGCGAACATCTCGGCCGCATCGAGCACGCTCTGCTTCACCTCGGCGCCACACCCCTCCGCGTCAAGGATGTCGGTCGCCAGACCGACCCTGAGACCGCGCACGCCCTCGCCATGCACCGCGGCGTACGCCTCGACCGCGTCCGTGGCCGAGGTGGCGTCGTATCGGTCCTCGCCAGCGATCGCCTCAAGCACGAGCGCCGCGTCCTCCACGTTCTTCGCGAACGGGCCGATCTGGTCGAGCGAGGAGCCGAAGGCGACCACGCCGTAGCGGCTGACGCGTCCGTATGTGGGCTTCATGCCCACGGTGCCCGTGAGCGCGGCGGGCTGGCGAATCGAGCCGCCGGTATCGCTGCCCAGCGAGATGCTCACCATGCCCGCGGCAACGGCTGCGGCGCTGCCGCCGCTGGAGCCGCCGGGCACGCGCTCGAGGTCCCACGGGTTGCGCGTGGGACCGAATGCCGAGTTCTCGGTGGATGAGCCAAAGGCGAACTCGTCCATATTGAGCTTGCCGATGGGCAGCGCGCCGGCGTTCAGCATGCGCCGGACGGCGGTGCAGTCGTAGACGCTCTCGTAGTTCTCGAGCATGCGGCTGGAGCACGTGGTACGCGTGCCGATGAGGTTCATGTTGTCCTTGATGCCGGCGGGCACGCCCGCGAGCGGCGGCAACTCCTCGCCGGCGGCCCGAGCGGCGTCCACCCGATCCGCGGCTTCGAAGGCGAGGTCAGGCGTAAGCTGCAGGAAGGCGTGCACATCGCCGTCGAGCGCGTCGATGCGCGCGTACGCGGCGTCGGCGGCCTCGCGTGCCGAGAAGTCTCCGTACGCGATGCCGTCGCGGACCTGGCGCGCCGAGAGCGCCGAGAGGTCGAGCGCCGTCATGACGCATCCCCTCCGCCCGTGATCGCGGGCACCACGAACGCTGTCCCGTCAGTGTCCGGCGCGTTCCGAAGGGCATCGTCGCGCGGCAGACCCTGCACCACCACATCCGGGCGGGTACGGTTGGTCATCGACAGCGGATGTGCAGTAGGCTCGACGCCTTCAAGATCCAGCTGCCGGATCTCATCGATGTGCCCGAGCAAGGCGCTCAACTCGGCCGTGAGGGCACTCACCTGATCATCGGAAAGAGCGAGCCGCGCGAGCATCGCAACATGACGGACGTCAGCTTCGGTGATGGCCATTCAGGGCGCCTCCAGGGCACGGGAACGATGCGACAGCACCCCATGATACCCGAGAGCGCAGGCACGCGGACCGCCCCAGAGGCGATCGGCGACACCGCGTCATGCGGCCGGCACGCTCACCACGAATGCGGCGACCACGGTGATGGCGTTGTAGAGTGCATGGAGCACGATAGGCGGCCACAGACCGTCCCGGTCCTCCGCGAGCCAGCCGAGGACCACACCAAGGATGAACGTCGGCACGAGCAGCCACCAACTACGATGGAAGGCCGCGAACAGCGCTGCCTGCACGATGATCGCCGGCCACACGCCAAAGCGTGCGGCGAGGCCCTCCTGGAGTGCGCCACGGAAGACGAGTTCCTCCACGGTCGGCCCGATCACCACCACCATAAGGAGCGCCAGCAGGAAACCCGCTTCGCCACTGCCGAACAACGCGGGGAGATCGGTGGCGGACTGTGGCAGCAGCCCGAGCTCGCGCGTGATGAACGCGTAAAGGGAGGCGAGCAGTCGCGTGACGACGAGTCCCGCGACCACGAGCCCCGTCGATCGGGCGATGTCCCCGAACGACCGCGGACGGTGGGCCATACCAAGCGCGCGGAGCGGCTCACCGCCCCGGCGCTTCACAAGCCAAACGATCACGCCCACCTGCACCGCATAGTAGAGCGCGAGCACGAGCACGCGCACCGGCAGCTGCACCGGCGCCTCAAGCGCCGCAACCCAGTCGGACAGCGAGATGACTTCTTTGACCATGAACATCGAGAAGGTGACCGAGAGCATCGCCGCCGCCTCGAGAAGCGTCCACTGGAACCCGCCACGCGCCCCGCCCTTTGGAACACGCGCACCGGCGTCGGCCGCCGCCTTCGCACTGCGCTTCCGGGGGGTAGCGCTCGCCGGCTGCGTGGCGCCGCTGCGCTTGCGCGGAGTGGGCTCCACGCGTGACGCGGTGGTCCGTCCACCCGATGCAGCGCGGCTCGAAGCGCCGGAGGAGCGCATCACGATGGCGCGCCTCGGGCAGGCCTTCACGCATGCCCCACACGCGTCGCATCGCGACCAGTCGACCTGCAGATACGTGCGACCCACGCGCACCGCATCGTGCGGGCAGGCGGTCACGCACGCACCGCAGCGGTCGCAAGCGCGCGGATTGAGTGAGAGAGGCGGACCTTGCCTCATCGCGCACCCGCCGTAGTCGCTCGCGAGCGGGGAACGCTCACTGGCTGGCTCCGGGAGCCACGCCGGATTCGAGCACACCGGCGAGCTCGTCCTCGGAGAGCACCGGCACGCCGAGCTCGAGTGCGGTGGTGTACTTGCTGCCCGGATCGGCGCCCACCACCACGTAGCTCGTCTTCTTGCTCACGCTCCCGCTGACCTTGGCGCCGAGCGCCTTGAGCGCCTCGCTCGCCTCGGTGCGGGTGAACCGCTCGAGCGCGCCGGTGAGCACCCACGTGGTGCCGGCGAGCGTCTGCTCGCGCTGCGGCCCGCGCGGCTCGTCGGCGGTCCGCACACCCGCGGCCTGCAACCGGCGCACGATCGCCACGTTCTCCGGGTTCTCCGCGAACGCGCGCACCGACTCGGCGATCTTGGGCCCCACCTGCTCGACCGCCGCAAGCTCGTCGGCCGACGCGTCGAGCAGCGCGTCGATCGAGCCGAACGCACGTGCGAGCGCTTCGGCGACGGTGGACCCCACGTGCCGGATGCCGAGGCCGAAGAGCAACCGCGCGAGCGGACGCGCCGTGCTCGTCTCGATGCTCGCGAGCAGCTTGCGCGCCATGGTCTCGCCCAGCAGGACCGGCGAGCCGTCCTTCTTCACGCGGCCGAGATCGAGCGCTGCGAGCTGGTCGAACGTGAGCGTGTAGTAGTCGGCTACATCGTGGAGCAGCCCCGCTTCCACCAGCCGGCCGACGATCTCGGTCCCCATGCCTTCGATGTCGAGCGCGCCGCGCGACGCCCAGTGACCGAGGCGCTCGAGGCGCTGCGCCGGGCATCCCGCGTTGGTGCAGCGCGGCACCACCTCGCCCTCCTCGCGCCAGACCTCGCTCCCGCAGCTCGGGCACACCGCCGGCATGCGCCACTCACGCTCGCTGCCGTCGCGCAGTCCCTCGACCGGCCCCACGACCTCGGGGATCACGTCGCCGGCCTTGCGCACGATGATCGTGTCGCCGATACGCACGCCCTTGCGACGGATCTCGTCCTCGTTGTGCAGCGTCGCACGCGCGATCGTGGACCCGGCCACGAGCACCGGGTCGAACTCGGCCACCGGTGTGAGCGCACCGGTGCGGCCCACCTGCACGCGGATCTCACGCAACACGGTGGTCTTCTCCTCGGGCGGGAACTTGAACGCGATCGCCCACCGCGGCGCCTTGGAGGTGAAGCCCAGCTCAGCCTGGAGCGCGAAGGAGTCCACCTTCACGACCACGCCGTCGATCTCGTACGGCAGGTCGCTCCGGCGCTCGATCGCCCGCTCGCAAAACGAACGCACCGCGTCCCTCGTCTCGCACCGCTCGATGTCGGGGTTCACCCGGAAGCCCGCCTCACGAAGCCACCCGAGCGCCGTGCTCTGGCTGGTGACCCCGAGGCCGCCCGGCGCGACCACCTGGTACATGAACGTCGCCAGGTCGCGGGAGGCGGTCACCGCGGGGTCCTTCTGCCGCACCGCGCCAGCGGCGGCGTTGCGCGGGTTGGCGTACGGCGGGAGCCCGGCCTCGTCCTGCTCGGCGTTCAACCGCTCGAAGCTCGCCTTGGGCATATAGACCTCGCCGCGCACCTCCACGCGCCACGGGCCGCCTGGCGCGGCTTCCCCGAAGAGCGAGCCCTGCGCGAGCTGCGCCGCCGGCTCCGGGCGCTCGGCCTGCAGCCGCAGCGGCACGTCCTTCACGGTGCGCACGTTCGCGGTGACATCCTCGCCGGTGGTGCCGTCGCCGCGCGTGGCGGCGCGTGCGAGCACGGCGTCCTCGTAGGTGAGCGCGAGCGAGCTGCCATCGATCTTGAGCTCGCACATGTACGCCACGTCCCGACCGGCCGTCTCCCGCTCCACCCGCTCCAGCCACGCGTCCAGTTCGCCGAGGTCCATGGCGTTGTCGAGCGAGTACATCCGCTCGGCGTGCACCACCGGCGCGAACGCCTCGGTGGGTGGCGCTCCCACCCGCTGCGTCGGCGAGTCGGGGGTCACGAGATCCGGGTGATCCGCCTCGAGGGCCTCGAGCTCGCGGACCAGGGCGTCGTAGGCGGCGTCGGAGATCTCCGGCGTGTCCAGCGCATAGTAGCGCCACGCATGATGCCGGATCTCGGCGCGCAGCCTCTCGGCGCGCGAAGCGGCCTCCTCACGCGATACGGGAACCCGAGGTTCCTGCCCGGTCACCGTCGGCTACTCCTCGCCCTTGAGCGTCTGCACGTGGACGTCGTTCACCGAGTAGATCACGGCCTCGGGCACGAAGCGGTTCATGCGCTCGGCCTCGTAGATCCACACGTCGGTGAGCGTCACCTTGAAGTAGATGCCGCCGGGGCCGTTCACCGGCTCCACATCCACGCCATTGGCGAGGTACGCGCGCAGCTCGGTCTCGATGTAGTACGTGAAGACGCGCGCCGCGTCGCGGTACTCGTTGTAGAGCGCCATCCGGCGGTCCGCCTCGAACATATCCAGCTCGTCGATGCTGTCCATACGCGCACCCCTTCCCTTTCCGTACGCGATGTCAGTCCTGTGGGGTCACAGGCTCCAGTCGTATCTCCCCGAGCGCGCCGATCCGGTCACCGGCGATCACCACCGCGCCGGTCACTCCCGGCACCGCACACGCCCACGTGAGCGCCCGCTCGATATCATCCGGCCCGTGCACGCGATTGCCGAGCGCCGTGGCCACCGCGTCGGCCAGAGCGCCGTCGGGGGCCACCACCGTGGCACTGTGCGCCGAGCCGAGGCTCACACTATGCCCTACTTTGCCTGACGACGTGCAGACGGCGATCGGAAGCGTTGCGCCGTCCACAGCAAGCGCGATGCGCCCGGACAGCGGCGAATCGCCCGCCACGAGCAACACGCGCCGCGAGCGGGTGCCCATGATGAACGTGTCGCCGCCGTTCTCCACGATCACCTCGGCCGAGAGCGGCTCGAGTGCCCGGGCCACACGCTCGGCGATCGCTCCGGCCACAGCGGCCATCGGCCCCGTGCCCGCGGCGGTGCCGGCGTCAGCCATCGCGCGCACCACCTCGGGAGCATCGTCGGCCACAGCCACCGGCACGAAGCTTTCGAGGAACCGGGGGTTCGCGACGATATGGCGTTCGAGGTCGGCGCGCAGTGCGTCGACCACCGCCAGGGCCTCGGCGGAGAGGTCGCGCAGCGCGCTGATCTGCAGGTCGGTCTCGCCGCGCGCCACGGTGAACGGCACGAGCGCGCCGGCGTTGCTGACCTGGCGATATGTTCGGGGCTCCCACACCATTGGTTCATGGTAGCAGGGTCCGGGGCATACTCTCAGAGGGAGTGTGCGAATACGGCGGAGGGGCGGCCATGCGCGATATCCTCGAGCTCTGCGTGAAGATGGACCGGCTCGCCGACGACCTCTACCAGACCCTCGCCCGCGACTGCCCGGAGCCGGAACTCGCGGCGCTGTTCGCCCGTCTTGCCGAGGACGAGGCCGAGCACACCGGTTGGTGGGAAGGTCTCCTCATCGCATGGGACCGCGGGCTGCTGCCCGACCTCGTCAACGATACGTCAGGGCTGGCGGAACGGCTTACGGGACTGCACGAGGAGTTCGAGACCATCGAGTTCAGCGCTCTCGGCACTCTGAGCGTGGAGCAGATGCTCGCCCTGGCCGCGCGGGTGGAGTTCTTCATGATCGACCCCGTGTTCGGCGAGCTCATCGAGCTCACCGAGCCCGGTCAGGCGGAGAAACGCCGCACGGTCTACCAGGCGCACGTGCAACGGCTGGTGAACGAGATCGCGCAGCGGTACCCGGCGGACTCGCTCGCGGGGCTTCCCGCCACGAGTCTCGCACGCGCGTGGACCGACAACATGCGGCTGGCCACGTTCGCCACGCACGATTCGCTCACCGGCCTCTACAACCGGCGCGCCCTGCGTACGCACTTGCCGCAGTGGGCCGCGTGGTCCGCGCGCTACGGCCACCCGCTCACCGTGCTACTGGTGGACATCGACTTCTTCAAGGATGTGAACGACCGGTTCGGGCACGCCACGGGCGATCGGGCGCTGCGCGAGATCGCGACCGCCATGGACGAGGGCGTGCGGGCCTCGGACCTCGTCATACGCTACGGCGGCGATGAGTTCGCGGTCATCGCGCCCGAAACGGGCATCGCGGAGTACGGCGAGCTCTGCGCCCGGGTGCTCGATGCGGCGCGGGCGGTGTGCGTCGAGACCGACAGCGGCGAGGCGCTCCGGTTCACGGTGAGCATCGGTGGCGCCGTGACGCACGATGCGGCAGGCTCTCCACCGCGACGGCTCGAGGCGCTGCTCGCGGCGGCCGATCAGTCGCTGTACGCGGCCAAGCAGACAGGCCGCGACCGGGCGGGGACGCCGGTCGCGCTCAGCGCCTCCTGAGCGGGCGCTGCCGATCCGGTCCGCGTCAGTCGAGCAGCTCCGCAGCGTGATAGCTGGAGCGCACGAACGGAGCGCTCGCCACCCCGGAGAACCCGAGCCGGCGCCCGATCCGCGCCAGCTCCGCGAACTCGTCCGGCTCGATGAACGCGGAGACCGGCAGATGCTCGGCACTCGGCCGCAGGTACTGGCCGAGCGTGAGCAACTCCACTCCCACCTCCCTGAGGTCGCGCATCACGTCCACGACCTCATCGTGCGTCTCGCCGAGCCCCAGCATGAGCCCCGACTTCGTGGGCATCTGCGGCACGCGCTGCCCCGCGCGCTTCAGCACATCGAGACTGCGCCCGTAGTCGGCCCCGGGGCGGACCGTGTCGTAGAGCCGGGGCACCGTCTCCACGTTGTGGTTGAAGACGTCCGGCCGGGCGTCGGCCACCGCGTCGACCGAAGCGCCCCTGCCGCCGAAGTCGCTCACGAGCACCTCGACGGCGACGTCAGGGGTGCGGACACGCACGGCTTCGATCGTAGCGACCACATGGGCCGCGGCGCCGTCCTCGAGATCGTCGCGCGTCACCATCGTGATGACCGCATGCCGAAGCCCCATCGCCTCCACCGCCTCGGCTACGCGCTGCGGCTCACCGGCGTCGAGTGGTGCCGGGTGGCGCGACTCGACCGCGCAGAAGCGGCACCCGCGAGTGCATACATCGCCGGCGATCAGGAAGGTCGCCGTCCCGCTCGCGTAGCACTCGCCGCGGTTGGGGCACTTGGCTTCCCGGCAGACCGTGGAGAGCTCGAGCCGGTCGAGGAGCCCCTCCACTGCCGAGTACTCGCCGCCGTGCGCGATCGGGCGCCGGAGCCACGCGGGCAGCCGGCGTGCGCTCGCTCCGTGGTCGTACGACACGCTAGCAGCCGCACTTCTGCGCCGCGTCGGCGCACGCCATGCGGATGACCTCGGACACCGTGGGATGCGCGTGCACCGTCTCGGCGAGCTGGCGGACGGTGAGGTCGTGGCGCATGGCCACCGCCACCTCATGGATGGTCTCCACGGCATGCGGACCCACGATCTGGCAGCCCACGATGCGCCCGGTGCCCTTCTCGGCAACCATCTGCACGAAGCCGTCGCTCTCGCCCTCACCGAGCGCCTTGCCGTTGGCCGCGAACTTCGCAACTGACTGCACGGCGTCGATGCCGTGCTCCTTGGCCGAGTCGCGTCCGCTGCCCACGACGGCCACCTCGGGGAAGGTGTACACGCACGCGGGGATGCAGTCGTACCGCACCGTCTCCAGATGCGCCTCGGCCCCGACGGTGCGGAGTTCGGCGACCGCGTTGCGCGCCGCCACCACGCCCTCCTCCTCGGCCACGTGCGCGAGCATCATGCCGCCGATGAGGTCGCCTACCGCATACACACCTTCCAGCGAGGTGCGGAAGTGCTCGTCGACCTTCACCGCGCGGCGGTCGAACTCTACGCCGGCCTCCTCGTAGCCGAAGCCTGCCGAGTTGGGGACCCTGCCCACGGCGCTCATCACGATGTCACTCTCGAGCACCGCTCCGCTCCGCAGCGTGGAGCGCATGCGCCCGCCCACACGCTCAACGGCCTCCACGGCGTCGCCGAGATGGAACGTGACCCCCATCTCCTCGAGTGACGCCTGTGCCTGCTTCACGACGCGCTTGTCGTTGCCGGGCAGCACCTGGTCCATCAGCTCGACCACGGTCACCACACTGCCGAATGCCGCGTACGCGCACGCGAACTCGAGGCCGATGACACCGCCGCCGATGATCACGATGTCCTTGGGGATGTCGGCGAGCTTGACCGCGTCATCGCTCGTCCATACGCCCTCGAGGTCGTGGTCGATGTTCGGGAGACGGAACACGTCTGAGCCGGTGGCGAGGATCACGGCGTCGCCCTCGACGGTCTCCGTCGAGCCGTCGGCAAGCCGCACCTCGACACGGTCGCGGGCCGCCAGCCGGCCCTCGCCCTTGAGCACGCGCACCTTGAGCCGGCGGGCGCTCGCCTCGACCTGGCCCACCAGCTCGTCGACCACGCCCTCCTTGCGGGCGCGAAGCGCATCCACGTCGACCGACGCGATGGTGGCCTCGAGCCCGAACGCCGCGGCGTCACGCGTGTCAGCCACGATGTGTGCCGAACGCAGGATCGTCTTCGTGGGGATGCAGCCCCAGTTCAGGCAGGTCCCTCCGAGCCGGTCACGCTCGACGAGCGTGACCTCGGCGCCGAGCCGGGCCGTCTCGAACGCGGCGCCATAGCCGCCAGGACCACCACCGAGCACGACGATGCGCATCGTCAGCCTCCCTGTATGCATGCGGTGCCGGATACCGGACGTCACGCCCCGGGGCGATGCTCCGTCTCGGTCACCACTTCGGACTTGATCATGCTCACGAGCGCCGTGAGCGCCTCGATGACGTTCGGCCTGATGTCGCCCCCCACGAGCACGTACATGATGTCGTCGCCGACCTCGAGGTGACCCTCGTTGATCCAGGCACGCACGATCGACACGCCCTGCATCATCCGGGCCGTCGTCAGCAGTTCTTCGAGCCGCTCGCGATCCACGGCGAGATCCATCCCGATGACCGGACGTCCGTCGCGCGAGTAGGAGCGGACGACGCCGTTATGGCAGAGGTACATGCCCACATCAGCGGCGCTCGCCTCACGCTTCGCCTCCGCGAGCCAGACGTCGAGACTGGGGCCGACCGGTTCACTCATAGCAGGCCGCCTTTCACCGTTGCGGGTTGGTATGCGGGGATGATAGCACGTGCCGAAGGAGCCTCAGGGGCCGTCCGCGTGCGGCTCGCACGCCGCGGGAATCGCATGCCGGAACGTCGCGGCCTCGCAGGTGAGGAACTTGTCGAGCGCGAGGCCCGCGTAGCGCATGACCGGCTCGGCCGACTCGCGGCTCACCACCACCGCGAACAGCACCGCCCATGTGGCCAGGTGCTCCACGAAGAACCTCCGGGCGCGCACCACCGCGGTGGCGTCGCCAGCCACTGCCATCCTGAGGCAGTGGGCCATATACGACAGCTCGGTGGCGATATCACCAGGGCCCCGCTCCACGCCCCCGATCGCGGGAGTGGTGAACCGGCCCTCGCGATACAGCGACTCCAGACTCTTGATCGAGCGAACGGGGTCTTCGCTCACGTAGGTCGCCTCATCCGGAGAGAGCACGTTGCGGAAGGGATCGAACTCCCGCTGACCGCCGTACAGCTTCTCGCGTTCGCTCACGAGCGACTCGCGGCCCGCCTGCGTACGGATCGCCGCGTCGGCCGCCTCGAACGCCTCTCGGATGGCCTCCTCGTCAACGTTCCGGGTGACCCTGCACGAACGCATCGACGACCGCAGCTGGCGAAGCGCGACCGCGACCTCCGTGATGTCGCCACGGTACAGCCGGGCGAGCGCCTCGTACGAGGCGGTGCGGTCATCGATCACGCACGTGCACGTGCCGCCGTCGTGCCCGCAGGCCTGCATCGCCAGCTCCACCGTGGCGGCATCGACCGTCTCCGCCGCCTCGGCGGCATGCTCGGCGGCTCGCGCGGCCATAGCCTGCTCCCAGTCGTGCTCCTCAAGACCGGTGCGCAGGCCCGCCGCCAGTGTGTACGGGAGCCCCACCGCCACCATGTCGTGCACCACCGCTTCGGCGTCGTACGCGACACGATGGGTCACGGTGCTCAGCCATACGTCCGTGGTCCCTACGCGACGACACGCCGTGTCGGCCGAGGCGAGCGCCAACACCTCCTCGTGGTCGCCGAAGACGAGCTCCATCCACGCCGCCCGGTGATCGCCGTCGCGCGGCCGCCCTACCGAGCCGGCATTCACCCAGTGCAAGAAGCGGTCGGCGGTGACGATGGAGCGGTGGAAGGGGGCGTGCACGTGTCCGCAGCACACCACGTCCGCATCCGCGTCGTCGATGTACGCCGCGAGCACGCCGGGCTCGGCGTCCACCTCCACGATCTCATTCACACGGCGCGGCGAACCATGCACGAGCAGCACGCGCGCGCCGTCGATCTCCAGCCTGATCTCGGGCGCAAGGCCGCACAACAACGCCGCGTCCTCCGGCCCCACCGACGCCACTGTGTACGCGTACGACTCGGCACCGTCGAGCGTCTCCTGTGGTGACGCGTATCGCGTCCCGGGAGTGGCGAGATGCTCGCAGATCGCCCGGTCGTAGTTGCCCTGCACGACAGGGTCGCCGAGTCCGCGCATCCGGGCGATGACCTCCGAAGGGCGCGGCCCGTACCCCACGAGGTCACCCAGGCAGTACCGCTCGGACACGCCCTGCGCATCCATGTCCCCGAGCACCGCGTCGAGCGCGAGGCTGTTCGCGTGGATGTCGCTATAGAGGGCGATCCGCCGCATGCGAAGCTCCTACCCCGTGAGTATCCTGCCCACCGCCGCGTCCAGGCCGAGCGGCATCACATGCACGCCGTCGGCGATATCCCTGATGTCCCGGACCTGCTCGGCAGCGAGTGCGATCGCCTCTTCGGCAGGGTCGTCCGCCACGCGGATCCGCTCGGCGATGTGATCGGGCACCATGAGTCCCGCGAGGTGCTCGTTCACGAACGTGACCACGCGCGGGCTCCTGATCACGAGCACGCCCGCGATCACCTTCGCCCCCAGCGGGCGCACCGCGTCAACGGCGCGCTGGAGCTTGTCCATGTCGAAGATCGCCTGCGTCTGGAAGAACCGCACGCCCGCCGCGATCTTCTGCTCGATACGGGCGAGCTGCACGTCCCACGGCTCGGCCTCAGGGAACATCGCCGCTCCGATGTAGAAATCGGTGGCCCCTTTGAGCTCACGGCCCATCATGTCGTGTCCCTCGTTCATGCCGCGGGCGATCCCCGCCAGCTGCGTGGAGTCGAGGTCGAACACGCCCTTGGCGTGCGGATGGTCGCCGGCGCGCGGATCATCACCGGTCACCACGAGCACGTTCTCCAGGCCGAGCGACCACGCGGCAAGCAGGTCCGACTGCAGCGCCAAGCGGTTCCGGTCTCGGCAGGTCTGCTGAAAGATCGGCTCGATCCCTCGATCGAGGATCGCGCGTGACGCGGCAAGGCTCGAGAGATGCAGGGTCGCGCCCTGGTTGTCGGTCACATTGAGCGCGTGACAGTACGGCGCGAGCAGGTCCACCGACGCGTGCATCGCCGAGAGGTCGGTACCGCGCGGCGGCGCCACCTCGCCGGTCACCACGAACTCACCGGCGTCGAAGAGCTCCCTGAGGCGGCTCATCGGGCGCCCTCCTCGCGGGTCGACGCTTCCCGCGAAGGCTTCTGCCGCCCCGTCACCCGGTCGCGGATGTTCACGCCGCCGGGCTTGAGCGCGGTCGAGAAATCCTTGGGCGCGATCGTTCCCGTGCCCACGCGTCCCTGCTCGGTCAACCGGCGCCTGATGCGCACGTGGGTGCACTCGCGGTCGGTGAGCACCTCGCACATACCGTTCCACATGCCGCCGCACGGGCCGTTCAGCAGCCCCTTCGGGCACGTCGTGACCGGGCAGATGCCCGCGGTCTCGCCGAGGACACAGTCCCCGCAGGTCTGGCAGCGCTCCTCGAACACACCGTTGCGTACCACCGTGCCGAGGAACAGCGACTCGAGGCCCGGGAACACCGGCTTGGCGATGGCCTCGGCCGTGGTCTGGACGCCCGCGCCACACGCGAGCACCAGCACCGCGTCGGCATCGTCGATCTCCTCGCGATGCTTGCGCGCGTCGAGCTTGGTCCCGTTGAGATGGCACGTCACGTCGCCCACGGTCCAGCCGGTCACGGTGTAGCCCCCGGCGGCCAGCCGCGCGGCGGCCTCCTCGAGCTCCCGCTCGCCACCGGTGTGCGCGACCGTCGCGCACTGCCCGCAACCCATGAGGAACACGCGCCTGGCGCCGACGCTTTCGAGATTGTCTGTGATGCGCTTCCAGTCGCGTGGCTTCGTGATGATCATGCGTTCCCCTTGCGTGATGAGACCGCGCCGCGGACGGCACGGACACAGCCTGGCGCGTCCTCAGAATACCCTGCGCCGAGCGCCG
>CAZSUO010000039.1:9077-14651 GCA_964610065.1 uncultured Coriobacteriaceae bacterium | reverse complement strand
CGTGATTGCATGGGGGTTCGAGGGCATCGGCTTCGCGCTGTGCCTGCGTGCGTTCGGCTTCGACGCGCTTGGCCTGCTCGCCGACGTGTCTGTCTACGGAGTGGCCACGATCGCCGGCGCCTTCTCGTTCCTGCCGGGGGGCATCGGTCTTACCGAGGCCTCGATGGCGGGTGTCCTGGTGGCGGCCGGCATGCCAACGGCATCGGCCGCCGGAGCGACGGTCGTCACGCGGGTGGCGACGCTGTGGTGGGGCGTGGCGCTCGGCTGGATCGCGCTCGCGTCGCGGCCGGCCCTTCTGAGGCGCGTGCTCGGGGGAGAGCCGACGGGCGGGGCGTCGTAGGGATTGCGCGGCTCTGCGGGCCGAGGGTTCCTACTGGTTCCTATAGATTCCCGTCAATGCTAGTATCGGCATATGGATGAACTCCTCGACATCGCGGCCGTCGCCGAGTACCTCGGCGTGTCTGAGCGTACGGTGTACAACCGTGTGCGCTCCGGTGACCTGCCGGCGCTCAAGGTCGGCAGGCTGTGGCGGGTTCGTGCGACTGACCTTGAAGCGTGGTTGGACGAAGCCTCTGGGCTGGCGGGGGCTCCGGACGCCGGACGCGAGGAGCTGCCAGGGCTCAGGCTGCTCGTGCGCCACAGCACTGCCCTCTCGGAGGTGTGTCGGCGCCACCACGTGAGTCGGCTCGACGCATTCGGCTCCGTGGTGCGACGTGACTTCTCGCCCGGGAGCGACATCGATCTTCTTGTGGAGTTCGAACTCGTGGAGGCATCGGGTTTCGACCATCCCTACTGGGCTCTCGGCGAGGAGCTGGAGGCGATCCTCGGCAGGAGGGTCGATCTCGTCATGGTGAGCGCGGTCACGAACCCGTATCTCGTACACGAACTCGAGACCACGAGGGTGTCTCTCTATGCGGCGTAGCGCGACGGCAACACTCGCCGACGCTCTCGCGGCGACCGAATCCATCGTGTCGATCGTGTCTGGTACGACGCGCGACGAGTACCTGGCCACCCGCATGCTCCGTTCCGCTGTGGAGCGGGAGTTCCTCATCGTTGGCGAGGCGCTGAACACCCTGGATTCCATCACCGATGACGCTCGTGATCGCGTGACGCATCTCGGCAGGATCGTCGGCATGCGGAATCGGCTGGCGCACGCGTACGACCTGATCGACGACGCGATGATCTGGTCGGTCGCGTGTGATGCGACCCCCACACTGCGACGCGAGTTGCAGGAGTGGCTGGAATCGATGATCTGAGCCCCCACCTTGTCAGTGCTCTGCGCTACACTATCCCGATACACGGCCGCACGCGGAGGGGAGACGTCATGGCACTGCCCGAGGTGGACTTCATCTGGATGGATGGCAAGCTCGTTCCGTGGGCGGACGCCAACGTACACGTCCTCACGCATGCGCTGCACTACGGCACGGGCGTTTTTGAAGGCATCCGCTGCTACGCCACTGCCGACGGCCCGGCAGTCTTCCGGCTCACCGAGCATATGGAGCGCTTCGAGCGTTCGGCCAAGATGCTCTTCATGGACCTCGGCTATACCGTTGAGGAGACGGTCGAGGCCGTGAAGCAGACCATCCGTGAGAACAAGCTTCCCGCGTGCTACATCCGCCCCATCGCGTTCCGTGGCTACGGCGTGATGGGCCTTGATCCGATCCCCGCACCGGTGAACGTCACCATCGCCGCATGGCCGTGGGAGACCTACATGGGCGAGGAGGCCCTGATCCACGGCGTGGATGTGGGTGTGTCCTCGTGGCGCCAGCGCGGCGCCAACTCCATGCCGCCGGCGATCAAGTCGACCGGTAACTACCTCAACTCCTCGCTCGCGCGCATCGAGGCCAACCGCCACGGCTACAACGAGGCCATCATGCTCAACGAGGAAGGCCGTGTGTGCGAGGGCACGGGCGAGAACCTCTTCATCATCCGCGACGAGGTCATCTCCACGCCCCCGGTCTCCGATGGCATCCTCGAGGGCATCACGCGCGATTCGATCATGGTGATCGCCGACAACCTCGGCTATCCGGTCATCGAGGAGTCGCTCGTGCGGACCGACCTGTACACCGCGGATGAGATGTTCATGACCGGTTCGGCCGCCGAGCTCGTGCCGGTCCGCTCCGTGGACGGGCGTGTCATCGGCGATGCCGGTCCCATCACGCTCGAGCTGCAGAAGGCGTACTTCGAGGTCGTGCGCGGCCAGAACGAGGAGTACAAGACCTGGCTGGAGTACGTCTAGCGGGAATGCACCTGTGACGTCCGCCGGGTGAGTCCGGCGGACGCGCAGGCGCCGGAGCGACACACGTGGACAGGACTGCCCTGATCAGAGTCCTCACCCGGGCATCGGGCGCGCTTGCCGTCGTCCTGGTGCTCCTGCTGGCCTTCGCCGGCTACCTGGCGCACCTCTCAACAACGCTGCCCGATCTGCGTGCCGATCCAGGCGCTATTGAGATGCCGCAAACGTCGATCGTGTACGCCGCCGACGGCTCGGTCCTCGCCGAGTGGTATGACGCCGAGGACCGCACGGTCATCCCCGATGAGTCCATCCCGCAGTCGCTCAAAGACGCCACCGTGGCCATCGAGGACCGCCGGTTCTTCGAGCATTCGGGTATCGACATGCAAGCAATCGCGCGTGCTTTCTCGGTCAACACCGGCGCGGGTCAAGTGCGCCAGGGTGGCTCTACGATCACCCAGCAGACGGTGAAGCTGCTGTTCACTGAGGGGGAGCGCACCGTTCAGCGCAAGATCGAGGAGGCGCTCCTCGCGCTCCAGCTCGAAAGCCGGGCCGACAAAGACGTGGTGCTCGGCGTCTACCTCAACATGGTGTATTACGGCCATGGCGCGTACGGCGTGCAGAGCGCGGCGCAGCGGTTCTTCGGCGTGGATGCGCCCGATCTCACGCTCGAGCAGTCGGCTCTGCTTGCGGGCTGCATCCAGTCGCCCACACGCTACGACCCGTTCGTGAATCCGTCCGCCGCGCTCGATCGGCGCAACCTGGTGTTGCGGGTCATGCGCGACGAGGGGCACATCTCCGAGGCCGAAGCGGCCGATGCCGCCGCCGCGCCACTCGGCCTGGCCGAGGGGGCGCCCGCCCGGCAGCTGGTGGCGCCGTACTTCGTGGAATACGTACGGCGGGACCTCCTCGAGGAGCTTGGCTCGGAGCGCTTGTATCGCGGTGGCCTGCGCATCCACACCACGCTCGACCCCGTTGCGCAGCGCGCCGCGGAAGCGGCGGCCCGGAGTGTGCTGCCCGATCCGGCGGATCCAGAGGTGGCCATAGCGTCGGTGCGGTGGCGCGACGGGGCGGTGGTGGCCGTGGTGGGCGGGCGCGATTTCGGCGCCGAGCAGTTCGACCTCGCCACTCAGGGCAAGCGGCAAACCGGGTCGGCCTTCAAGCCGTTCGTGCTGGCGGCGGCGCTCGAAGAAGGGCACACGCTGGACTCGATGTGGGAGGCCACGCCGTTCTCCACTCCGGTGAAGGACGGCATCTGGCACGTGGAGAACTACGAGAACGCGATCACGGGCGGCACGTACTCGCTGCAGACCGCCACAACGTGGTCGATCAACACGGTGTATGCGCGGTTGATCATGGCTGTCGGGGCCGACAAGGTCGTGGACGTGGCACACCGCATGGGGATCACCTCGGAGATCAACGCCGACCCTGCCATCGCACTCGGCGGGCTCACGCAAGGTGTGTCACCGCTCGAGATGGCCTCGGCGTTCGGCACCATCGCGAACAAGGGCGTGTCGGTCGTGCCCTCGGGCATCGACCGGGTCACCGACAGTGATGGTGAGCTTGTGTATCGCCCGGATCGCGCGGGCACACGCGGGATCTCGGCCGAGGTGGCCTCGGCGCTCGGCGGCGCGTTGGGACAGGTCTACACGGCCGGCACCGGCAGCTCGGCGAACTTCGGCCAGTGGGCGGCGGTGAAGACGGGTACGGCGCAGTCGTGGCGCGACGCGTGGCTCGTGGGATATTCGGGCGAGCTCAGCACGGCGGTGTGGGTGGGGTATCCCAAGGCCCAGGTGGCTATGGACAACGTTCATGGCATCCGTGTCACCGGGGGCAGCTTCCCGGCGGCGGTGTGGAAGAACTACATGCAGGTGGCGTCGGTCAGCACCACTGCCACACCGGCGGTGACGCCCTCGATCGACGGTGCGGTCGCCCGCGAGCAGTGGGTCACGTACACGGTGTGCGCGGAGTCGATGAAGCTCGCGGGGCCGCGCTGCCCGGAGACGATGGACCTCGCGTTCCCGGCGGGTGCGATCTCAGATGAGGTGTGTACGCTCGAGCACGCACGATGAGGGCGGCTTGCATGAATGGGTCAGGCCCATTATGATAGACGTATGTCTAAAGAAACTAGATATACATCTAATCATGTGGGACTTGGATTCCGCGTGGGGGAGACGAGCACCGTGCAGGAGTCGGTGCTGAACCTCCTGATGGACGCAGCCGGCGTTGAACACACTGAGCTCGAGGTCCGCCAGGTTCTGGCACTGCCGCGAAGCAGCGTGCAGCGCGCCCTCAAGGAGCTGGTGGAACAAGGCCTCGTGGTATCGCGTTCGGTGGGGAGGACCCGGCTCTACAGCCTGGACGCAGACGACCCTATGATCCGCCATCTCAAGATCGCTCGCGCCATCGCTCGCGCCCGTCAGGTGCTGTCTCCGGTGGTGGACCGCATCGACCTTGCCGTGCTGTTCGGCAGCGCGTCACGCGGCGAGGACACGCTCGGAAGCGACCTTGATCTGCTCGTGGTCAGCGAGGTGCCCGAGGCGGTACTCGAAGAGTTGGCGCGATACGAGTGGCTGCAGCCGGTAGTGCTCACGCCATCAGGGCACATGCAGGTGCTTGCTGAAGGGGGCACGTTCGCCCACGCCCTGGCGAGCGGGATCAAGGTGGCTGGCCGCGATGGGTGAGTTCGACGACTGCCTGAAGCGAAGAGGCCTGACGCGCTTCTCGGCCGGACCGGATGCCGCGCAGCGAGAGCTCGACGCGGCACGGCTGGACATCGCCGATGCCGCAATCATGCTCGACAACTCTCAGTGGAAGCGCCTGACCATCACCGCCTACTACGCCATGTTTCACGCGGCGTGGGCGTTGATACTCCGATCCGGCTATACCGAGAAGAGCCACTTCTGCCTCGGGGTGGCGTTTCGGGAGCTGTACGGTGGGTACCCCGAGGGGAGTGAGCTCGCCATGGCCCTGGAGCGTGCCAGGGTGCTTCGGGAGAACGCCGACTACCGTTCCGAGTTCGATGAGGCTGGCGCGAAGGCGTCACTGGTGCTCGCGCGACGATTCGTGGCGTTCGCCGAGGCGCATCTGGCCGGTGAGGGTTCGGCCCACGGGCAGCATGAACCTCCGCTACAATGAAGCCCCACCGCGCAGGGGAAGGACGGGCCTCCGATGGTCACCCTCTACGACACCACGCTTCGTGACGGCACACAGCGCGAGGGCATGTCGCTCTCGGTCGATGACAAGCTGCGCATCGCGCGCCGCCTCGACGACCTCGGCATCCACTACATAGAGGGCGGCTTTCCCGGCAGCAACCCCAAGGACCTCGAGTTCTTCGAGCG
>CAZSUO010000039.1:0-8977 GCA_964610065.1 uncultured Coriobacteriaceae bacterium | reverse complement strand
ACGGTGTTCTTCGACGCCGAGCACTTCTTCGACGGATACGCGGCAAACCCGGGATACGCCACGGAGGTGTGCCGCACGGCGGCGGATGCGGGCGCGAAGGCGGTCGTGCTCTGCGATACCAACGGGGGCACGCTGCCGCAGACCGTAGCGCGGGTGGCACGCGAGCTTGGCGCCGCCCTGCCCGGGGTGGACCTCGGCATCCACGCACACAACGACGCCGCGTGCGCGGTGGCGAACTCGCTCGTGGCCGTCGACGCCGGCTGCACGCACGTCCAGGGCACGGCCAACGGCTATGGCGAGCGGGCCGGCAACGCCGATCTGCTCTCGATCATCCCCGCGCTCGTGCTCAAGATGGGCGACGACTGCATCACCCGCGACCAGCTGCGTCTGCTGACCGAGGTCTCGCACTTCGTGGCCGAGACCGCTAACGTCACACCCAACCCGCATCAGCCGTATGTAGGCGCGAGCGCATTCGCGCACAAAGGCGGCGTGCATGCGAGTGCGGCCTCCCGGCTCTCGGCCGCGTACGAGCACATCGACCCCGCTGCCGTGGGTAACCTCGCGCGCGTGGTGGTGAGCGAACTCGCGGGCCGCGCGTCGCTGACGATGAAGGCGGCCGAGCTCGGCATCGATCTCACCGGCGATCAGGCTACGGTGGCACGCGTGCTCGATGGCATCAAGGACCTCGAGCATCAGGGCTACTCGTTCGAAGCCGCCGACGCCACGCTCGAGGTCATGCTGCAGAAGGAGCTCGGCACGCACGAACCGTTCTTCCGCCTTGAGAGCTTCCGGTGCCTGATGGAGAAGCGTGAGGATGGCCGAGTGATGACCGAGGCCACCATCAAGGTGCACGTGGGTGATGAGCGCTTCATCGCCACCGCCGAAGGGAACGGCCCGGTCAACGCTCTCGACGGCGCGCTGCGCCTCGCCATCGGCCGGTTCTACCCGGCTCTCGAAGCCATCGAGCTCACCGACTTCAAGGTGCGCGTGCTCGACGAGAAGAAGGGCACCGGTGCGGTGACCCGCGTCCTCATCGAGTCCAGTGATGGCGAGAAGACCTGGGGCACGGTGGGGGTCTCGGAGAACATCATCGAAGCGTCGTGGGAGGCGCTCGTCGATTCGGTCGAGTTCGGTCTTGCGCATCCGCGGGCCGAGGTGCGGTAGGGCCCGCGTCAGCACACGGTGACCGTCTGGTGACGCGCGGCGGCGCATAGCAGGAGGCTGACGCGCGAAGGCGTATACTTCCGGCGGATTCTCGTATACTCTGTCGCTCCCGCCCTCACCACTTCATGCCTGGAGGAGTCGCTCCGTGCTCCGTTCTGATCGCAACCTCGCGCTCGTCGTTGGCGCGCGCTTCATATCCCGCCTTGGCGGTACCGCGGTGTGGCTCGTGGGCACGCTTGGCGGCGCTGCGTATGTGTTCGACGCTACGCCGTCTCAGCTTGCGGCGATGTCGATGGTGAACGCCGTTGCCGCCATCATCGGCTCGCTCGTGGCCGGCATACTCATCGACCGGTTCGGCCCCCGCAAGGTCATGGTGTGGGCCGAGATCGGTTCGATCCCTCCCGTGCTGTGGATGATGGTGGCGCCGTCACTGCCGCTGTTCGTGGTAGGTTCGGCGCTCTTCTCGCTCTTCGGCGTGCCCACGTGGACCGCCGGAGCCTCGTTCGCACCCTTCATCACCTCGGGTCGCGAGCAGCTCGAACGCGCGAACTCGTTCATCGAGACCGGCAGCTCCATCGGCTTCGTCCTCGGGCCGTCGGTCGGTGCGCTCATCGAGACCTGGTTCGGTATCCACTCGGTGTTCTGGGTGATGGCGGTGGCATCGGCGATCGCCGCCGTGCTCGCCTGGCTCACGCGCATCGAGGAGAAGCCCGTCGGACACGAGCACGGAAACGCCTGGGCGAACTTCACCGCCGGGCTGCGCATCGCGTACACGACCCGGACACTCCGGTACTTCATCTTGCTCGGCACGGCGGTGTGGGTCGGATTCGGCGGGTTCCAGGCCCTTGAGTCGCTCTTCTACCGCGACGTCGTCGGGGTGGGCGTGGAGTGGCTCGGCTGGATGAACACGCTGTTCGGACTGGGGCTCGTTACGGGCGCCGCGCTGCTGCCCAGGCTGCCCGATGCGGTCGTGTCGGCCCGCGGTCTCTCGGTCATGGCCGTGTTGGCCGGCCTCGGCTCGATCCTCTATGTCGGCTCCACCGAGCTCGGGTGGATCGCTCCCGGCGCGTTCGCGTGGGGCATGGCGATCGGCGCCATGGAGCCGCTGCTGCGCACGCTCGTGCATCTCGATTCGCCGCACGAGTATGTGGGGCGCATCGTGGGGACGCTGCAGTGGCACCGCACCGCTGGCGAACTGCTGCCGCTCGCGTTCGTGCCCACGCTCGCCGTGTCGCTCGGCATCCAGCAGACGCTCATGGCGGGCGGTGTTCTGGTGGCGATCGCCGCACTCGGCAGCTTTGGCACCGCTCGTGCGATCGACCGGCACAGGGCCGTCCTGGCGTCAGCCGAGGCAGTGCCTGAATCCGCCTGAAGACGTGCGGGTTCACGTGCAGGAATGGCCCCGGCCCATGTGGAACACTTTTCTAGGAGCATAGGGTCGTTGAGGGGAGCCTGATGCGCGTCGTTCGGATATTCCACGAAGAGGACGTTCGCTACGGGCTCGCCGACGAGAGCACCGTGACGCTCATCTCCGATGAGCCGTTCGCCGCGTGGGAGCCCGAGGGGATCGTCGCGCTGCCGCACGCGCAGCTGCTTGCGCCCACCGTGCCCACAAAGATCGTGTGTGCCGGCCTCAACTACAAGGGTCACGCGCGGGAGATGGGGCACGAGCTTCCCGCAGAGCCGGTCATCTTCCTCAAGCCGCCCACTTCCGTGGTCGGCCATGGTGCCGAGATCCGCATCCCCGACGGCCACGATGTCGTGGACTACGAAGCCGAGTTGGCGCTCGTGATCGGGCGGCGCGCGCACAAGGTGACGCCCGAGCAGGCGCGCACGCATGTACTCGGGTGCACATGCGCCAACGACGTCACCAGCCGTGTGCTGCAGCAGCGTGACGGGCAGTGGACCCGCGCTAAGGGATTCGACACGTTCTGCCCGCTGGGACCCTGGGTGGAGACCGACGTCGACCCGCGTGACACCACCCTCGAGTCGTACGTGAACGGGGAGCGCAGGCAGTCCACATCCACGTCGGACATGATCTTCGACCCGTACGAGCTCGTGAGCTTCGTGAGCGGCGTCATGACGCTCCTGCCCGGTGACGTTGTGCTCACCGGCACCCCCGCGGGCATCGGTCCGCTCCATCGGGGCGACGTGGTCGAGATACGCGTCGGCGGCATCGGCAGTCTCATCAATCGCGTGGTGTAGGGCAGGGCACGCCAGCTGGCATGGCGCCATTGCGGGGTACGAGTGCTGCGAGTATCATACTTTCTGGTATGAATGGGAGGTATGACCGATGGCCGTCGACAAGATCACGGTCTCATTACCCGCATCGCTGGTCCGTGAGATCGACCGGTTCGCCGAGCTCGAAGGGGTGTCGCGCAGTCAGGTCGTACGGGAGGCGACATCGTCGTATGTGAGCGACCGGGCATCGGCGCGGGAGTCAGCCCGCAGGCGGGAAGCGGCGGGACGGACGCTCGCGTTGCTGGAGGAGTTGCGCGGTCGGGTGCCTGCGGATGAGCGGCCGGTGCTTGAGATGCTCCGGGAGTCTCGTGGTGCGCTCGACGAGGACGTGATCGGATGACGGGCGACGTGTTGGTCCTGGATGCCTCGGTCGGAGTCAAGTGGTTCAAGGACGAAGCGGGTTCGGGCGAGGCTCGAGCGCTCATCGCGAGGCTCGGTGAAGGGACCATCCAGCTGGTGGTACCCGCCGTCTTCCCGTTCGAGGTGCTCGACGTGGCGCGCAGGCTGCACGGTATCCGTGACGCGGCGCGCGTCTGGCGTGACCTGTCCGCTGCCGGCCTGCTGGTCGCGGGCTCGGATGAGGCGCTCCTCACCGCCTCCCTTGAGGTGGCCGCGGACCTTGGCTGTACGCTCTATGACGCGGCTGCTCCCGCTCTCGCCGCCCGCCTCGACTGTCCGCTCGTCTCCGCTGACCGCCGCGCTCACGGACGTATCCAGGACGTCCGGCTCATCGGCTGAGTCACTCCTGTACCGCCTGTCGGAAAGCAGCGCCGTCCATTCGGGAGACCCCCATCATGTCGGGTGTCGGTGCTAGTATGGGTACACTATCTAGCGTACCGGCTCCCGGAGGGAGGGATCTCGCGATGTCCACAGAGCGGTTGCGCACGGCCGAGGTCGAGGCGCTTCTCACAGCGTTCGGCACCCTTGCCGATAACGATGAGCGATATGCCTTCCTCGTCGATGTCGCCACCATCCGTGAGATCCAGGACATGGCCCAGCGGCTTGCCGTGGCGCGATCCCTGGGGGCGGGGGCGCACTACACGAGCATCCAGGAGGCCACCGGCGCCTCGTCCACCACGATCAGCCGCGTGAGCCGCAGCCTGAACTACGGCGAAGGCGGGTATCGCACGGTGATCGACCGGCTCGGCCCGGCCGCGGAAGGCGGCGACGCGTAACCGATGTCCGGCTTCGTCCATCTGCACACGCATTCGGAGTACTCGCTCCTCGACGGCCACGCGCGCATATCGCGGCTGGTGGCGCGCGCGGGCGAAGTCGGCCAGGACGCCATCGCGCTCACCGACCACGGGGCGATGTACGGCGCGGTCGAGTTCTACCGCTCGGCCGTCGGCGCGGGGATCAAGCCGATCATCGGCTGCGAGACGTACTTCACGCCTGAGTCACGCACGAAACGCGAGGGTAAGCCCTCGCTCTACCACCTGCTGCTGCTCGCCAAGAACCAGACCGGCTACCGCAACCTCATGGCGATGGTGAGCGAGGCCTCGGTGAACGGCTTCTACTACAAGCCGCGCGTCGATCTCGAGCTGCTGCGCGAGCACTCCGAGGGGCTCATCTGCACCTCGGCGTGTATGAGCGGCATCGTGAGCAAGTCCATCGAGCACGGCGATCTGGCTGAAGCGCGTCGATGGGCCGAGACGTACGCCGAGATCTTCGGCGATGACTTCTATCTCGAGATCCAGGAGCAGGGGATCACCGCTGACAACGGCGTGACCCAGAAGCAGCTGAACGCCGAGATCGCGCGGATGGCGTCGGAGATGGGCGTGGGGCTCGTGGGCACCAACGACATCCACTACGTCATGCATGAGGATCACGAGGCCCAGGACCTGCTGCTGTGCGTTGGCACGGGCTCCACGGTGGACGATCGCTCACGCATGCGGTTCTCCTCGGACCAGTTCTACCTCAAGAGCTACGACGAGATGGCTTCGGCGCTCGCCGAGTACCCGGAGGCGCTCGCGAACACGCTCGATGTGGCCGCCAAGTGCGAGATCGAGCTCGAGTTCGACAAGATCATCCTGCCGGTGTTCGAGACGCCCGCGGGCAAGACCGAGAACGATCATCTGCGAGATGAGTGCATGGCCGGGCTCGCGAAGCGCTACGGCGAGCCGATCCCGCAGGGGCCGATCGACCGGCTCGAGTCGGAGCTCGAAGTCATCGTGGGCAAGGGGCTCTCGGCGTACTTCCTCATCGTCGCGGACTTCGTGAAGTGGGCGAAGGCGAACAACATCGGCGTCGGCCCGGGTCGTGGCTCGGCCGCCGGTTCGATCATCAGCTACGCGCTGGGCATCACCAACCTCGATCCGCTCGAGCACGGGTTGCTGTTCGAGCGCTTCCTGAACCCCGAGCGCACCGAGATGCCGGATATCGACATCGACTTCGACGACGAGCGGCGGCTCGAGGTCGTCGACTACGTGCGCGAGAAGTACGGCGAGGACAAGGTCGCGCAGGTCATCACGTACTCGACGATGAAAGCGCGCGCCGCCATCCGTGACGCCGGCCGGGTGCTCGGCTACCCGTACTCGATCCCGGACAAGGTCTCCAAGCTCGTGCCCGAGCGCATCGATCGCAAGGGCGACGCCGACAAGAAGCTCTCCGATCTCGAGGTGGCGCTCCGCGACACGGCGGAGCTTCGCGACGCGTACAACAACGACACCGACACCAAGCGCATCATCGACTCGGCTCTCTCGCTCGAGAACGTCGTGCGCGGCGAAGGCATACACGCCGCCGCGGTCGTGATCTGCCGCGATCCGCTGTACTACTACACGCCGGTGAAGCTCGACACCAAGGGCGGCTCGGTCATCACCCAGTACGAGGGCACCGTGATCGCGGACCTCGGCCTGCTGAAGATGCCCTTCCTCGGCCTGCGCACCCTCACCGTGCTTGCGAAGGCCGTGACGGCGATCGAGGAGCACCACGGCGTCACGATCGACCTCGACAGCATCCCCATGGATGACGTTAAGACATGGCAGCTGCTCCAGCGTGCCGATACCGACGGCGTGTTCCAGGTGGAGTCGCCCGGCATGAAGCGGGTGCTGAGGGATCTCAAGCCCACGCGGTTCGCCGATCTGGTGGCCGTGGTGGCGCTCTACCGTCCGGGGCCGATGGACTCGATCCCGGACTTCATCGCGCGCAAGCACGGGCGCGCCGCGATCACTTACTACGACGACCGCATCAAGCACATCCTGGAGGAGACGTACGGCGCCATCGTCTACCAGGAGCAGGCGATGCGCATCACCATGGAGATGGGCGGCTTCACGGCGGCCAAGGCGGACAAGCTCCGCAAGGGCATGGGCAAGAAGAAGATGGACATCGTCGACGCGCTCGAGCCTGAGTTCATGTCGGGCGCCGCCGAGCGCGGGTATGACCTCAAGATCGCGCAGCGCGTCTGGGCCGACATGCGCAAGTTCGGCGAGTACGCGTTCAACAAGAGCCACGCCGCCGCCTACGGCCTCGTGTCGTACCAGACGGCGTATCTCAAGGCGCACTACCCGCTGGAGTACATGGCAGCGGTGCTCACGAGCTACACCGGCAAGAGCGAGACGATCGTCAAGTACATCGCAGCGTGCAACCAGGCCGGGATCAAGGTCCTGCCGCCCGACGTGAACTCCTCGGGCCGTGACTTCACGGCGGTCGAAGGCGCTATCCGTTTCGGGCTCGCCGGCATCCGCAACGTGGGCGAGGGCGTCGTCGAGACGATTGTGGCCGAGCGCAAGGAGAGTGGACCATTCACATCGCTCCACGACTTCTGCAACCGCGTGGACATGCGCCAGGCGAACAAGAAGACGCTCGAGGCGCTCATCAAGGCCGGGGCGTTCGACTCCACCGGCTACACGCGCAAGCACCTGCTGTCGATGATGGACTCGTGCGTCGACGGTGCGGTGAAGCGTCAGCGTGACGCCGATTGCGGGCAGATCTCGATGTTCGACCTCTTCTGTGCAGAGGAGCACGGCATGGAGGACGAGGTCGTGCCGCCCAACGACGACGAGTGGGACAAGGGCATCAAGCTCGCGTTCGAGAAGGAGATGCTCGGCATCTACGTCTCGGACCACCCGCTTGCCGAGATCCGGGACACGATCGAGCGCGCGCGCACGATGTCGCTCGGCGCTACCGATGAGTTCCGCGACGGTCAGAGCGGCTGGTTCGCGGGCATCGTGTCGGGCTTCGAGCGCATCGCCACCAAGGCCGGCAAGCTCATGGCCACGTTCACGCTGGAGGACCTCGAAGGCTCCATGGAAGGCGTGCTCTTCCCGCAGACGTACGAGAAGTACCGCGACACCATCGCCGTGGACATGGTGGTGCGTGTGCGCGCGAAGGTCGAACGCTCCGACCGCGGGCTCAAGCTGATCGCGCACGAGATCGAGCCGCTCGCCGCCAACGGCGAGTTCGAGCGGCCGCCACAGACGCTCATGGTGCGCGCGCCGATCGAGCTTCTCGCCAACGGGAACGGCACGCGGTTCAAGGACATCCTGTCGCGCTACTCCGGTCGCGACCACGTGGTCGTGCAACTCCAGACCGGCAACGGTGCGAAGCAGCTCAAGATGGGGGAGGAGTACCGTGTGGACGCCACGTCGAGCGGCCTGCACGCCGAGCTGAAGGAGCTCCTGGGCGCCGATGTGGTCTGGGAGACCTGACGGCGGATGTCTGGCGGTTGACGGCTTGGTGCCGCCATGTGATACTCCGTTACGCTATCACTCTACCGTGATAAAGTGAGACTGTGCGGCCGGGTCCTCCGGCCGTTGACCTGGAGGTGGGAGTACCGTGCAGCCGCTGCAGTCGATGGCCCCCGTGACGCCACGCGGGTTCCGGGACGTGCTCTTCGAGGAGGCGCGCGAGCGTGAGGCCGTGGAGCGCGCCATCTCCGCCGTGTTCGCCACCTGGGGCTACGACCCGGTGGAAACGCCGGTGGTGGAGGAGGCGGCCACGCTTCAGATCGGCATCCCCGGTGAGATCGAGCGCTCGGCGTTCCGGCTGTTCGACCTCGATGGCTCGTTGCTCGCGCTGCGTCCCGAGCTCACGGTGCCGATCGCGCGGCTGACAGCGTCCCGTCTTGCGGGGATGCCCGGTCCGCACCGCGTGCGATACGCCACGGAAGTCTTCCGCGAGCAGGCGTCGCTCCGCGGACAGGCCCGCCAGTTCACGCAGGTGGGCGTCGAGTTCATCGGCGCCCGTGGACCTGCGGCCGACACCGAGGTGGTGCTGCTCCTCATCGAGGCGCTCGCCGCCGCTGGTCTCGCGTCGTTCACCGTGGGCCTCGGCACCGCCGAGGTGTTGCGCGCCCTGCTCGATCGTGCCGGTGGCACTGCCGAGTGGCGCGACGCCATGATCGCTGCGGCCCAGAACCGGAACCTGGTCGAGATCGACCGGCTCTCCGCGCGTGAGGACCTCGATCCCGATCTCGCGTTCGCGTTCCGCGAGCTCCCCAACGTCCGCGGTGGCCGGGAGGCGCTCGAGCGCTGCCAGGCGCTGGCACTCGCATGCGGGTGCAGGGACAGCGTGTGTTCGGTCGCCGAGACATGGCGCACGCTCGAGGCGCTCGGGTACGGCGACCGCATCCAGG
>CAZSUO010000038.1:9123-14698 GCA_964610065.1 uncultured Coriobacteriaceae bacterium | reverse complement strand
TCGGCCGGCAGCGGAGTCGTTGACGGAACGAGCAGCATCACCGAGCCGCTCTTGCCCTGCAGCGCACCGCCAGCGAGCGCATCGGGGAAGTCCCTTCCGGTCGCGATTGCGATCTGTCTCCACGAGAGCCCTGCCGGACCGGCGCCGTACCGCGCCACCCTGACCGCTGTCTGGTAGCGGTCATCGCCCGCGATGCGCAGGGAGCCGCCGATCACCCGGGTCGCCTCCACCTGCACCTCGAAGTCCACCGCCCCCGAGCCGCCGAGGATCAGCGCGTTCGTCACACCCTGCCGGTCCATCGTGTCGATGAGCGCGGCGTTGTTCCCGCGGCCGGGGTTGGCGAGGTAGATCGGCCAACCCTTGGCCGCCGCGATCGGCGAGGCTCCCAGCGCGTCGGGGAAGAGCTCGCCGGTGGCGATGAACGCGGTGCCGTCCCACCCGGCGCCGAGCACCCCGATCGCCCGTGCCGCGATGGCCTCGGCGGTCTCGTAGCGGGTGGCGCCGAAGACGCGCTCCACGCTCACGCCTGGTATGGCGTCGATCTGCCCGTATACGCCCGCGCTCACAGCGCCGGTTCCGCCGAGAACGATCACGTGGCTCGCCTGCAGCCGCACGATCTCACTGCGTACGATGGCCGGGAGCACGGTGGGTTCGGTAAGCAGGATGGGTGCGTCCAGAGCTCCCGCGAGCGCCGAGCCGCCAAGCGCGTCGGGGAACGCGCGCGCCGTTGCTATGACCACGTAGTCAGAGCGCACAAAGCCGTGCTTGGAGACCTCGACCGCGGTCTCGATCCTTCCCGGGCCCTCGAGCGGGACTACCGTCACGCCTCCCGCGTCGTCGTAGACCGCGATCGCGAGAGTCGCGCTGTCGGTCCCGCCACGGCCATCACTCACGCGTACCGTGGCCTGATACGTCCCGGGGCCCTGAGCGCTCGTTGGCGTCCACTCGAACATCCCGTCACTGCTCACTGACGCACCGGCGGGGCCGGAGACGAGGGAGAACGTGAGCGGATCACTGTCAAGGTCATACGCCGTCACCTGGAACCGCAGCAGTGTGTTCACGCTCGCTGCCCAGCTCTCAGCGACGGTGAGCACGGGTGCGCGGTTCGCCTGGGGAGTGCCAACCGTCATGCGCACCGTGGCCCAACCGGAGTATGCGGTGCCGTTGTAAGCGCGATACGTGAACGTGTCCACGCCACTGAAGCCAGTGTTGGGGGTGTACAGGAACGAGCCATCGGCGTTGAGGGTGACCGTCCCGTTGGCGGGGCCCGAGCCGCCGGTACGCGCCGCGGTGAGCGGAAGGCCCCCGGGGTCGGTGTCGTTGGCCAGCACACCGATGCCAGCAGAGACGCCGATTCCGGTGTTCACGTCCGTGGCATACGCGTCATCGATCGCCGTGGGAGCGGTCCCGACCGGCGCCGAGGCCGTGGTGACCGCCAGCTTCTCCGTCCAGCCAGACATGTTGCCGGCGACATCCATCGCCGTGAGGGAGAACTCATAGCGGGTTCCCGGCTGCAACCCCACGACCTGGACACTCGTTGCAGGCGCGGTCGCGCTCAGCGCCCAGGGACCGTCGATATACACGCCGTACGTTGCCACTCCACTTACGGAGTCGACGGATGGGCTCCACGAGAGCGTGAGCGACGTGGTTCCCACGGAGCTGGCCGTGAGCCCCGTCGGCTTTGTGGGTGCCGTGGAGTCGAACTTGTACGGCCACGTCTTGCGGCTCTCCACATTGCCAGCCTCATCGACCGACCAGTAGTAGAGCGTGCGGCTGCCCTGGAGAGGGGTGAACGGCGCCGTGTAGGCGGTACCGGCACCTCCCGACGTGTACGCATAATATGTGGTACCGGGCTCGCGCAGCCTGCGCTCGAGGGATATGGTGAGGCTGGGGTCGAGGATCCAGCCGGTGGCCGGGTTCGGCTCATGGCTCACGGTCATCAGCGTCGTCGGCGGAGTCGTGTCGGGCACATACGGTTCGGCCATGAAGAGGCCGAAGCACATCGTGCCGCCTTCGCCGAACGGCCCGAACGCGGTCCAGGCGATCCGGTCACCCGCTACCTTCGGCTCCCGCTCGTCATACGACGTCTCCGTCAGCCGCTCAACCCCCGCTGTCGGCGACCAGGTGCAGATATCGTAGTCATCCAGCGCGGACGCACCCGGGAACTGCCCGATGAACGCGACGCGATCGCCCGAGAGCGCCGGGGCGAGGGGGCCGTACTCGCTCCCCACGATCTCGTGAGGGGCCTCCGAGGGTGTCCAGCTCCACAGCGAGTCGCGCTCCGTCTCAGAGCTGACCCGCCACACAACGCGATTCTCGGAGACCGCGAGCACGTCGAATCCGCTGAATCGCTGCGCTTCCGCAACCCGAACAGCGCCCCCCGTTGGCGTCCATGTCCACACGTCCGCGAGAAACTGGAACGGATACCCGCCATCGGTCGCCATCCACGCTACGCGATCACCGGCGGCCGCGAAGTCGACACTGACGTCGTCTCGCGTGAGCTGGACCGTCCCACCGGTGGGGCTCCACGTGAACAGCTCGTAGTCGGAGCCTCCGTCAGAGCCGCCCACCGCGGACCAGTAGATCCGGCCCGGGCCCATCCGCACGCTCTCCGGCCAGAGATCGACGGCCGCGGTGGTCACCTGCACCACCCCGCCCGTGGGTGTCCAGGTGAAGAGCTGATAGCCGTTCGCGCTTGACCATTCGCACCACGCGATGCGGTCGCCGGAGATCCGCGGCTTTGCCTTGTAGGTGTAGTACGTGGAATCGTCACCGTAGCGGAGCGTCCGGATGGCGACCTCGCCGCCTGACGGCGTCCACGTCATGATCGCGCAGTTGTCGTACATGTTCGGGTAGGTGTCCGGGTGGGGCGTGTGGTGCCAGGCGATCCGGTCTCCCGAGACAACGGCGTACTCGTCTTCCGAGTCGTTCATCGTAACGCGCACGATGCCCTCGTCCGCAGTCCAGCTGTAGATCTCAGGGTCCCAGAGGCTGTAGGCCTCGGCGGGGTACCACTGCCCGATGGCCGACCAGACCACGCGACCCTCGGCGGTGTCGAAGTCGGCCGCATCCCCGACCCCCTCTTCGAAACCATCGGTAAGGTGGGTGATGGTCCACGCCGGGTCGGCCGCGCGGGCCACCTCGGGGGCCGCAAGCGGCACGAGCGTCAGACACAGTGTCAGCGACACGAGCAGAGCGACGCCGCCCCTCAAACGGGACATCGAACGGGACGCACGGGTCACGAGGATCAGCCCCTCTCACACGCGGGATCTACTCGTGTCATCGGCACAAGGGTGCGTGCGGTTGAGAGAGTGGTGGGCCTTATGACCCCGCCCCATGAGGACGCGACGTCCGGTGCTACTCCCCGAAGTGCTCTTCGGTAGGCCGTGCGTTCCTGGCGATCTCGAACTCGGCGAACCCGATGTGACAGTAACCGCCGGGGTTCTTGACGAGGTAGTCCTGGTGATAGCCCTCGGCCGATGTGTAGTTGGAGAGCGGTGCCACCTCGATGGCGATCGGCCGGTCGTAGCGCGTCTGGAGCTCGGCAATCGATCGGTCGATCCGTTCGCGCTCGGCGGGATCCGTGTAGTAGATGCCGGTGCGGTACTGCGTGCCGATATCATTGCCCTGGCGGTTCACGGCCACCGGATCGATCGCCTCATAGAAGAGGTCGAGCAGGAACGGCAGCGGCGCCACCGCGGGATCGTACTCAACCCGCACGGTCTCGGCGTGGCCGGTGCGACCGGTGCAGACCTCCTCGTAGCTCGGCGAGTCCGTGGTGCCGTTGGCGTAGCCCACGTCGGTGGCCGTCACTCCCTCCACCAGAGAGAAGTACTTCTCGAGACCCCAGAAACACCCGCCAGCCAGGTAGATCGTTGCCATGTCCGCTCCTTCCGAGGGTGTGGCCTGCGCCAGTGCGGTCGGATCTGCGCTCGTCACATCGTCAGCCGAAGGAGCGCAGCCCGCGAGAACGCCGCTCAGCGCCAGCAGCACGGCCAGTACCACGCGCGTGTGATGCGGCCTCATCGCCAGGACCTCCTCAGCCGTAGTGGCGCAGCACAGCCTCAGCGACCCGCATGCCATCCACCGACGCCGACATGATGCCGCCCGCATAGCCGGCGCCCTCGCCGCACGGGTACACGCCGCGCAGGTTGGACTGCAGCGACTCATCGCGCAGCACGCGCACCGGCGAGGATGAACGCGTCTCTACGCCGGTGAGCACCGCATCGGCGCTCGCGAAGCCGCGCAACCGCCGGTCGAACACCGGTGCGGCCTCACGCATCGCGGCAACCACGACCTCGGGCAGGCACCCGGCAAGATCGGTGTAGACCACGCCGAGAGGGTACGTGGGGCGCACGCCGCCGGCGCCTGTCGACGCCACGCCGCGCAGGAAGTCGCCCAGCAGCTGCGCGGGCGCCCGGAAGCTGCGACCACCGAGCTCGAAGGCGGCGCGCTCCCACGTGCGCTGGAACGCCACGCCGGCGAGCACATCATCTCCGCCGAAGTCGGCCGGCGAGACGCCCACGAGGAACGCGGCGTTGGCGTTGACGCCGTCGCGCGCGAAGCGGCTCATGCCGTTGGTGACCACACCGCCGTCTTCGCTCGCCGCGGCCACCACCTCGCCGCCTGGACACATGCAGAACGTGTACGCCGAGCGACCCGACGGCAGGTGGCACGACAGCCGGTAGTCGGCCGCGCCGAGGGCGGGGTGTCCGGCCACGCTCCCGTACTGCGAGCGATCGACCATCGCCTGGCTGTGCTCGATCCGCACGCCGAGCGAGAAGGGCTTGGGGGTCATCGTCGCACCGAGATCGCGCAGCATCTCGAAGGTGTCGCGCGCGCTGTGGCCCGTGGCGAGCACGAGCGTCTCGGCGGCGGACTCCTCGCGTCCTCGCTCCCCCTCGGTCACCACCGCGGTGAGAGCGCCATCGCGCAGCACGAGCCCGGTCAGACGCGTGGAGAACCGCACCTCACCGCCGAGGGAGACGATCTCCTCGCGCATACGCCGGACGGCTCCCGTGAGGTTGTCGGTACCGATGTGCGGGCGTGCCTGCCAGGCGATCTCCTCAGGCGCCCCCATCTCAACGAACGTCTCGAGCACGCTGCGCGAGCGCGGATCGTGCGTGCTGGTGGTGAGCTTGCCGTCCGAGAAGGTCCCGGCCCCTCCCTCGCCGAACTGTATGTTGCACTCGGGATCAAGCACACCCGTTCGCACGAACCTACGTACCGCTCGTACGCGTTCATCGACCGCTTGTCCCCGCTCGAGCACCACCGGGCGCATGCCCGCACGCGCGAGCGTGAGCGCGGCGAAGAGCCCCGCGGGACCGGTACCGACCACCACCGGGCGCACCGCGGGCGATACGTTCGAGCGCACGATCGCCGGAAGCCGGACCGGTTGCCACAGCAGCACCTCGGCGTCATCCAGCCGACGCACCAGCGCCTCCTCGGCAGTGGAGCCGCCAACAAGCCCCACGCCGAGGGTGGCCACGAAGTGTACGTTCGCCTTGCGGCGGGCGTCCACCGAGCGCTTGAGCAGCCGTACGCTGGCGATGTCGGCCTCCGGCGACCGGAGCCG
>CAZSUO010000038.1:0-9023 GCA_964610065.1 uncultured Coriobacteriaceae bacterium | reverse complement strand
CCGCAATCGTGGCACACTGGAGCCGGCAGAACGACATCGCCGCCAACGGAACGAGGACCGTATGACCACCGAGAAGATAGCGATCCTGGTCGACTCAGGCTCAGACGTGCCCCGCGAGTACCGCGAGAAGTACCACATGTACGTCGCGCCGCTCACCATCATCTACAAGGACCGCGAGTACCAGGACGGGGTCGACATCGATCCCCAGGCCGTCTACGACCGTTTCGCCGAGGAGATCCCCTCCACCTCGCTCCCGAGCCCGGCCGTGGTCACCGGCCTCTTCAAGCAGATCAGGTCCGACGGCTACGACAAGGTGATCGTCGTCGCCATCTCGAGCGGGCTGAGCGGCACCTTCAACATGCTGACCAACTTCGGTCCTTCACCCGAGGGGCTCGAGGCCCGCTACGTCGACACCAAGAACATCGGCATTGGAAGCGGTTTCGCGGCGATCCGAGCCGGTGAACTCATCGAGCAGGGCCTGCCGTTCGAAGAGGTCTGCCGTGGGGTGGAGGACGCGGTCAAGAACACGACGCTCTTCTTCTGCGTGTCCACACTGGAATACCTGGTCAAGGGCGGGCGCATCGGCCTCGTCGCGGGCATGGTGGGGCAGCTCCTCAACGTGAAACCGGTCATCGCCTGCAATGAAGACGGCATCTACTACACCGTGGGCAAGGCACGCGGCCGGGAGAAGTCGCTCAGGCTCGCGCTCGAGAAGGCGGTCGAGTTCGCCGAGGGCGCCACAGAGTACAACATCGCCGTCGTACAGGGTGCCGCCGAGGAAGAGGGCAAAGCGCTGCTGGCAGCTATGAAGAAGCGGCTGCCCGACTTCCGGTACGCGATCGAGGAACAGCTGACTCCCGCGCTCGTGGTGCACACCGGGCCGGGACTCATCGGGATCGGCGTGCAGCGGCTCGCGTAGCCGGCGACCCTGGCACTGAGCGCCGCTCCCGGACCCTCCTACACCGTATCCCGCAATGCCGCGTTCCGGCCGGCGACGATGCCCGAGGCCCATGCCCAGTGGAGGTTGAACCCGCCACACCGGCCGTCCACATCGAGCACCTCGCCCGCCGCGAACACGCCCGGCGCGAGGAGCGATGCCATCGTGGCCGGGTCGAAGTCGCGAAGTCGCGCTCCACCGCGCATCACCTGCGCCTGGGCCGGATCACCGGTGCCCGTGACGGGAAGCCGGAAGTCCTTCAGGAGTCGCGCGAGAGCCGCCGTGTCGAGGGACGCGGCCGGCGTGTCCGCCGGTATCTCGGCCACCCGGAGCACCGCCTGACCCACGCGCGTGTGGAGCATACCGGCGAAGAACGTCCCCGCGCTGCGCCAGCCGAGCGATCCGGCCCTCCCGGCGAGCAGCCGCTCCATCTCGGCGTGCTCGATGTCCGGGAAGAAGTCGAGCGAAAGCGTATGCCCTGGCAGGGCCACGCGTGAGAGGTCGAGGACCATGATGCCGCTCACGCCGTAATCGCGGAACAGCAGTTCACCGCGCTCGGTGGCACGCGTGGCTCCGCCGTCGTCGAGGACGCTCGCCGCACACCGCACGCGGACGCCCGAGAGACCCCGGATCGCGCGGGTGTCCGTGGTGAGCGGGACGAGCGCGGGCCACAACGGCTCGCTCGCGTGTCCAAGACCCTCCAGCACCGACCTGCCGCCACCGCTCGCCACGATGGCCGCGTCCGCCACGACCGCCTCGCCCTCGCGTGAGCGCACGACGAGGCCGTCGTCGCCCCGCTCGATGCGCGCCACCTCGAACCCGAAGCGCTCGGTCACGCCGAGGTGCGCATACTCAAGGCGCAGCACATCGAGCACGGAGTTGGCGGCGTTGGTGACCGGGTACACGCGCCCCTCTTCGTCGGCATACGTGAGCAAGCCGAGGTCGCCGAAGAACGCGAGGACATCGCTACAGCCACATCCAGAAAGTACCGGCGCGACGAACTCCGGGGCGTTGTAGGCGTCTGGTGCGACCGCCGTGTTGGTGAGATTGCACCGTCCATTGCCACTTGCGAGGATCTTCTGACCCACACGCGAGCCCGCCTCGAGGAGCGTCACCACAGCGCCGAGACGCGCAGCCGTGATCGCCGCGGTGAGTCCCGCCGCACCGCCGCCGACGACCGCTACCCGTACTTCACCCATCACGCCTCCGTACCGCATCCGCCCGCCGTCACGCTCCGATTGTAGCGGCGATGCTAGACTCTCGCTGAGCCCCCGCCCCCTGATCGGAGCGCCACGCGTGAGCCGCGATCGACCCGACGTCCGCGTGATCGAGCGCGGCGCGATACGCATCCTGCAGATCGGCCGCCTCCAGCAGTCGTCGATGTACCTCGATGCGCCCTTCGAGACGGACTTCGACTATCCCGGCTACCTGCACCTCACCGTTGCGGTGAAGCCGGGCGCCGCCCGAGTGCTCATGATCGGCCTCGGCGGCGGCACCGTGGCCAAGCGGATGTGGCGCGATTATCCCTGGATGACCGTCGACGCCGTGGAGCTCGACCCCCACGTGGCCGACCTCGCGCGCACCAGCTTCGCCCTTCCGCGCGACGAGCGCCTGCGCGTACACATCGGCGAGGGCCGCGCGTTCCTCGAGGCCTCGGCGGACACGTACGACATCGTGATCGTGGACGCCTTCGAGGACGAGGGGGTGCCAGTGCCGCTCATGACCGAGGAGTTCCACCGGCTGGTGCTCGCCCACCTGGCCGAGGACGGCGTGCTTGCGTACAACACGCACGGTTCGGTCACCGGCGATCGCAGCCGCCCGTTCCGCCGCATGCACCGCACGCTCCGGGGCTCGTTCCGGCAGGTGTGGCCGTTCATCGTAGGACTCTCGCGTGGCGGTGGTCCCGCATCGCACAGCGAGATCGTCGTGCTGGCCACCAACGCCGCGCTCGGGGCTGACGCGCTGTGCGAGCGTATCGCCTCGCGCGTTGACGACCGCGTCTCCGTGCCCGAGTTCCACGAGTTCGCCCGCGACCTCTACCTCGAGCCCGTACGCGGCGGGGACGTTGCGCCGTACTGCGACGACCGCTCGTAGAAGGCGCCCACCCGGGAGCCTTCCGGCGACGCCATCACCTGCGGCGTTAGAACGCAGCCGCAGCCTACGCCGGCTGCACCTCGGGGCTCTTGGCCTTGCGCAGCAGCACCACCACACCTGCCACGATCGCCACCACCACCGCAAGGATCGCCAGGCCCACGAGCGGCCGGTAGAAGACCCACGCGATCGAGCCCACTGTGAGCGACAGGGCCGCGGCGAGCAGGAGCGCTATGAACCCGGTACCGGCGCTCACGACCTTGCCGACCACCGGCACCACGTCGGCCAGCACCGAGATCGGCTTCAGCACCGCCGAAAGGCCCACGAACGCGACAAGGAAGCCGAGTGCTCGAAGTATCCAGGTGACCAGCTTGTTGCTCTCCTCGGCGGCCAGGATCATCTCCTCCGCGGTCTTCACGCCTGGCACGATGAGCTCGATCGTGCCGCCTGCCTTGGCCTTGTAGGGAGCGAACGTGCTGCCCGTCTGCTGAGCGATCACACTCACTTCGGTGGGCATGACAGCGGCGAACGAGACCCGCAGGTCGCCCACTTGTGGCGAGGCGGGGTCACTGCCGACGTAGAAGCCGTCCGTCTGGCGTACCACCGAGGAGCCGACGCCGGCGGGCGCCTGCGCATCCTCCGGGAGCTCAAGCGGCGTATGTCCGCCGATCGCCCGCACCAGTGAGGACGAGAGCGTGAAGTCGCCGAGTGTGACCGGCTCGGCCACCGTCTCGCCGCTCTCGTACGGCATAGCGTTGGGGTTCTGGTGACCGGTGGGCTCCTTGAAGCCGGCCGAGTCGATCACGCGGTCGCTCCAACCCCGCGAGTAGGTGTAGGTAGTGACCGTCTCCTGGCCTCCACCGAGCTTGTCCTTGGTCTCGCTGCTCGCCGTCTCCTGCCACTGGTACATCTCCACCGTGCGACGCAGCTTGAGCGCTTCGGCGGAAACGCCGAATACCGGGTCGACCAGCATCGCGTCCGAATCAGCCATGCCGGTGACATGCACGAGCGCGCCTTCGTTCGCCGCGTCGATGGTGTCAGCGGCAACCGAGACCACCGCGCCACCACCCTCTTCGAGCGTCTTCTGCCGCTCCACCGCCCGACCCTCGTTCCAGAACAGCAGAGGGATGGCGGCGATGACGAGCAGGGCTCCGAAGGCCACCCCTTTGAACGATCCGCCGATGCGGCTGAACCACGACTGCTTCGTGACCTCGGTCACGACATCCGGAGCCATGATGTCCTCCCCCGATTGACGACCCGCGTGAAGTGCGCGCACCCCGCTCCGCGCCCATGTCCGGTTCATACCCGAGGGAGTACCCCGCCATCACCGCAGCGGAGATGTCGCGGCGCGCTACTGGAGCACGAGCGCATCGGGGAAGTCCCTGCAGGCCTACGCGGCGCCGAAGAACCCGGCCGCGGCCGCGAGATACTCGTCGAATCGCGCGTCGAGCACCGCAGACAGCCCCATCTCCGGCGCGATCTCGGCCGGCTCGATACCCAGGAGCGTGACCGGTGGCACCGCCACCCCGAGCTCGCGTGCGAACTCGAACACCTTCATGAGGTCGCCCTCGTGCGTGCTGATGCCATCGAGCGACTTGCGCGTCACCACGTCGTCGGGTGAGAAGAAGCGGTACTCGCCGGGCGCGAGGCCCATGCGCGCAGAGTCGACCACGAGCATGTCCGCGGTGTCCGGGCCGAAGTAGTGCAGCAAGTCGAGCAGGTTGCCCGGCAGCTCGATGGCGCGGAACCCGCGATCGAGGCCACGCGCCGCGATCCCCTCGGCGATGCGCAGACCGATCGAGTCGTCGAGCCCCATGTACGTACCGATACCGATGAGATACCGCATCTCGCCTCCGGGTGGAGAAGCGCCCGCCCGCACCACTCGCGCGGACGGGCGCTCTCTGAGTGTGCCGCCGGCTTAACGGACGAACGTCACGTCCAGGTAGTGGGTCGAGCAGGAGATGCACGGATCGTATGCGCGCACGAGCATGGAAAGCTTGAGCGCCATGTCGTCTTCCGACGCACCCGACCCGAGCAGCTGCGGTACGAGCTCCTCGAAGTCGGCCTGGATGTTCCCGTGGTTCTGGTTGGTGGGGATGATGCAGTTCGCACGGGTGCACAGGCCGTTCTCGTCGTAGCTGTAGTCGTGGTACAAGATGCCGCGCGGCACCTCCACCGCCGACACGCCGCTGCCGAAGCGCGTTGGCTGCACGAGCCCCTCTTCCACGATACCCTCGGCGAGAAGCTCGTCGATCAGGCGTACGCTCTCGTAGACGGCGTGCACGCACTCGACGACCTGCGCAACGGAGTTCATGTACGGGTTGGTGCAGACCGGCGTGAGCCCGAGTGCCTCGGCGACCTTCTTGGCCTCCGGGTGCAGCTGGTCGTAGTTCACGTTGACGCGCGCGAGCGCGCCGGCCGCGTAGCTGCGCAGGCGGTTCTTGGTGTGCTTGGCGGTCGACTGCGGAAGCATGAACTCGTTGGTGATGCTGCGGTAGTCCTCGATGTCGTAGCGGGCGCGGTCGCCATCGGCGAGGATCGTCTCCACGCTGCCGGTGAACAGGCCGTACTGGCCGTCCTCCTTCACCGCCATGTACTCGGTGGGGCGGTCGAACGCCGGCAGCTGGTCGGCCACCGAAAGGATGGTCTCCACGGTGGCTTCGAGGTCAGGGACCGCGTCGAGCAGCCGCTCACGCAGTACCGTGAGGTCAGCCGCCGAGGGCAGGCTCGTGAAGCCGCCCGGCACCACGGTGACCGGATGTGTGGTGCGGCCGCCGATGAGCGAGCCCCACTCGTGCCCGAGGCGCTTCAGCTTGAGCGCGCGCACCACGACCTCGCCGTGCGTGGGGATGAGCGGGAAGACCGACTGCGCGCCGAAGAGGTCGGGCGCCACGAGGATGTACACATGCAACACGTGGCTGTCGAAGTTCTCGGCGTGCTTGAGGATCGTGCGCAGCGTGCGTGTCTGCGGTGTGACCTCGATGCCGAGCGCCGCCTCGGTGGCGGTGACCGATGCGAGCGTGTGGCCCACGGCGCAGATGCCACAGATGCGGCTGGTGATACGGGCGACCTCGGAGTAGTGGCGTCCGCGCACCATCGCCTCGAAGAAGCGGGGGTTCTCGGGCACCTGCCACTCACAGGTCTCGATCGTGCCGTCGGTGACGTTCACCACGATGTTGCCGTGGCCCTCGACGCGGGTCAGGTGATGGATGTCGATATCTACGTTCTGAAGCATGGCGCTAGCTCCTCAGGTTCGCCGTGAACATGCGGGACTTGCCGATCGCGCGGTCCTGGCTGAAGCCGGCGCGGTCCATGAGCACCGTCTCGAGCGAGCGCAGGTTGGGCTCGTCCACGAAGCCGCGGCACGCCTCGCAGGGGATGCCAAGGGCCGGGCACGGGGCGCCGCAGCCCGCACGGGCGACCATGCCCATGCAGTAGTCGCCCTCATCGAAGCGGCAGACGGTCTCGATGCGCTTGCACTCCACGCACACCGGGTAACTCGGGATGAACGGCGTGTCGTTATGCAGGAGTGAGGACAGGATGCGCACGAGCTCGTCCTTGCTGGCGGGGCATCCGTGCGCGTAGTAGTCGACCTTGATCACCGACGAGATCGGCAGCGCCGGGCCGCTCTGCAGGTGCGGCATGCGGGCATCGGAGCCGTACACGCACTCGTGGTAGTCGTCCATGTGGTTGCGCAACGCGTTGATGCCACCGGTGCAGGCGCACGCACCGTACGCGATCACGATGCGGGAGCGCTTGCGGATGCTCTGCAGCCGCTCGCGGTCCTTCTCCATGGTGAAGCTGCCTTCCACGAGCGCGATGTCGATACGCTCGGTGGTCGTCTCGGTCATCGCCTCGCGGAACTCTACGATGTCCACGTGCTCGAGCAGTCCGAGGATCACTTCAGGGCCGAGGTTGGTGAATTCGATCTGGCACCCCTCGCAACCGGCGAAGTCGAAGAATGCGATTTTCGGCTTACCCATGCTAGATCGCCTCCTCAAGCGACTCGATCTCCGCATAGGTGAAGACCGGACCGTCGATGCACACGTACTTGTCGTTGATCTGGCAGTGACCGCACTTGCCCACGCCGCACTTCATGCGACGCTCGAGGTCCACGTAGATGTTCTCGCGTGAGATACCGATGGCGTCGAGCTCGGCGATAACGTACCGGAACATCACGGGCGGGCCGCAGATGACCACGCGGGTCTCCGGCGAGATCTGCACCTTGTGGAAGAGCGTGGGGATCACGCCGACGTTGCCGGACCAGTGCACGTCGGCACGATCGACGGTCTCGTGGTACTCGATGACCTTGGAGGCCCGCCACTGCACGCGGTCCTCGGTGAAGAGCAGCTGCAGCGGATCGCGCGCGCCATAGAACAGCACGAAGCGTCCGAAGTCCTGCCGCGTGTCCATGATGTACTGGATGAGGCTGCGCGTAGGGCACAGTCCGATGCCGCCGGCGACGATGAGCACGTCGTTGCCGCGGAGCTCATCGACCGGGAAGCCGTGGCCGAGCGGGCCCCGGACCGTAAGGGTGTCGCCCACGTCCTTGCTGTTGATCGCGGTGGACACCCGGCCCACGGTGCGTACGACGATGTCGAACGTCCCCTGGCGGGTGGGCGAGCTGGCGATGCCGATCGGGATCTCGCCGTAGCCCATCACGCCGACCTCGAGGATCTGGCCGGGCTCGAACACGAAGGGCTGTCCGTCGGTCATCTGCAGCGTGAAGTGCTTCTCGCTCGCGGTGGGCTGGCTGGTGTGGAGGATCTTGGCCTGGCGCGGGAGGAACAGGCTCTCCTTCTCGCACTGGCATTCGTGGTCGTGTGTGGTGTGATGGCTCATGACGTACGCTCCATGATCGTCGTGATGACCCGCACCGGGTCGGCGATATCGGCCGTGCATGCCTGTGAGCATCGCCCGCAGCCCACGCACGCCGGACCGCCGAGCTTCTCGTTCAGGTAGGTCGTCTTGCGCATGAAGCGGTGCCGGAACCGCGAGCTGTGGTGCTCGCGGAAGTTCTCCTTCGAGCCACCCGCGCCGGTCACGGCGGCGAACTCGCGGGTGAGGCATGCGTCCCAGTAGCGCGTGCGGGTGCCCGACTTCTGATCGAGGTTCCAGGAGTCGATCACGTCGAAGCAGTAGCAGGTGGGACAGACGGTGTTGCACGAGCCGCACGAGAAGCACCGCTCGGCGAGCTCGTCCCACAGCTTCTCATCGCCGTACGCCTCGCGGACGCGCTCGGCGATCTCATCGGTCGTGTACGCCAACCGCTCGGGACAGGTGCCCATCACGCTCTCGTTCACCCGGCGCGCCTCGGCGACCTCATCAGCGGTGGCCTCACGGAACGCTCCGTGCTCGAGCAGCGCCTCACCTTTGGCGGTACGCGGCTCGTAGACGTACCCGGTGTCGATCCTGGTGAGGAACGCGTCGTGGCCCTGCGGCTCGACGCCCGTGCCTACCGAGTCCCAGAACGCCCGGGGGGACACCGTCTGGATGTTGGAGGCTATGATGGTCGTCGCCTCGCGCTGGCAGAGGTAGTCCCAGTCGGCGTTGTTCTCGCGCATCAGGTAGTCGAGCTGGTCGATCGCCTTGACGTCGTAGAAATGGACGCCCACCAGTACGGTATCGATCCCGCACGTGCAGCTCGACACCTCCCCCTCGGAGAACCGTACGATCGGCTGCGCCGGTGGGAAGAAGACCTTCTTGGGCGGCAGGATCGTCACGTCGTAGTCGAGCCGGAGCTCTTCGGCCGAAGACAGTTCCTCGAACGAGAACCGTCCTCGTTTGGCCACGGGTGCGATCACCCGTCGCGAGCCGGCCAGAGCGTCAACGAACGCTCTCAGGCCGTGCTCGTCCACGAATCGAGCAGCAGACATAGTCCCTCCTTGACCCCGGAGATTTGTAACCAGTAGTTACAAAGCGTGATTCTGCCAGTGAAGGCCAATCCCTGCAAGACTATTCCCGAGAATCCGGGAATCCTGTGTCCGGCTGCGCA
>CAZSUO010000037.1:0-14887 GCA_964610065.1 uncultured Coriobacteriaceae bacterium | reverse complement strand
CCGGTCTCATCGGTGCTGACTCGCTCAGTGAGACGCTCGCTCATCCGGTCGTACATCAGATCGGCCTGCTCCTGCGTGATCGTGCCGTCGGCGACCCGCTCGTCAAGGAGCGCCTTGCGAGAATCGAGAGCCGCGCTCACGACCTCCTCGGCGGAGGATCCGTTCGCCTCGGCGATATCGGCAGCCGACTTACCGGCCGCGCGCTCCGCCTGGACCTCGTCCGCGGACAGCCCGGTGAGCTCGGCGACGATGTCCACGAGCCGTCCGCCCGCGTCCCTGATCGCCTGGCCCATCCGCATGCCCGCGCCCACGACGGGGTTGGCGGTGGCGGGGTCAGTTGCCGCGTACGATGCGCCCACGCTGCCAAACACCAGTCCGGCCGTGAGGCCGAGGGCGACAAGCGCGATACTCTTGCTGTGCTTCACTGTACACACCTCCTGGGTGTCGAATCCGATGCGTCATCGCATCCGTGTTTGCCGTACAGTTAGGAGTATCGCCACGGGGTTTGAAGAAGATGTGAACGCAGGATGCCGCTCCCGTGAACGCGCGAAGCCGGCTGGGTCGTAACGTGCACATACGCTGCTCCTGCATAACAAGCCGACGATCCCTGCGTATCCACGTGAGGTATTGGGGCCCTTGGTGCATAATCTTGGTGTCGTTCCGCATAACGATTGGAGCCGATATGTCCGAAAGACGCATCGTCATCATGGGGGCCGCGGGACGCGACTTCCACGACTTCCTCGTCCGCTATCGCGATGACGAGTCCGTTCGGGTGGTGGCGTTCACCGCAACGCAGATCCCCGGCATCGACTCGCGCACGTTTCCCACCGAGCTGGCCGGTCCGCGCTATCCCGAGGGCATCCCGATCGTCCCGGAGAGCCAGCTGCTCGAACTGATCTTGGAGGAGAAGATCGACGAGGTCGTCTTCGCGTACAGCGATGTGAGTCATGAGTACGTCATGCATCACGCGCAGACGGTGATCGCCGCGGGTGCGGACTTCACACTGCTCGGCGCGGAGCCGACGATGATCGCGTCGACCAAGCCGGTCATCTCGGTGTGCGCGGTCAGAACCGGCGTCGGCAAGAGCGGCATCAGCCGCCATCTGTTCAAGATGCTCCGCGAGCGCGGTATCAAGGCCGTGGACATCCGCCACCCCATGCCGTACCGCGACCTGAACGCCATGGCCGTGGAGCGCTATGCGTCACTCGAGGACCTCGATCGCCTCGGCTGCACGATCGAGGAGCGCGAGGAGTACGAGCCGCTGATCGAGGAAGGCGCCGTGGTTATGGCCGGCGTGGACTACGAGCGCATCCTGCGTGAGGCCGAGAAGGAAGCTGACGTCATCGTGTGGGATGGCGGCAACAACGACCTGCCCTTCTTCCGGTCGAACCTGGAGATCGTGGCGCTCGACCCGCACCGTGCCGGCCACGAGCGGCTGTACCACCCCGGCGAGGCGAACTTCCTGCGTGCCGACATCCTGGTCATCAACAAGGCTGACAGCGCCGACCCCGAGAACATCGCCGCCCTTCGGGCCGCGGCTCTTGAGTACAACCCGTCCGCGCTCGTGATCCAGACCGATTCCGTGATCGATGTGGACGAGTCGGCTCTTGCCGGCAAGCGAGTCCTGGTCATCGAGGACGGCCCCACGGTCACCCACGGCGGGATGCCCTACGGCGCGGGCGCCATCGCCGCAAAACGCGCGGGCGCGGCCGAGCTCATCGACCCGCGACCGTTCGCGGTGGGCAGCATCAAGGCCACGCTCGACAAGTTCGATCACCTCACCGAGATACTGCCGGCGATGGGGTATTCGCCGGAGCAGCTCGCGGACCTCGAGGCGACCGTTCAGGCGTCTGACGCCGAGGTGGTGCTCGTTGCGACGCCGGTCGACCTCTCACGTCTGGTCGAACTCGGAAAGCCAGCGGTGCGGGCCACGTACCACATCGAGGAGCGCGGCAGCGGGATAGGGTTCACGCAGGTCCTCGACATGTTCTCCCAGAAGTACAAGTTCACCGAGGTCACCGACTACCGTCTGCGTCGCAGAGATGCCGCAGGTCGAGCCGGCCGTGACGGCGGTGCCAGGAACTGATACCCATCTCGAGCGGCTGGGGGACGTCAGTCGGTGCTGACGTCGTCCAGCCACTCGAGTATCGGGCGCGTGAGAGGCGTCTCCCGGTAGAAGACGCGCGTGAGATCCGCGTGATGTCCGCGTGGATCCGCGATGAACGTTGCGTGATCCCCTTCGGCGCCGTTGGCCCGTAGCACGAACGAGGCGGCCACCTCCACCGGCACCAGCGGATCGCGCGAACCGTGCATGCACAGGATCGGGATCGCCCGGGCGCCGTGCACGAAGCGAGAGGGGTCAGCCCTCTCCCACCCCTCGTCTCCCCCCATGAGTTCGTGCACGATCGTGCACGCCCCGCGGTCGGGACAGAGCACGTCGAGATCGAGCACACCGCTCATCAGTAGCACGCCGGTGATGGGGGCATCACCGAGACCGCGCTCACCGCGGGTCTCCTCATCGAACGCCACCAGCGCCGCGAGATGCCCGCCCGCCGACTGACCGGCCACGACCACGGGCCCGCCGCTCAGTCCGGCCGCCGCCCGCCACTCGAGCGCCGCCCGCAGACCATCGAGCGCGTCATGGAGCTGCCCGGGAAACCGGGTATCGGGAACGAGCCGGTATCCGCCAAGCGCAGCGATGTAACCCTGCTGCGCAAAGAACTTCCCGACGGCACGGAAGACCTTAGGTGACCCATACCGCCAGCTGCCGCCGTGGATGAAGTAGACGAGCGGGTCACCCGCGCGCCGCTCGTGAGGCGTCATCAACAGCACATGCTGGGCGGGATGCGGGCCGTACTCGATACGCTCCTCGGCCACCCCGGGCATGGAGCCTGCTCCGCGTGCGGTGAGCTCCGCGTAGATCACGGGCAGCGACAGCCGCTCCGCTACCGCCCAGGACCTGCGGCTCACGGCTACTGCGCCTGTCCCCAGAACACCACGGCGAGCATACCCGGGCCCGTGTGTGCTCCGATGACGGGCCCTGTCTGCATCGTGATGATGTCCTTGACGTCCACTCGCTCGGCGATCAACGCCCTGAGCGCCTCGGCGTCGTCCGGCGCATCACCGTGTGCGACCGCGATGGTCTGTGTCGAAGGGTCCTCGGCGCGCTCGGCAACAAGGTCGGCCAGTGCTCGCATCGACTTACCCCGGCCGCGGATAGACCGCTTGAGCTCCAGCCTGCCGTCATCGGTGACGTGTAGCAGCGGCTTCACGTCGAGCAGGGTGCCGGCGGCCGCCATCGCGCCGTTCAGGCGCCCGCCCCGGCGCAGTGTCTCCAGGTCGTCGACGATGAACCACCCGTTGAGGCGCGGTCGCTCAGCCTCGATCCAGGGCTCCAGATCGTCGAGCGTCATGCCGTTACGCCAGCGGCGTGCGGCCTCGTACACGAGCAGTCCCTCGGCCACAGCCGCGGCCTTTGTATCGATGAGGCGGATGTCGGCATCCGGATACTGCTCGAGCACCTCCTTGCGCGCGAGCCAGGCAAGATCGAACGTACCCGACAGCGCCGATGAGAACCCGAGGTAGAGCAACGGCTCACCCCTGGACGCGTACCGCGTGAACACATCGATGAAGGAGTTCCGCGGCACCTGCATCGTCGTGGGATGCTCGCCCGCCCGCATCGCCGCGTAGAACTCCTGATGCGATTGCGAGCGCCCGAAATCGTCCAACTGCTCGCGACCGGCAAGCGTGTACGGGAAGTTCAGCACCTCGACGCCGAGCTCCTCGACGATCGTGGCGGGAAGGTCCGAGCAGGTGTCTATGAGTAACACGGGGGCTCCCTACGGTACATCCGATGCGTTGGCCGTACGGTACCGCGTACGGTGGCGGGTGGCTATCGCGACTTGTCGAGCCGGTCGTTCGTATAGTAGACGACGGCGACGGTGCCGGGCCCCACATGGGTGCCGACCACCGGTCCGATGTCGCGCACTTCCACCGGCCTACCTGCCACTTCCGAGACCCGTGCGGCGAAGCGCTCTCCCGCGGCACGATCGTTGATGTGATGCACGTACGCCTCACCAAGGCCGCCGAACGCCTCGATATCGGCGGCGAACGTCTCCACGATGAGGTCATGTGCCTTCTGCAGGGTGCGCACCTTTGCGAACGTATCGGTGACGCCATCCACCACGGTGAGGATCGGCTTGATCTGCAGCAGCGTGGCGAGGAGCGCCTGTGCGTTGCCGATGCGGCCACCCCGGCGCAGGTAGTCCAGCGTCATCGGGGTGAACAGAAAGCGTGTGTGGCGCGTCCGCTCCTCGGCGGCGGCAACCACCTCCGGCACGCTCTTGCCTTCGGCCGCGGCCTCGGCAGCGGCAAGCACCGCATACCCGAGTTCGAGGGAGTTGCTCCTGCCATCAACCACTTCGATCACGGAGTCGGGATGCTTCTCGCGTACCAGGTCTCGTGCGAGCAGTGCGGTCGAGTATGTCCCGCTCATGAGCTCCGAGATGAAGACGCCAACCACCGCATGCCCTGCTGTGACGCGCTCCTCCATCAGATCGACAACATCTTGTACCGAGGGTTGTGACGTCGTGGGCCACGAGCTCGACGCGGCCAGCGCGGCATAGAAGGCCGCGCAGTCGTCGGGATCGTCGGGATACGTCACACCGTCGAGCAGCGACGAGAGCTGCGCGATGCCTATGTCGAGCGTCTCACGCCGGGGGCGCGGTATGTACGACGTGCTGTCGGCGATCACCTTGACACCCACGGGCGGCTCCTTCCGGGCGTGCGCAATGTCTTCCGCGCACAGCCTACCATGCGCGCAGACCGGCAGGCCTGCGCGCGAGGCGGCGCGATGCGGGGATGTGCGAACCTACTCCGTGGAGACTCCATCGAGCTTGATCAGGAAGCTCAGGTGGCCCGAAGCGCCCTCCGGAAGACCCAGGAACGACGTGTAGGCGTCTGCCGCGCGCTTCATCGCCTCGGTGAGCGCCTCGCCCTTGCGTGCCTCGGTGACACCGTCGCCGAGCCCGGAGCCCATCGCCCCGAGACCCTCGACCGTCGTGTCGATCCCCGGCAGTTCACGACCCCGCAAGGTGCCTCCGCGTGCGAGCGCATCGAGTGTGGCCTTCAGCTCACCGAGCATCACGGGCAGCTCTGAGAGCATGCCGAGGTCCGATGCCGAGCCCTCGAGCCCTCCCGCCGCCTGTTCGAGACCATCGGCTATGCCAGACAGGCCGTCCCGGGTCGTGCCCAGACCGGGCATCTGCGGCGCGGAACCAGGACCATCGGGGTCGCCGCCATCGCGCAACACCACGAGCGCCCCCTTCAGCTGACCCAACGCCCCGGGCACGGCCGCCAGACCGCCCGCCTGCGCCTCAAGCTGCTCGAGTCCTGAGCGCAGCCCCGAGAGGCCGTCGCGTATCTGCGCAAGCGAATCGCGCGTGGTCTTGAGCCCTGGCATAACGGGCTGCGGACCGGGGCCATCGGGGTCACCGCCATCGACGAGCACACCCAGAAGATGGTCTTGCGCGCCGAGTCCGGCGGCCAGAGCGCCGAAGTCTCCAGCGGCCGCGAGCGCCGTGGTGTCCGTGCTGTACGCGCCGTACTCGGCAGCGTAGCCCGCGGCCTGTGCGAGCAGTCCCGCATTAGAGGCCTTGACGGCCCCGGCAAGGGCGATCTGTCCGTCGAGCAGCGTCACGAGGCCGGCGGTGCCTGTCTCAAGCTGCGACGCGGCCGCCGTCATGCTCGTGATGGCGCTCGTCAGCTGGCCGAGCGAATCGAACTGCGATGTGTCGATGCTCCCGATGACGCCGTCGAGATAGGCGTACTGCCCCGCGGCCAGCTGTGCGAGACCCGCAGACCCCGAGGCAAGCTCCCCGAGTCCGGTCGTCAGGGTGCCAAGCCCCTCGGCGGCGCCGGACACGGCTGAGAGATCGTACGAACCCATGCCATCGGCGATCCCCTCCACGACCTGCAAGTGGCCGCCCGAGAGTTGCCCGAGTTGGCCGAGGGCGTCGCGCAGTTCGGCCAACTGGTCCGTAACGGAGAAGTCGGGCGATGCGGGAAGACCGGGGAACGCCGAGATGATCATCGGTGCGAGCTCGATATCGCGGGCGGTCATCTCGATGGAGACCGTCTCTCTGGGAGACGGCACGACGGGGATCGCATAGGTGAGCGTCTGCCCCGCGATGGCGAGCTGTGCTCCCTCGGGCGCGGTGATGTCGGTCATGCGGGTACCGTCGATCTCGAGCTGCGGAATGCACAGCAGTGGAACCGTGTACGTCACCTCGGCCGACTCGCTGACCCCGTCCACGTCCTCGAACGTGACCGTCTCGGTCCGCTCGAGGTGGTTCGCGATGGTGATATCCATGCGCAGCCTGCCCGACTTGCCCGCCAGGTCATCCGGCTGCGTCTCGGTTCCGTCAAGGAAGTAGGCGACCGTGACGTCGATCGGCAGCGCCGCCTCGGTCTCCGCGCGGTAGAAGAAGTCGCCGTGGCCATCAACCGCAACGGTTGCGCTGACCGTGTCGCCCGTCATCACCGGGTCGAACCCGTCGGTAAGCGACTCGATCTCCCCCGCCCCGCCGGCGGGATCGACGATCTCGAACGTGCCGGCCCCTTCCACCTGCAGCCAGTCCACGACCACCGTGGTCCGCGGACTCCCGGACGCGTCGGCGACAACGTAGACGGTCTCGTTGTCGATGATGCTGTCGGGCGTGCCGGGTGCGGGCGCCGATGACGCCACGGTCGCCGCGAGCATGCTCGCTGCCGTGAGCGCGGCGACCACCGACGCGCGACGTGCCAAACGGACCGACTTGAGGGGTTGCGCCATGCTACTCACCCTTCACGGTGTGACGCGGCCAGCCGATGCTGAGCCGTTCGTACAGGGGCTGGCCGACCACAAGGATCGCGGGCAGAACGAAGAGGACGACGAAGAAGCTCACGGCGGCACCGCGGGCGATGAGCATCGTGAGCGACGAGATGATGCCCACGCTCGACATCACCGCGAGTGCGATGGTGGCCGCGAACATAGTGGAGGCGCTCACCAGGATGGATTGGCTCGACTCCGAGATCGCGACGGTGATCGCCTCGAGGCGGTCGCGGGTGCGCTTGAGCTCCTCCTCATAGCGGGTGGTGATGAGGATGGCGTAGTCGACAGTGGCGCCAAGCTGGATGGCGCCGATGGCAAGCGACGCCACGAAGATCAGGTCGCCACCGATGAACGCCTCGAATCCCTGATTGATGAGGATGGCGAGCTGGATCACGGCTACGAGTGCGACAGGGATGGCTATGGATTTGAACGCTATCGCGACGATGACGAGGATGGCGACGATGGAGATGATGTTGATCCGTACGTCATCGCCCTCGGAGACCTGCTCCATGTCGTTCATCAGCACCGACTGACCGGTCACGTACGCCGCACCCGGCCACTCCTTCGCGGCGACGGCCCGCACCTGGTCGATCGTCTCGGCCAACCGGGGATCGGCCATGTCGTACGCCGCATCAAGCGTGAGGTAGGTGTAGCCACCCGAATAGAACGACTCACGCGCCTCGGCGGGCACGAACTCCACCGGGATGCGCGGATCGACGAGCGAGCCGTATCCGAAGACCCGTGTCACACCCTCGAGCCCCTCGAGAGCCGTGGTGAGCCGCTCCATGTCCACGCCGGTCCCCGCGTCTTCCAGGGCCACGATCATAGTGCTGGCCCGGCCGAACGCCTCCGAGATGGCCTTGTCGGCCTGCACCGACGGCATATCGCTCGGCAGGCTGGTGTTGAGGTCGTAGGTGATTGTGAGCTGGGAATTCGCCCAGAGGGCCGGGATGAAGAGCAGCACGCCCACGATCGCCACGGCCGTGGAGTGCTTGGCCACGAAATGGCCGAGTCGAGAGAAGTCGAACGACGGCGTCTTGTGACGGATCCGGTCGATCAGAGGCAGTGCGACAAGGATCAGCGCGGGGAGCAGCGTGACCACCGCGATGAGCGTGATGCCCACACCGCGCGCGAGCGTGACCCCCATATCGGTGCCGAAACCCAGGTGCATCGCCATGAGCGCCAGGAAGCCGGCCACGGTGGTCATCGCCGCGGCGAAGATGGACTTGAAGGTGGCGGCTACCGCGGTGATCATCGCCTCTTCCGGCTCCGACCTGCGACGCTCCTCGTCGAAGCGGTGATACAGGAACAGCGCGTAGTCCATGGTGACCGCGAACTGAAGCGCGAAAACGATGACGCCGGTGATGTACGACATCTCCTGACCGATGTAGTAGCCCATGCCGAGGTTGACGATGACCGCCGCGCCGATGGTGAGCACGAACGTGATCGGCACGATGATCGACGGCATGGTCAGCAGCAGCACGATCGTCACCAGCACGAGCGCCGCAACAGCGAAACGCACCGTGTCCTGGTTCATCACCTCTTCGAGCTCGAGTTGCTGATTGCCGGTGAGCAGCGTGTCGTACTCCTCGAGGAGGTCGCGGATGTCGCGGATGGCCTGCTTCACGTGCGGGTCGTTGGAGCCGCCGTCGAACGCCACCTGGAGCAGTGTCCCGCCGCCGGCGTAGTAGTTGTCCACGACCACTTCGTCCCGGAACTCCGCGGGCTGGGTCACCGGCGCCAGGTCGGTGACCCAGTGCACCGCCTTGACGCCTTCCACCCGCTCGATCCGGCCCTTGAGCGCGTCGACGGTGGCGTCGCTCTCACCGCGCACGAGTATCTGCACCATCGTGCCGAGGGCGAACTCGTCGTCGACGATGTCGAGCCCCCGGACGGAGTCGAGATCGGCCGGAAGGTATGACATGAGGTCGTAGTTGATACGGCTGTTCATCACGCCCCAGAGGCCGACGATGACCAGAAGCGCGACAACGGCCATGACGGCCTTGCGCCCGCGCACGATGGCCGTGGCAAGCTTCAGGAGCATGCCGCGACCCCTCTCAGGAACAGGTCGGTCATGAAGTCGGCCCGCTCCTCCACCGAACCGCCCGACGACTGACCGAGCGGTGTCTCGAGCACGCGGGCGGTGATGAGCGTGTTGACGAGCGCGAAGAGCGCGGTGGCGGCAAGGTGCGCGTCGGTGACGCGGAACTCCCCGGCGGTGATGCCCTCGTCGATGACCGACTGCAGACGCTCGATGGTGGTGGCGCTCCGCATGAGCACGTGGCCGGGGGGCGGTGTGCTCACATCGGTCACGCTCCGGATGAGCAGGCGCATGAGTGCGGGCTGACCCTCGAGAAGGCCCATGTACTCGCACACGAACGAACGGATGCGATCGATGGGCCGGCCCGGAGCGCCCAGCGTGCGGACCGCCGTGGCCTCGAGAAGGTGCAGCCCCTCGCGCACGACGCTCTCATACAGCGTCGACTTGTCCTTGAAGTGGTAGTAGACCAGGCCGGTCGAGTTTCCGCTGGCCGTTGCGATGTCGGACACCGACACGCCGTCGAAGCCGCGCTCCGAGAAGAGGCTCCCCGCGACCTCGAGGATGCGCCCCCGCGCCGATCCTTCGCTCTGAGACACCTCGCGCCTCCACAGACTGACGCCAACTACTGACTGAACGTTCAGTCAGTAGCTTTGCGCGAGCCTGAAGCGGTGTCAAGCACCGGTCGGTTTACGAGATCGCGTCGGCCTCGAGGGTGGCTGTCGGTTCCACCGTCCCCGTGGGTTCCACCGTCCCCGTGGGCTCCTCGGAAGGACCATCATCATCCGGTGGCGTGTCCACCGGGTAGTCCTCCCCGATGCCGAGCCAGGACATGAACTTGGCGATGGCGCGCTGCAGTCCGGGCGGCAGCGATGACCGCGTACCCGCCTCCAATTCGGCCTTCATCCGCTCGAGATTCCGCTCGAGCCGATCGAGCGCATTGGCGGTGCCGGTCCGCTTGGGCTCGGGCGTGCCCGAGCCGTCCTCCGAGCGGGTCCGCTCGCGCGCCTGCTCCGCTGTCTCGGCGCCGCGCGACTTCGAGCTCCTGCTCTGGCCGTTGCCGGGGCGGGCAGCCTGATCGGCGTCTTCCGCGGCGGTCTCCTCAACGCTTGCCTCGGCGCCACGGCCGGCCTGGCCGGGGGCGGTCTCTGCACCCTTGCCGCCTCCCCGCTCCGGCGCCGGGGACTCATCCCTGGCACCCTGCGCGGCGGCCGCACCCTTGCCGTTCGGGCTTGCGGGAACGCCCCCGCGCTTGGCGAGAGCGACGGCGGGCAGAGCGATGGTGAGTACGAGCGACAGCACCAGAACCGATGCGATCACGCGCTTCATGTGCCACCTCCGGACGCAGCAGTCCCCCTGGATGCCTACGTCTTGAGTATCGTACGTACAGGGCGTCCGGATAAGCGCATTCTGACAGGTGGCAGGTGCGAGCAGGGGCGCGCGGACCGAGCGTGACGCTCCGCACGGCATGCCGACGACCGGCGCCTCCACGAATACCCGCTACCGCGCTCCGGCGGTGCGCTCGAGCAGCCAGGCCATGTTCTCGCCGAGGACATCCATGGTCAGCAGGCCCTCCTCATCGGCCTCCACCTCACCGGGAGCCCCGCCGAAGCCGAGGTTCCAGTAGCGCGAGCCCGCCACGATCATCTGGCGGATCATGAACAGGTGCATGATCGAGTCGAATGCGTGGACGGCTCCGCCGCGGCGCTCGACCACCACGGCCGCGCCCACCTTGCGCTCGAGCATCCCCGGGTTCGCCCCGGCCACGTAGCCGAGACGGTCGATGAACGCCTTGGTCTCCGGTGTCACATCGGCGAAGTAGACCGGCGAGCCGATGATCACCCCGTCGGCGTCGGCCGTCGCCTCGATGCACTCGTTGATGGCGTCCTTGCGTCCGTGGCACCGGCGGTCCCTGGTCTCGCGGCACTTCAGGCACACGGTACAGCCTTGCGCCTTCTTGCCCGCGAGTTCGATCAACTCGGTCTCGATGCCATGGGCCTCGAGCACTCCCAGCACCCGGCGCAGCATGATCGCGGTGTTGCCGCCCTTTCTTGCACTGCCCGATACCGCAACGACCTTCATCGTCTCTCCTCTACGTCAGCTCGGCCGCGCTGATGACACGCGCTCCCGCCGAGCGCATGTCGGCGAACGCACGCTCGCTGTCGCCCGGCGTCACGTCCACACCCCTGCAGCCATCCTCGATGACGGTGACCCCGAACCCGAGCCCACAGGCGTCGAGCACGGTCGCCCGCACACAGTAGTCGGTCGCGAGCCCCAGGATCACGAGCTCCTCGGCGCCACGCTCCTCGAGATAGGCCGCCAGACCGGTGTCGCGACGCCGGTCGTTGTCGAAGAACGCGCTGTAGCTGTCCACAGCCGGATCGGTGCCCTTGCGCACCACATGGTCCACACCGCCGACGTCCAGACCCGAGTGAAACGACGCCCCCGGCATGTCCTGCACGCAGTGATCCGGCCACAGCACCTGACTCACACCGCCGAGCTCGATCACGTCACCGGGTCCGGCGCCCGGATGAGCCGAGGCGAAGCTGCCGTGATCGGCCGGATGCCAGTCCTGGCTCGCCACCACCAGGCTGAAGCGAGGGATGAGCGCGTTGGCCACAGGCACCACGGCATCACCCTCGGCCACAGGCAGCGCGCCAAAGGGCATGAAGTCGTTCTGCAGGTCCACCAGCAGCAGCGCACGCATGGTCATCGTCCTCCTTCGTCCGTACCGAATCCGCGAGAGGCAAGGATGAGCGCGGTCTTGCGCTCGTAGAGCCCGAGTTCCATGCCGACCTTGTAGATGTGGGGGTTGAGCAGTCGCAGATGGCTGGGGTCGAGCCGCGACAGCTGTGCGAGCGCCCGCTCCCGCGACTCCGCGAGCGGCGGGATCGCGTACACGCACGTGCCGGCCTCGAACACCGGCACCAGCAGCTCCTCGGCGGAGTGCGTGCCGCAGTACGACGTGCGCCGTGTGGCATCGGCGGGGTCGACCATCACGCATTCATCGGCCGGCGGGACGAGCTCGTCGTAGATCATGTCGCCGATGAACATGCCGTCGTCAGCGGAGTACCTGCGCACGCGCAGCAGCCCCGGCGTGGTGACCTTCGCGGCCTGCTCGGAGACCTTCACCCGCGGCTGCCATACGCCTCCGGGCTCCCGCACCGCCGAGAGCTTGTACACCCCGCCGAGCGCGGGCTGGTCGTAGGCGGTCACGAGCTTGGTGCCCACGCCCCACACGTCGATGGCCGCGCCCTGCTCCTTCAGGCTTTCGATGGTGTGCTCGTCGAGCTCGTTCGAGGCGTATATGCGGGTGGCCGTGAAGCCGGACTCATCGAGTATCTCTCGAGCGTGTATGGAGAACCAGGCGAGGTCGCCCGAGTCGATACGGATCCCCGCAAGGTCGTGGCCCATCTCGCGAAGACGCTCCCCCGCGCGGACGGCGTTTCGCACCCCCTCGAGCGTGTCGTACGTGTCCACGAGCAGCACAGCGTTGTTCGGCATCGCCTCGGCATACGCCAGGAACGCCTCGAGCTCCGTGTCGAAGAGCATCACGAGGCTGTGCGCGTGGGTGCCGCCGACCGGGACCCCGTAGCGTTGCCCCGTGAGCACGTTGGAGGTGCCCACGCAGCCGCCCACGTACGCCGCCCGGCCTGCCGAGAGTCCGCCATCCGGCCCCTGCGCGCGCCTCAGGCCGAACTCGAGCACCGGATCGCCCTCGGCGGCACGACACACCCTTGCCGCCTTTGTGGCCACCAGGGTCTGGAAGTTGATGATGTTGAGGAGCGCGGTCTCCACGATCTGACACGTGGCGATCGGCCCCGTCACACGCAGCAGCGGCTCACCCGGGAACACGACCGTGCCCTCGGGCACGGCGAGCACGTCGGCATCGAACCGGAAGCCTTCCAGCCACGTGAGGAACCCCTGCGGGAAGAGCGGCGCGCCGTCGTTGCCGGTGAGCGTGCCGAGGTAGGCGGTGTCCGCGGCGGTGAACGAGAGGTGCTCAAGGTACTCCACGGCCTGCGCAAGCCCACACGCCACCGAGTAGCCGCCGTCGAACGGATTGCCCCTGAAGTAGAGGTGGAAGCACGCCTCGGTGTCAGCCACGCCCGCCGCCCGATAGGCGTGCGCCATCGTGAGCTGATACAGATCGGTGAGCATCCCGGGGGTGACACACGCTCCCGCGTCCCGCTCCATGGCGCTCCTTTCAGCAGGGGTGCACCCAAGGATAGCAGGAGGCGGACGCGCGGATGGCGGACGACCGTTCGGCCATCCGCCATCTTCGGGTGCCAGCGAGGTCCCCCCTATGCGTCCATGCCCATGAAGTCCACGAGATACCGCCCGTCGATCAGCTTGATCTCGAAGTCCTCCTGGTACTGGCTCTCGCTCCAGTCGCCTGAATCCATCAGACGCACGAAGATCAGGTACGTACCGTCCTCGGCGCGTGCGGGCTCGGTCATCTGGGCGAACGTGAGTCCCTCTGCGCCGTCGCGCACGTAGTCACCGGGGCGTGCCGCGAGGTCGGCCTTGAGACGGTCGGTCCCCATCGCCTCCAGCGCGGCCACATCGCCCGCATACTGGGCGCGTATGAAGTCCATCGCGAGCTGCTGCACGGCGGCCGCTTCCTCCGGCGCAAGATCGCCCGGGGTGGTGTCGACCATCGCCACCTGTTCACCGTCGATCGTCTCAAGGCGCACCGTCAACTCGTCCACCTTCTGCTGCAGGTCCTCGGCGCGGTCCTCCAGCGCGTCGAACTCCTTCGCCACGCCGAACGGCAACTCCCGGGCGATCGCCGGCACCGACAGCGCACCCACAGCCGCGATCGCGACCGCCGAGGCGGCAACGGCGATCGTGCGCCACACCCAGCCGCCCGCGGGACCCGAGGCGTATGCCGGGCGCGGCGCGAAACGGTCGCGCGGCACGAACGCGTCGGAGATGCCCTTCAGGTCGGCCACGACAGAGCGCGTGCGCTCGTAGGCCGCGGCGCATGGCTCGCACCTGCCGAGGTGCTCGGCGATCCTCATCGACTCCACGTCGGTGACGTCATCGGCAATGTACGACTCGAGTTGATCGCGCACGTCACTGCAGTTCATCGCGACACCTCCTCTTCGGTCCGGGGGCACATGGCGGCTTCAAGCGACGCCAGCGCCCGGTTGAGCCGGGACTTGACGGTGCCGGTGGGACACCCGAGCACGTCGGCGATCTCCCCCAGCTTCATGTCCCGGAAGTACCTGAGCGCGACCACTTCGCGATGGTCGGGGCTGAGGCGCTGCACCGCACGCATGAGGTCCATGCCGTCCTCAGGGCCGTCCCATACGAACGCCTGCGGCTCGGGCGGCTCCTCCACCGGCACGACACGCACCCGCTTGCGCAGCAAGGTGTTGCACTCGTTCACGACGATGCGTGACACCCAGGCTCCGAAGCGGTCGGGGTCGCGGAGCGACCTGATGCCCGCGTAGGCATCGGCAAGCGCGTCTTGCACGGCGTCGGCCGCGTCCCACTGGGAGCGCGTGATCGCGTACGCGGTCGCGTACAGGGAGCGTTCGTGGTGCCTGACCAGCGTGGTGAACGCGCGTGCGTCCCCGGCCTGGGCACGGCGCACGAGCTCGTAGTCTTCCATGCCCTCCTCCTTTCCGTCACCGTACAAGACGCGTGACCAAGGGAATAGGTTCCCTCTATCAGCTCCGGAATCGCCAGGACTGCGCTGCGAGGATGCGCCTCACCGGACACCACCGTACCCGCACGCCATTGAACGACACGGCACCGGGGGGTATCTTCGGCGTATTCCCGTTGCGCCCCAGGCCAGGAGGGTTCATGCCACACGTCTCAGACCGCGTCGATCTGACCATCGGCGACACTCCCCTCGTCCGCCTGAACCGACTCACGGCCGGTCTACCGGCGATCGTTGCGGTCAAGCTCGAGGCGCGCAACCCGGGCGGCTCGGTGAAGGACCGCATCGCGCGGTCGATGATCGACGA
>CAZSUO010000036.1:0-15246 GCA_964610065.1 uncultured Coriobacteriaceae bacterium | reverse complement strand
GCCGCGCTCGAGGCGATCGCCGACCCCGACGAGCGGGGCAACATCCACTCGGGCAACGTGCTCGACATCGACTCCCACGGCACGATCGTCTACTCGGCTGACCGTCTCGTGGCGACCATCGGACTTGCCGACCTCATGGTCGTGGACACGCCGGACGCCACGCTCGTGGCGCCCCGGGACCGTGCGCAGGACGTGCGCCTGATCGTGGACGCGCTCAAGGCGAGCGGCGCGCGGGAGGTCGTTGAGAACCGGTCATCGCTGCGGCCGTGGGGCACGTGGACCATGCTGGTGAAGGGCACGGGATTCCAGGTCAAGACGATCGAAGTGCTGCCCGGCCAGCGGCTCTCCCTGCAAAGCCACGAGCACCGCAGCGAGCACTGGGTCGTGGTGGAAGGCCGGGGGCGGATCACCCGCGGCGCCGAGGTGTTCGATGTCGGGCCGAACGAGAGCGCGTACATCCCGCGCGGATTCACGCATAGGCTCGAGAACCCGGGGAGCGAGATCCTGCGCATCGTGGAGATCGCGGTGGGCGACTACCTCGGCGAGGACGACATCATCCGCTACGAGGACGACTGGGAGCGGTAGCGCGCCATCCGGGTATGGCAGTGGGGTGTGCGGACCCGCGGCGCGGTTCGCCTACGACGCGCCGAGGACTTCGCGGTACGCGGCGAGCGTCGCCTCCGCTGTGGCATGCCACGAGAGCTCGCTCGCACGACGTCTCCCGGCCTCCGTCAGGCGGTGCGCGGTCTCCGGCTCCTCCAGGACGCGCGCGATCGCGTCGGCCAGAGCGTCCGGATCACCGGCCTCCACCAGCAGCGCCGCATCACCCACGACCTCCGGCAGCGACGCGGCGCTCGAGGTCACCACGGGGGTGCCGAGCGCCATCGCCTCGAGTGGCGGCAGCCCGAAGCCCTCGTAGCGAGACGGGAACGCGAACACGGCGGCTGCCGCGTACAGGGCGCGGAGCTCATCGTCGGTGATCGCACCGGTGAAGCGCACGCGATCGCGAAGCGCGACGGGCACGTGTCGTGCGAGGTACCCGTCCGGCTCCCCGCCCGCAAGCAGCAGCACGAGACCGGGATGACTCCCGGCAATGCGGGCATACGCGTCGAGCAGGACAGGCAGATCCTTGTGCGCCCGGGTGTTCCCCATCGAGAACACGTATCGCTCATCCCTCGCGAGAAGGTTCCGGGGCAGATCGCCGATCGGCCCGGCGGCGAAGTCGTCCACGGCCTCGAGCGTCACGCGTGTCTTGCCGGCGGCCTTCGGGAGCAGGCGGAGCACATCGGCCTCGGTGTGCGCCGAGGGCACCAGGATCGCGTCCGCGACACGCGCCGCACGCCTGTTGAGACCCAGGTAGACCGCCCGCCGTGTCCACGACGGCATCACGCCGGGCACCACGAGCGGCGTGAGATCGTGCAGGGTCACCACCAGCGGTGCCGTCGCAGGCAGCGGCGTTGGGAAGTGCAGGCAGTGCACGACATCCGGACGCACCCGCCCAACGGCGGAGCCGAGTTCGCGCATCCCCCGGAGCGAGAACGGTGACGCCGAAGCCTCAACGTGCCTGACAGCCGCGGACCCCACGGTCACCGGCTCCTCGCCCGCGCTCCCGACCAGTGCGAACTCCGTACCGGGAGTCTGCACCAGGGCGCGCACGAGGCCCCGGGTGTACCGGCCCACTCCCGACCATTCGGCCATCCGGCAGTCGAGCAGCACCTTCATCGGCGGCCTCCCCTGAGCAGTCTGCGCAGGGCGAGACCGAGGCGGGCAGTGAGCCCCAGGGCGCTCAAGCCGTACTTGTCGACGTACTGGTAGAAGGACTCGCGATACGCGGCGGAGACGAAGCCGCCGGGGGCCGCGGACTGGCCGAGGTGATGGACGCAGCGTGCGGCTGGTTCCACGAGCACCTCCCATCCGGCGTCGCGCATGCGGTGACACCAGTCGACGTCCTCGTAGTAGAGAAAGAAGGTGTCGTCCAGCACGCCGACCTCGGCCATCGCCTCTCCTCGCACGAGCATACACGCGCCCGTGGTCCAGTCCACGGCGGTGCAGCGCTCGAACTCGCGAGGACTGAGGGTGTGGTTGCCGAGAAGCCGCTGCCAGAACCGCCAGAGCCTGAGCATGATCAGGGACCGGAGTGTGGGGAACCGGCCGTACGATTCGGCCTGTATGGCCCCGTCAGGGCCTGTCACATGCGGACCGATGATACCGGCACGGGGGTGCTCGGCCGCGCACGAACGCATGCTCGCGAGGGCTCCGGGCTGGAGGATCGCGTCGGGGTTGAGCAGCAGCGCGAACGGCGCTTCGACCCTGTCCAGCGCGGCGTTGTTGGCGGCTGAGAAGCCATTATTGGGCACCCGCATCAGCGAAAGCCCCCCGTGCATACCCGCCACGCGCTCCGGAGCACCATCGCTGGACCCCGAATCGACGATCGTGACCATGGGCGCACCGGCCTGCTCGACGGCACTATGGATACACGCATCCAGCAGGTCACCCGCATTGTGCGCGACCACGATCACGTGGGTATCGGTGACGCTGGCGGTCTGCTCCATGGTGCGGTCCTACTCGCTCAGCCCGGCGATGAACCGCCGCAGCGCATCCCGCCACTCCGGCATCGTCACGCCGACGGCCGCGGCCTTCGAGCAGTCGAGCACCGAGTTCGCGGGCCGGGGGGCCTTCGAGGGGAACGCGTCGGCGGTGACCGGCACGAGCCGCCGCGTAAGCCCGGAAAGGCACAACACCTCGGCGGCGAGCTCGAAGCGGGTGCACGAGCCGCTTCCCGCGAGATGGAAGATGCCGGTGGCGCCCGCCTCGACGAGCTCGAGGATGCCGCGCGCCAGATCGAGCGTGTAGGTGGGCGAGCCGACCTCATCGGTCACCACCGCGAGCTCATCGCGTTCGCGCGCGAAGCCGAGGATCTTCGTGGGGAAGTTCACACCGTTCTCGCCGAAGACCCAGGCGGTGCGCACGATGAGCGCGCCGGGGTCCGCGGCGAGTACCGCACGCTCTCCCGCGAGCTTGGAGGCGCCGTAGACGGAGAGCGGATTGGTGGGGTCGTCCTCGGTGTAGGGACCGGCCTTGGCCCCGTCGAAGACGAAGTCGGTGGAGACGTGCACGAACCCGAGACCGGCCGCGCGCGCGGTCTCGGCCAGGATGCGGGCGCCGTCCTCGTTCACACGATAGGCGGTCTCAGTGTCGTCCTCGGCGCGTTCCACGTTGGTGTAGGCGGCGGCGTTCACGAGCACGCCGCGCTCTCCGGGGCCGAGAGTCGCCACGAAGGCGCCCACGACGTCTCCCACGACGGCCGCATCCGTGATGTCGAAGCCAGCTTCAGGCGGCGCCTCGCAGCGGAGACCTCGCTCACCGCACGCGCGGACGAGCGCGGTGCCGAGCATGCCACCCGTACCCGCGATGAGATACGCGTGCGCCACGATCTAGCCCCGCTCCTCGTACCACCGGGCGCGCCAGTCGGCGAACTCGGCGGTGCCGTGCTTGATCTTGTGCCACCACCACTCGTTGTCGCGGTACCAGCGGATCGTCTCGCGCAGTCCGGCCTCGAAGTCGACCTGTGGCCCCCAGCCGAGCTCGCTCTTCGCCTTGGCGCAGCTGATCGAGTATCGGCGGTCGTGCCCGGGGCGGTCAGCCACCTGCTTCACGGTGGCGTCCCAGTCAAGCCCGAGCTCATCGAGGATGATCCCGGTGATCTCGCGGTTGGTGCGCTCGTTGCCACCGCCGATGTTGTAGACCTCGCCCGGGCGGCCGCCCGTGAGCGCCGCTTCGATACCGTCTGCGTGGTCGTCCACATGAAGCCAGTCGCGGACGTTCAGGCCGTCGCCATAGAGCGGCAGCTCCCCGCCCTCGAGCGCGTTGGTGACAAAGAGCGGGATCAGCTTCTCGGGATACTGGTAGGGGCCATAAGTGTTGGAACCCCGCGTGATAAGCGCCGGTGTGCCGTAGGTGGCGTGATATGCGAGCACCTGCAAGTCGCCACCGGCTTTGGAGGCCGAGTACGGCGATGACGCGCTGATGCGGTCGGTCTCACAGAACGAGCCTTCGTCGATGGAGCCGTAGACCTCGTCGGTGGAGACTTGCACCATGCGGGAGATGCCGCGCTGCCGCACGACCTCGAGCAAGGTGTGCGTTCCGAGGATGTCGGTGTGCAAGAAGTCCTCCGGGGAGTCGATCGAGCGGTCCACGTGGGTCTCGGCCGCGAAGTTCACGATGGCGTCGATACCGGAGGCGGTCTCGATGGCGGCCTCCACGGCCTCGCGGTCGCAGATGTCGCCGCGCAAGAAGCGGTAGCGGGGATCGGCCTCGACCGCCTTCAGGTTGTCGAGGTTGCCCGCGTAGGTGAGCTTGTCGAAGACGACGATCTCCCAGTCGGCGTGCTGTGCGAGCATGCGGCGCACGAAGGCCGAGCCGATGAACCCGGCGCCACCAGATACGAGGAGCCTCATCCGTTCTTCACGCTCCAGTCGTAGCCGATCTCCGGGTCGTCGAAGGGGCGGCGGAACTCGTCGGGGTTCTCGTAGTCGTAGAGCTCGGTGGGGATGTTCACGATCATGGCGGGCTCTGTGCCCACCGGCGTGAAACCGTGGTAGACGCCGTTGGGGATGATGACCATCCGCTGGCGCTGCCAGCCGATGACGAACTCGTTGGTCTCACCGAACGTCGGCGAGCCCTCGCGCCGGTCGTGGAGCACGACTTTGGCCATGCCGCCCACGCACACGAAGTGGTCGGTCTGCTTGACGTGGTAGTGCCACGCCTTCACCACACCCGGGTAGACCATGGTGACGTAGCACTGCCCGAAGCGCTGGAAGTCCGGATCATCACTGCGCCACATCTCCATCAGAAGCCCGCGCTCGTCAGGCATGACCTTGAGGTCCTTGAGCTTCACGCCGTCGATCATGGATGCCTCCCTAGAGTCCGGTCAGGTAGCGGTAGTAATCAGATGAGGTGCCCTCGGCTAGCGCGAGCATGGCCGCCTTGTCGATGAACCCCTGCCGGTAGGCGATCTCCTCGAGGCAGGCGATCTTCATGCCCTGGCGCTTCTCCACGGTCTGGACGAACGAAGCGGCCTCCATGAGCGAGTCGGGGGTGCCGGTGTCAAGCCACGCCATGCCGCGCCCCATCACCTGGACGGAGAGCGAACCGTCTTCCAGGTACAGGTTGTTGAGCGCGGTGATCTCAAGCTCGCCGCGTGCCGACGGGGTCACGCGCGTGGCGAGCTCGACCACACGCGCGTCGTAGAAGTACAGGCCCGTCACCGCGAAGTTCGAGCGCGGGTGCGCCGGCTTCTCCTCGATGGAGACCGCCCGGCCGCTTCCGTCGAACTCCACCACGCCGTAGCGTTCGGGGTCGCGGACCTGGTAGCCGAAGACGACCGCGCCACCGGCGCTCGCCCGCTCCCGTGCGTCGCGGAGCATGCCGGAGAGCCCGGTGCCGTAGAAGATGTTGTCGCCGAGGACGAGACACGCGGGCTCACCCGCGAGAAACTCCTCGCCGATCAGGAACGCCTGCGCGAGGCCCTCGGGCTTGGGCTGAACCGCGTACGTGATCGAGATGCCCCACTGCAAGCCGTCACCGAGCAGGCGCCGGAACGCCTCCTGCTCGTGCGGCGTGTTGATGACGAGCACCTCGCGGATGCCGGCGAGCATCAGCACCGATAGCGGGTAGTAGATCATCGGCTTGTCGTAGACCGGGAGGAGCTGTTTCGAGGTCGCGATAGTGACCGGATGCAACCGGGTGCCGGCGCCTCCGGCAAGGATGATGCCTTTCACAGATCAGCCTTTCGTTCGCCCGAGAGAATCCTAGCACGCACCCTCAGCTGGTGAGCCGCCCCGTGCCCTTGAAGAGCCAGCGCATGATGACGAGTCTGCTGACACGGCGTGTACGCCAGACCTCAGGGCGCTTCTTCCACCCCATCTTGAACCCCTGCATGTCAGCGGCCGTTCGCTCCGGCACGGTGCGCACCAGCCCGGGGATGAGGTGCCATTTGTCAGGGCGCACGGGGAACGTCGAGCGGAAGAGCCGCCATGCGTACGACACGAATACGAGGGCGACGACCGCAAAGGGCAGGTCCTTGGTCACCACGATCGCCTCGTTGCGCGCCGCGAGACTCCACATCTCCTCGGACGGCCGCTCATCGATCGTCACATGTAGCTTGTGGTAGACCGTCGCATCGGGAACGTACAGGCATTTCCGTCCGGCGATCAGCGCGCGGATGTTCAGGTCCGTGTCCTCGGCCATCAGGAAGAAGTCCTCGTCGAACATGCCGATGTCATCGAACAGCGAGCGCCGGTAGAGGGCCGCTCCCGCACATGCGCCGAGGACCCGACACGGCTCATCGAAGCGAGAGAGCGGCTGACGCATGCCGCGGTTGGTCGCCGCGCCCCGCGGGAGCAGATACACGTCACCTGCGGCGTTCATTAGATGCCGGTCGTAGTACAGGACCATCCGGGATGCGGCGATGTCGTAGTCCGTATGACGTTCGAGTGCGGCGACGAGCTCCTCCAACCACGCGGGCTCAACGGCCGTGTCGTTGTTGAGAAGTGCCACGTATGTCGTATCAGACCTCCGGATACCCTCGTTGACCCCGTATGCGAAGCCACCATTCCTCGGCATGCTGACCCACTCGACCTCGGGGTAACGCTCACGGACGACTCGCTCGCTGTCATCTGTCGAAGCGTTGTCGATGATGATCGTCCGGGCGGGACGAAGGGTCTGCGCACGCAGGGCGGTGAGACACTCGTCAAGATGGGCAAGCCCGTTCCAGTTGGGAATGACGACTGTAGCGGTCTGACTCATGGTCCTCCGTGGGTGTGCGCGGGCGGTATCCGGGTCCTGCCCGGCATCTGTCACTCTACGTCCCGAATGTGGTCGGGGTCGAGTCGCTCCACGAACGCACTCAGTCGGGCGCCGCGCTCGGCCGATGTGAACCGCGTGGCACCACCATCCGCAAGCGCCGCGTACTCGTCCTTGAGAACCGGGTCGAACGCCTCGTACATGTCGAACGAGCGATCGAAGTACAGCGCGTTGCTCTGGTCTCCACGGCGGTAGATGTCCCGAGGTTCACGCCACTGGCCCTTTGGATAGATGCCATCCCAGGTAACCATCCAGCAGCCGAGTCCGAGGCTTTCCGCAAGACTGGTGATCGACCGGACACCATGCTCGAACTCGTACCTATCCGCGTAGCTGGTCACGCGTCGCGGATACGCGCGCACGAGCTCGGGCTCACACCAGAAGCCCGCTGTACGTATGTGCGGCGTCGACTCGTATGATGCCGACGCGCCGTAGAGCCCCTCGCCCCGCTCACGGAATGCCTCGGCCATGCGCTCAAGCCATCCGGAACGCGTGAAGTACGTGTATGTGCCGAAGCACACCAGCATGTCACAGGCCAGCTCGCGCGACGCGCGGATGAACACGCCGATGTCCCATCCGCTGTTGTCGTGCGTGTGGAATCCGTCAGCGATGCCGGCGAAGAGCTCGCGATCGTCTTCGCTACCCGGTGAGCCGTTGGAGTAGACGTGCAGGGAGTGCTCGACCGTGGGCCTATACGCGGCGTACGTGCGCACGAACCGGCGTACCCCCCGCTCGAGCTGCTCGTCGCGGTCCACCGGACACGTGTACACGATCGCGATCCGAAAACGGTCGGACAAAGTGGAGCCTCGCCGGCGCCGCAGCCAGCGGTAGCGCACTCGCCCTCGCAACTTGAACGACGGGACCACGGTTGCCGCGTACAACCGGAAGATCGCCGGCGCTCTCCGCTCGAGGATGAACCGCCAGTCGCGACGCACGTTGTGGAGTATCGTCGCCGGTTCGGCGAGAAGCCTGCGGATGAGACCAGCCCGCATGACGGGAAGTGGCGGGTAGTTGCCGCCTCCGTCCCGGGCGGAGCGTCGCATGGGCGACCGGAATCGCTCGGGCACGTCCTCGGGTGCCATCCGTGCGGCTTCCTTACGGACCGCGACCGTGAACCCGTTGCCGACCTTGTCATCGACGTCCCGGATCGCAAGCCACGACCAGCAGACCCCCGTGTGCGCTCGCATCCAATCGATGAGATCGACGATGTCCTCGGTTACCCAGACGTGCTGGTGACCATACCGATCGACTGCGTGGTCCACGGGTGCGGGCGCTTCATGGTCGGCCAACAGGTGGCTCAGGTCGGTTCGGGGATGCACGGAGTCGAAGGTCCGCTCCTTGTGCGGCACGATGGCGAAGATGGTGCCGCCCACGCGAACGACCCGGTCCCACTCGAGCAGAGCCGCGATCGGATCGATGAAGTGCTCGAGCACGTGTGAGGAGACGACGAAGTCCTGACTGCCATCGTCCACGGGTATGGCGTCGCCCTCGGCCACGATGTCGACGGTGCAAGCGGCACCAGCCAGCCGCATCTCTTCTTCTTTGAACACCGTCCACTCGCCGGTCACGTCCACGTTCAGTGTGTCCAGGCCGAACGGGTTGTGGGCGCTCGCTCCGATCTCCAGCCCCCGTCCGCTGCACAGCTCGTGCGCAAGGCGCGACTCAGGGAACACGACCGGCTGCTCCGCGCGCGCGCTATCCGACGAGGATCCCACCGCTCACCCCTCCATGAACTGGCTGGCGAACAACCGGTGGTATGCCGCGCCGCTCGCCATCAGCGCGTCATGGGTGCCCCGCTCGACCACGACCCCCTCGTCGATGACGAGAATCTGGTCGGCACTGACCACCGTGGCCAGGCGATGCGCGATGACGATGATGGTCTTGGACCCATGCAAACGAGTGATGGCCTGCTGGATGAACGACTCGGACTCTGAGTCAAGAGCGCTCGTTGGCTCGTCGAGCACGATGATCGGTGTGTCGGCAAGCAGCACGCGCGCAAGCGCGATCCGCTGACGCTCACCACCTGAGAACCGTACGCCCTGGTCGCCGATGCGGGTCTCGAGCCCCTCGGGCAGGTCGTACACGAACGTTGCGTACGCGTCCTCGAGCGCCGCCCGGACACGCTGGTCACCGGGGTCGTGATCGAGTCCGTAGACCAGGTTCTCCCTGACCGTGTCGTTGAAGAGCATGGCGGACTGGGTGAGCAGACCCACCCCTCGCCTCAGCGAGCCGAGATCGTACTCGCGGATATCCACGCCATCGATGGTGATGCCGCCACCGGTGACGTCCCGTAGCCGTGGCAGCAGCTCCACGAGCGTGGACTTCCCGCCGCCGGAGCGGCCCACGATCGCGGTCAGAGAGCCTGCGGGGACGCTGAACGAGACACCATCGAGGACCCGCGTGCCGCTCGCTCCCGCGTCCTGACCGCCTTCACCGAGCCGTGGGTACTCGAACACCACGTCCTGGAAGACTATCTTGTCGCGCAGCCCGGTGAACGGGGTCTGCCCACCCCTGATCGTGTCGGAGGCCAGCGCGTCCTCGGTCGTGTCCCGAACCAGCAACAGTCCCGCCACGTTGGCCGAGATGACCTGCCTGCCGAGGTTGAACTCCTTGACCTTTGTGTTGAGGCGGTTGAGCAGGAACATGACGAGACCAAGCTGTGCGAGCGACATGTCGAACTGACTGATGCCCAGGTAGAGCGTGATGAAGACTGACAGCATCAGCAGCGGGTCGGCGGTGATCTCCACACCGGCGCCCAGCCGGGCCTGCTTCACCTGGATGGCGCGCATCTCGTCGGAGTACTCATTGATGTGGTCCCACTCCGCGCGCTCCTGATGACGCAACTTGATCAGACGTATCAACGACAACCGCTCGACGATGCGTCCGGTCATCGCCTGCGTCACACGGGCCACGGTGACCCCGTACTCCCTGCTGCGCACCATGTTGACCTTCACGAGCAACGAGATGGCGATCGCGAATGCGACCGTGACCGCGGTCAACGGGAGCGACAGCGCCACCAGGATGAGCAGGTACAGGGCCATGAGGAACGCGATCGTGAGCTGCCGGATCACCTGGAGGACCGCCGCTCCGGCCGCGCCGGTCTGATGGATGACCACACCCACAAGGTCGCCAAGCTCGCGACGAACGAAGAACGATGGGTCAGCACCGAGGATCGCACCAAGCGCCCGCATCCGCAGTCGCACGCCGATGCGCCCGGCAACGACCGCGGAGTACCACGCATTGAGGTAGAAGACGACCTGCCGCAACAGGATCGGCGCGAACGCCATCGCGAGAAGCACCGGGAGCGTCACAGGGAGCCGAAGCGCGTCCATGAAGGCCGCAACGGTCGACCAGATGACACCCGAGCCGCTCGTGATCGCCGTCTGCCCGCTCTCGGCGAACTGGAGTATCGGGAGCAGCAGTGACAGGCCCACGCCTTCGAACACCGCATACAGCACCGCGAAGAACACCAGGGCGGCGATCTCGGAGGTCTTGATCTCGACGACCGTGAACATCCGCCTGACGGCGTTGATGCGCAGGTACTCGTTCAGGAACTCGACGATTCTCTTCAGCACTCCCACCCGCTCCGTCGAATGCCACTCTGGCTGCACCAGCGTAGCGCAACGGGGCCACCCCGTCCCCGCGAACGTCTGACCAGCGCGGCCGACACCAGCGCCAGCGAAGACCGCAGCCGGCGCGTCTCCGGCGCCGGTGAAGTACGACGTCTGCCGCCGATTATGCAATCATTCACCTGTGACATCGCACCCAACGGCCCCGAGACGATCGGTCACCGTACATCACCTGTCGCCATCGTCGCGCGCCAGGACGGCCGCCAGCGAGGAGGCGCCGCGTGGACCGGACCCAGCGTGAACCGCACGCGAGCATCGTACTGATCACTCATGACCGGCTCGAGATGCTGCGGCTGTGCATCGACACGATACTCGCGAACACGCATGGCGTGGACTACGAACTCATAGTCTGGGACAACGCGTCCAGCGACGGGACCGGGGCGTACCTGGACTCTGTGAGCGAGCGTCACCCTCACATCCGTGTGGCGCACAGCAGCGAGAACATCGGCCTCAACGCGGTCGCGGCAGCCATCCGGCTGGCCCGAGGCCACTACATCATCGAGATGGACGACGACATCCTGAGTGTCCCCGATGGATGGCTGGCGGAGATGATCCGATGCTTCGAGGCTGTGCCAAGGGCCGGCTATCTTGCGGCGAACGTGGTCCAGAACGACCTGACCAACGGGGCCAAGCCCGAGTCGACGCGGTACTTCACGGCAGACTTCGGGGATGGCGTGGTGATCGAGGTCGGACCCACAGGTGGCTGGTGCTCGATCACCAGCAGGGACGTGATCGAGCACATCGGGAATTTCGTGGAGATGGAAGGTCGCGTCTTCTTCGGCGAGGACGGCGAGTTCGCCACTCGCTGCCTGCTCTGGGGTTACCGGATCGGGATCATCAGATCGGTGCGCGTGTTCCACGCATGCGGCCCCCTGGCGAACGAGGCGTTCGGCTGTCTCGACGTCTGCAAGCGCAAGTACGCCGATGACCCGCAGTACGCATCGACCCTGCAGGCCATACGGGAAATGGAGTCCGAGACCGGCGGCGACAGCCGTGCGCTCGAGGCGCTCAGAGCGATCCGGGAGAGCATGGGCCAGGCAGCCGTGACCGTGGAGCCGGGCCCCACCCTGACGGGTCCCGAGCGGACGAGGCTGCTTCGCAGTGTCGACCAGGCCATCCGACCCGCCATCGCGGAAGGCCGGCTCAAGCAGCAGCTCAAGAACGGTGACCTTTCGAACGCGCGCAGACTGCTGTGGCAGGCGCGATCGATGAACCCCGACCCGGTGAGACGGGCAGCGATGCTCGCGCTCGGCTTGGTCAGCCCACGCCTGCTCGCGAGACGGTGGAGAAGCCTGGAGAACCGGTAAGCCCCGCTCGTGTTCGGTTGCCACACCGTAGCGATCCGCGCCTGAAGCCTCGTGTATCCTTGCAGCCGTGACCCCGTAGCCGCCCCGAAAGCGACCTATGTCCGAAGACCGCGATACCGCCGAACCCGCACCCGCCTCCGCCGACGCCCCTGCGCGCCAGCAGGTGCGCCTCGGCTCGGCCTCGGCCTTCGCGCTCTCGGCGCAGGTGCTCGCGCTCGTCACGAGTTTCGTATCGAGCGTGCTGATCGCGCGCACGCTCGGCCCTGCGGGCAAGGGCCAGCTCTCCGTGGTGCAGCAGGTGCTCAACATCCTCTCCGTGGTACTGAACATGGGAATCACCACCGCGAACACCTACTTCGTGGGCAAGCGCGGCCACGGCATCGGCGAGGTCCTCGGCAACTCGTTCCTGTACTCACTGATCCTTGGCGCCGTCGGCGCACCACTCATGTGGCTGTTCACCCTCGGGCCGTTCGCGGTCGTGGAAGGCATCCCGCTCGCCGCCACCGCGATCGCGATCGCGCTGCTGCCGCTCGCGCTCGTGAACCAGTTCGTGCAGGGCATCAACGTGGGCGTCGGCGAGATGAAGGCGATCTCGCGCACGCAGATGGCAGGCACCGCCGCCTCGATCGTGGTGATCCTCGTGGCGTGGGCGCTCGGCCAGCTCACGGTGCCGATGGCAATGCTCGCCACCACGGTGAACGTGGCAGTGACCTTCGCGCTCAACACAGCGCGGCTCTTCAAGCGCTACACCAAGCGGATCCGCGTGCATCTCGATTCGATGCGCGAGGCCGCCTCGTACTCCTTCAAGGCGTACGCCAACCACCTCGCCACGTATCTGAGCTACCGGGCCGACATCATCATCGTCGGGTATCTGGCGGGGGCGGAGACGGTGGGCATCTACTCGATCGCGGTCATGGCTGCTGAGCTCATGTGGTACGTGCCAAAGGCGCTCGCACAGGCGTTGCTGTCCAAGAGCATGCAGACCGGGGAGCAGAGCGCTGACATGCTGGCGTTGCGGAGCAGCCGGGTGACCGCGGGCCTCATGCTCGTGATCTGCGTGGTGGCCGCGGTGCTCATCAACCCGCTGATCCGCCTGTTCTACGGGGCCGACTTCCTGCCTGCCGCCCTGCCGTTCTTCGTGCTCCTGCCAGGCGTGTGGCTGAACGGCATCTCGCAGGTGCTCTTCGCGAACCTCACCTCGAAGGGGCTGCTGTACCCGTGGATCGCGGTGCTCACCGCTGCGGCCAACGTGGCGATCAACATCGTCCTTGTGCCGAGGCTTGGCGCGATCGGCGCCGGACTCGCCTCCACGCTCTCTTACGGCACCGGCGCCATCGCCATCATGGCGATGTTCGCCCGCCACACCGGTGCGCGCCCGGCCGACTGGCTCCTGATCAACAGACGCGACATCGCCGCCGTCTCCGCCTCTGCGGCCGGCTACCTCAAACGCGGACGCACGCACGGCGTGTAGCGCGGCTTGCGGGATCAGCTCCCCTTGCGCAGCCGCACCTTCCGCAGGGGCGGAAACACCGACCGCATCAGCCTGATGCCCTGCTCGACCCCCGACCTGAGATGCGCCTCGGCTCGTTCGCGGATAGACCACCGGAGGTCCCACAGATCCCGAGGCAGGTGAGAGCGGTCGCCCCCGTAGGCCGCCAGCCTCAACCCCTCGCGAGCCCTCGCCCCCTGCAATCCGTGGAGCTCGCGGATCCGCGACCGGGCGATGGCGACCTGCCGCGGTACGAGCGGTCCTGACCTGATCAGATCCCTCATGATCCGTATGTCGGAATCGTACGCGCGACGGCGGTCCGCGGACATCTGCGACTCGCTGACCCGATAGCGCGCCAGCACTGCGGGTGTGTAGATGTGCCGGGCTCCTCCGGCCATCGCGCGCAGCCAGAAGTCGTAGTCTTCGTTGTAGATGTGCGCCCTGAAGCCGCCGGCCAGATCGTAGAGAGCACGGTCGAACGCGCTCGCGGTGAATATGTGGCACGCGCGCAGCAGGTCATCGAGATCGAGGGACAGCACCGCCTCGAACCGCGGCTCCGGCAACCAGGGCTCCACGCGTCCGTCGGGGAAGAACACCTCGGCATTGCAGGCGTAGATCCCATATCCCGGGTTGGTCTCGATGAACGACCGCATCGTCTGCATGTAGTGCGGGAGGTAGAGGTCATCGGCATCGAGTCGGGCGATGTACCGACCGCGCGAGTGCTCAACGGCCCGGGCACGCGCGGCACCCGCCCCACCATGAGCCTGACGCAGCACGAGGATCCGGCTGTCACGCAGCGCATGATCCCGGGCGACCTCGAGTGTAGCGTCCGACGAACCGTCATCCACGATGACGAGTTCCCACCGATCGTCGGTCTGCGCGAGCACTGAGCCGATCGCGTCGGCGATGGTCCTCGATGCGTTGTACGCGGGCATCACGACCGAGAAGAACGGCACCTGACGGTCATCGTGCCCACACATCGGGTCGCTACACGATCGTCTCGCCGAGGATGCGCTCCAGGCTGTCGCGCAGCTGCGAGCCGAACTCCTCGGTCTCAAGCGCCAGCGTGATGTTGGTCTCGAGCCACGACAGGATGTTGCCCGTGTCGAAACCGGGGCAGTCCATCGTGACCGCGTAGATCTCCTCATGCCGCAGCAGTTCGCGCAGCGCGTCGGTGAGCTGGATCTCGCCACCTCTCCCCGCCTCCACGTGCGGCAGGAGCTCCATCACCTTCGGTGTGAGCAGGTAGCGGCCGAAGATGGCGAGGTTCGACGGCGCCTCGTTCGCTGGCGGCTTCTCCACGAGGTCGGTGATCTCCCACACGCCCGGCTCCACCTCACGCCCGGCGATCACGCCGTAGCGGCTCACGTACTCACGCTCCACCGGCTGCACCGCGATCACAGACGCGCCGTACTTCTCGTGGACCTCCTTGAGCCTCGGCAGGCAGGTGCCCTTCGGCACGATCACATCGCCGAGGAGCACGTAGAACGGCTGGTCAAGCGTGTGCGGCGCCGCGCACAGCACCGCATGGCCGAGGCCCCGGGGACGTCCCTGACGCACGTAGAAGACGTTGGCGAGGTCCGGGATCTGGCGCACCTGGCGCAGCTTGTCGGTGCTGCCCGAACGCTCGAGCAGGTCCTCAAGCTCGGCGGAGCGATCGAAGTGGTCCTCGATGGCGCGCTTGCCGCGCCCCGTCACGATCAGAATGTCATCAGCGCCAGCCGCGACCGCCTCTTCGACCACGTATTGGATGACCGGCTTGTTGACGACCGGAAGCATCTCCTTGGGCTGCTCCTTCGTCACGGGAAGGAACCTCGTGCCGAGGCCACCCGCCGGGATGATCGCCTTCATCTGCATCTCTCCTCTGCCCCGCCCACAGCGGAGCCTCCGGAACGCATGACACGGCACGGGAGTCCCGTGCCGCTCGCATCCAGCCTACACCACCGCGCGGGGACTGCAA
>CAZSUO010000035.1:0-16638 GCA_964610065.1 uncultured Coriobacteriaceae bacterium | reverse complement strand
TTCCGTGGGTCCTTGAGGTCGATGTCCAGCGAGGCCGGAAGCGGGTTGCCCGGAAGGTTCTCGATGACCTCGGGGCTGTCCTGCATCAAACGGTTCTTGAACTCCTCGAGCGCCTCTTCCTTGCTCGTGTACTTGATGGTCTGGACCATGGCGTTGGCCTGAAGCTCAGCCTGCAGGGCGTCGACTTGCTCGGCAGGAGCGCCATCCTTGAGGAACACACGGATGGAGACCTTGTCTTCGAACGACTCGACGACCTGACCCAGCAGCATTCCGGAGCCCAGCGACACGCCGACGAGCAGCAGCGACAGGTAGATCGTGATGATGGCGCCGAGGCTCATCACCCAGTTGCGGCGGAAGCTGACCGCCGACTCCTTCATGAAGTAGCTGAAGTTAATCGCCATAGCCGTAGACACCTCGGTCCTGGTCACGGACGACCTTACCGCCCTCAAGCGCGATGACGCGCTTGCGCATGGAGTCGACCATCTCTCGATCGTGCGTGGCCACCAGCACCGTGGTGCCGGTCTTGTTGATGCGGTTGAGCAGGCTCATGATGCCGAGCGACGTGGCCGGGTCGAGGTTGCCGGTGGGCTCATCAGCAAGCAGGAGCGGCGGCCGATTGACGAACGCGCGCGCAATCGAGACTCGCTGCTGCTCGCCACCGGAGAGCTCGTCAGGATAGCTCTCCATCTTCTCGTCCAGACCGACCAGACGCAGCACCTCCGGTACCTGCGTGCGGATGACGTGCTTGCTGCGGCCGATGACCTCGAGCGCGAACGCGATGTTCTCGTACGTGGTCTTGTTGGGGAGCAGTTTGAAGTCCTGGAACACGCACCCGATGTTGCGACGCAGGTACGGAACCTTCCAGCTCTTCATCTTGGTGAGGTCTTGGCCAGCAACGACGATCTGGCCCTTGGAGGGCAGCAGCTCACGGAGCAGCAGACGGATGAAGGTGGACTTGCCGGAGCCGGAGTGGCCCACGAGGAATACGAACTCACCCTGCTCGATCTCAACCGTACAGTCATCGAGCGCCGGGGGCTTGTTCGGAACGTAGATCTTGCTGACGTTCCGCATCGATATCATATGGGTGCTCCATATCTGTGCGACGTTACCCGGGCGCTAGTCTAGCAGAATGCGGGCCGTTCACACGTCGCCGTGACCCGTCCGTCACCGAATCCACGAGTTCTCCAGACGTGCGCCAGAGCCGGGTGACGGGAGCGTACGACGCTCCGGAACCGCGCAGGAGCACGGCACCCGCACCCGCCTACCGCCCGGCAGCGCTCAGGGCACAGAGCGGGAACGCCCGAAGGCACTCGACGAGCCACGGCGCGTACTCGTCAGGCGCTTCCTGGATGGCGAAGTCGAGCTCGGCGAGCCGGAACGCCCGCACCTCGTCGACCTCGGCGGGATCGGGACGAAGCGCGCTGGTCGCCCGCCCCACGAACACGTGGCACAGCTCCTTCTCGCTGCCGAGGCCGGGAAGCTCGGCGTGGTAGAAGAACGTGCCCACGTCCACGAGTTCGGCCGAGCAACCCAGCTCCTCGCCGATGCGTCGGCGTGCGGCATCAGCCACGTCCTCTCCAGGCCGGGGATGACCCGCGCAACTGTCCGCCCAGATAAGCGCCCACAGCCGCTTGAAGGCGCTGCGCCTGGCGAGCAGCAGCCGCCCCTCGGCATCGACCAGGAGCGTCATGAACGCGCGGTGTAGGAGACCGGCGCCGTCGTGGGCGCCGGTCCGCGACACGTATCCGAGCTCGCAGTCGTTCTCGTCGACCGCGATGACCGGCTCATCGTACTGCCAGGCCGCCTCGCCTGCGCTCGCACGGCTCCACGCCGCGGGGCCCGTGGCGCCGATGCCAGGCGGTCGGCCGAGATGGGGGCTAGTCAGCATGACCGCCCCCTTGTTCGTCACAGCGCTCGTTACCCAGCAGTTCGGCCACCTTCGCGAGCACGATGCGGTGGTTCTCGGCCATCTCGGCGATGTCAGCGGGCGTCGCGTCGTCCACGTGCAGGCCGACCGAGACGCTCACGCGGCAGCCGAGAGCGGTGGCGAGCAGGAGGGCCGCTTCGCGCGCGAGCTCGTCCTCCTTGTGGCCGGTCACGCACAGCACGCTCGCTGATGCCGACGGCGCCGAGGGATCCAACAGGCTCGGGCGGGGGATGCCGAGGGCGACCGCACCGATGTGCGGGCCCTCGCCTCCCCCGAAGCACACCGAGACGTCGGGACCGCAACTGACCACGACGGCCTCGACCCGGGTACGTGCTGAGCCGTGACCTTCGAACCACGCCTCCATCACACCTCAGCACCCTTCCAGGACACGAAGCGGTCGTGTTCGAGGCCGAACTGCCGGAGGATCTTGCCGATGATGTGGTTGATCTGGTCCTCCATGGACTGCGGATCGTTGTAGAAGGTGAGGAGCGGCGGGACGATACTGCACCCGAGATCGGCCGCCGTGTGAAGGTTCCGCAGGTGGATCTTGCCGAACGGCATCTCACGCGGCACGAGCACCACCCGCCGCTCCTCCTTCAGACATACGTCAACAGCCCGCACCAGCAGGTTCGCCGCGTAACCCGCGGTGATAGCTGCCAGTGTCTTCATCGAGCAGGGGACGACGATCATGCCGTCGGTGACGAACGAGCCGCTCGAGATCGATGCAGCGAGGTTCTTGTCACTGTGATAGACATCGGCGAGGGCTGCGAGTTCGACGAGCGGGATGTCGCACTCGAGCTCCCAGGTCTTCTGAGCGCCCTCGGTCACAACGAGGTGCACTTCGACGTCAGGGTGCTGCTTGAGCGCTGACACGAGGTAGTACCCCATCACCACGCCACTCGCTCCCGATATGCCCACGATGATTCGACGCATGATCATGTCTCCTGTTTGCACTAGTGAAATGGACGATTACTTCCAGAGCCCGATCACGCTGAACCACGGGACCATGACGAGCATGGTGGTGATGAACATGACCGCGATGAGCGGCAGACCGAGCTTGATGGTCTCCTTCTGGGTGTAACCACCGGTGTCCTCAGCAGCACCAACAAGGATGTTGAGGTGCTGGAACGGCAGGACGTAGTGTGCCGCGATGGCCATGTACACGATGAGCGTCGGGGCGATCGGATTGATGCCCGAGCCGGACGTGAACGCGATGATGGCCGGCACCGCGACACCCATCACGGCGATGACGCTTCCGAGGACCATGTGGAGCGCGATACCGATCACGGTGATCAGACCCGCGAGAAGGAACAGGCTGCTCGGAGCAGTGGACGGCAGCAGAGTCGCCGCGATCCAGCTGTTCATACCGGTGGCACCGCCGACGACGCCGATCGCGATAGCAGCGGTGAGGAACACGAGCGTCTGCACCGGCACGGACGCCCAGTCCTTGGGCGTGAGGATGTTGCCGATGATCGGCATGGCCATGAGCACGGCGATCATGAGCGTGACCCAGCCGATGTTCACGCCGTGAAGCGTGTCGGTCATCCACAGAACGATTGCGATGATGACCCAGATGGCGGTCCGCTTCTCGAGGCCGGTCATCTTGCCCATCTCAGCAAGCTTCGCCTTGATCTCGTCCTTGTTGATCGACACTTCCTTCGTGGGCCGGAAGAGGACGAGGATCAGGAGCATGGTGATGATGCTCGCCACGAGGGCCGGAACACCCATCGCCATGAACCACTCCATGAAGCCCATGTCAGCCCCAGCCGCCTGCACGGCAAGCGGGTTGATGACCGCGTCACCGGTGAGGAAGATGAGCGAGACCGGCACGGAAGCCGCAAAGACGGTGAAGCCGATCTTCACCGCGTCATCCCGGGGGATATCCGATGCCTTGATGATGACGGCCATGACCGACATGATCAGGAACGCGCGAGGCCAGGGGTGCGGGATGAGCAGGCTCAGCACGAACGTGAGCACGAAGATGCCGATCACGATGCTCTTGTAGTCCTTCACGAAGCGGAGCATGTAGTTGTACGCGATACGCTCACCGAGACCCGACGTCTTGACGGCGGTGGCGATGAGGTATGCACCGACGATGAGCCACATGGTGGTACCGGTCCACGACTTGAAGACGAGCGCGGCGGTTGCGGCGGCGGCTGGAATGGCCTTTGCGGTCTCGGTGGCCGGGATCTCCGGGATCACGCCGAAGATCACCATCAGAGCAAGGAACACACCCGACGTATACGCCGGCTGCGTGATCTGCATGGCCCACCAGACGACAGTCATCAGTGTGAGCGCGAGCATGATGTGACCACCCTGGCTGAGGTCAGCCTCGGGGATCGGAATGAGATACACGACCAAGGCCACGACTATGCCGAGGATGAACCCGATCTCGCGCTTGCCGAGAGCCTTCTTCGCCTGTTCCACGTTTCCCTCCTTCGGTTTGCTTGTAGGGATGTTGCCTGATGTAGATGGCCGGTCCGGAGCGGTAGGGGGGGGTGCTCCGGACCGGCCGAGCAGGGGGGGCTAGTCGAGCGGCGGAACCGCGGGGATCACGCCGAGCTCACCGAGCTTGGCAGGATCGAGCTTGAACTTATCGAGGATCACCGGGGTCTCGGTCGAGCGCCACGAGTACCAGCAGGTCTCGCACACGTAGACTTCCCAGACGTCACCAACGGGCGACTTGACCATCACACGGGCGGGGCTACCGCAGCGTGGGCATTCCATGAAGTACCTCCTTCGAGCGTGTCACTGATGCACGGTCCTGCATGCGATCGCATGCAGTGGGGCATACCACTTAGGCTTCCATCTCCTTGAGCAGGCCACGGATGATCCCGTTCCACTGCTCGGTACCCACCGGGTCCTTGAGAAGCTCTACCGGGCGGGGGTTGGGCTCCGGCGCGACCGGGGTGGTGGCGTCGATGATGAGCTTGGTGGTCATACCGGCCGGGTAGCTGGACGGATCGAGCGGCATACCCGCAGCGTTCTCGATCAGCGTGATGTCCTTGTGCGGCAGCACGCGGGTCGTGAGCGCCCACATGACCTGCTCGAGGTTGAACGGGTCTACGAAGTCGTCGACCATGATCAGGATCTTGGTGTACGGCATTCCGTGCGGCGTGGAGAGCACCCGCATGGCCGCACCCTTGGCGTGACCGCCGTAGCGGGGCTTGATGGAGACGATGGTGCCAATGCCGTGCGTGTACATGGCGTTGACAGCCTGGACCTCGGGGAAGTCGGTCTTGAGCTGCTTGTAGAGCGGCACGCTCGTGTTGAGCGCCATGAGGTAGTCGATCTCGGTCCACGGCATACCCAGGTACAGGTTCTCGAAGATCGGGTTGTCGCGGTGCGTGATGCGCGTGATCTGCACTTCGCACTGCAGGCGCGAACCCGAGTACGAACCCGGGAACTCGCCGAAGGGACCCTCGACGATGCGCTCGCGCGGGATGATGTACCCCTCGAGGACGACCTCGCAGTGTGCGGGGACGAGCAGGTTGGGGTCGGTGTCAGCCGCAACGATGTCGGTCGGCACGCCGTCCTGCAGGGCGCCGACGAACTCGTACTCGTTCTGGGCGTAGCCCACCGGAGTGGAGGCCATGAACGTCACGAGCGGGTTGTTGCCGAGCGTGATTGCGATCGGCAGCGGCTCGTTCTTGCGCTCGGCCTTTGCGAGCTGGATGGCGATGTCGTGCATCGGCAGGGCCTGGATGCCAACGCGGTCCTTGTCCTTGACCTGGATGCGGTAGGTACCCACGTTGAGCTTGTCGAAGTCGTCCGGAACCTCGGGGTCATAGGAGATGACCGAGGCCTTGGACAGGAAGAAGCCACCGTCCTGCTCGTTGATGCGGTAGAGCGGCAGCACCTCGAACAGGTTGATGTCCTCGGTGATCGTGTTCTGCTTGCAGAGAGCTTCCTCGCGCGACAGCACGTTCGGCTGCACCGGGAACTTGTCCCAGCGGCGGTTCAGCTCCTCGAACTGCTCCTTGGTGGGAGTGTCCTTGGGCATGCCCATCATGAGCGCGTGGTTTGCCCAGGAGCCGTGCGCGTTGGTGACGACCGAACCCTTGTAGCCCTTGATGTTCTCGAAGAGCACCGCGGGACCATCGGTCATGCGAGAAGCGGCACGACCGGCGGCACCGATATCGGGCTCGGGCATGACTTCGTCCTTCACTCGGACGAGCTGACCCTCCTCCTCGAGAGCCGCCAGGAACTCCCGGAGGTCCTTATAGACTCTGGCCATCTGAACTCCTTCCTTCGTTTGCCTCGAACGGCCCTTCCGGGCCCCCGTTGTCTGGTGATCGACCGCCCGATCAGGGTCTGCGTCTTGCACCGGAGACCACGTTGGCCGACCGTCAACAGGCGGACAATTCGGAGTGGGAACCGGAAGATTCCAGCCGGGAATAGCGGTGCGGCACCTCCGCTCAAGACCAGCCGCATCGGAATCCTGAGTTGCCTGAACGGAATACGAACGGCGGATTACCGGAGACGAACGGAGTGTATGCTGTGTACACCACCTTCGGTGACGCCGGTTGAGCGCACGGTGGAGCACACGCTCCGGAAGAGGCAGTGCCTCTTCGGCAAAGGAGACACATATGAACTTCGCTCAACTCCAGTACTTCCTCGCCGTCGCGCGCGAAGGGAAGTTCTCAGCCGCCGCCGAGAGTTCATACGTTTCGCAGTCGTCCCTCTCCAAGCAGATCAAGGCGCTCGAAGAGGAACTGGGCGTGGACCTGTTCGTGCGGAGTGCCAAGGGCGCGACGCTCACACCGGCCGGCGAGGTGTTCCTGGAGTTCGCCACGATGACGCACCGGCGCTACGAGGACCTCCTGGTGCGGCTCGAGCAGTACGGCACATCCGCCCGTCTGCACATCCGCATCGGCGCACTCCCTCTGGTGTCCGACTACGGACTCCACGGCGACCTTGCCGCATTCCAGATCGAGAACATGAACATCCAGATCGACTTCGTGGAGCGGAGCCAGCAAGAGATCGTCCGGCGCCTCGAGCTCGATCGGCTCGATCTCGCGATCCTGCGCACCGACCTGCTGTCACCCTCCGAGTACGAGTGGGTGGACCTGGTGCACGATGAGGTGTGCATCGTGTGCTCGACGCGTCATCGTCTGGCGCATCGGAAGAGCGTCAGCCCCGACATGCTCCGCGATGAACGGTACGTGTTGCTCGAAGAGCAGTCGGCGGTGACCGCCCGTTTCGTCGAGAAGTGCCGCGACGCCGGCTTCTACCCCAACATCATCTTCACGCATTCGCGCCACGAGCCGTTGATCGGAGGCGTGAGCCAGAACGCGGGCATCGCCGCACTGCCGCGAGGTCTCACCCGCCGCATCTCGCGCGATCCTTCGGTCACGCCGATCGTGTGCGTGCCGATGGAAGAGCCCCTGTACACGAACGTGGGCCTGGTGAAGCGGCGTGGACATGCGCTCTCGCCGTGGGCGCAGAAGCTCTATGAGCACTTCCGGAGCACATATCCCGAGCCGATGGGTCCCGAGGAGATCAAGGGCGCCTGCGGCTGCTGACCCGCGCCGGTGGCACCCGGCGGCCCGCTCAGCGCCTGCCGATGACCGCTCGTGCCGCCTCGGCGATATCCGCGCCCGTAAGGCCGAAGTGCGTCATCAGCTCGGCAGGCTCGCCTGAGGTGCCGAACACGTCGCGGACACCCACGCGGGCCAACGGCACCGGCGCATGCTCGCCGAGCGCCTCGGCCACTGCTGAGCCGAGCCCGCCTATGATCGAGTGCTCCTCACAGGTGACGACGGCGCCGGTCTTGAGCGCCGAGGCCACGAGCGTGACCGTGTCGAGCGGCTTGATCGTGGAGACGTCGATGACCTCGGCGTGGATACCCTCGAGTTCGAGCTCGTCGGCGGCGGCGAGCGCCTGTTCCACCATCACGCCGCACGCGGCGAGGGTGACGTGCATGCCTTCACGCAGTACCCGCGCACGGCCGAGTTCGAAGATGTAGTCGTCGCCGTAGATCACGGGGACGGCGGCCCTGCCGAGCCGTACGTAGAACGGACCGGGCGTGGTTGCGGCCACGCGGATGGCCGCACGGGCGGCCACTGCGTCGGCGGGAACGAGAACGCGCATACCGGGCAGCACGCGCATGAGCGCGATGTCCTCGAGCATCTGGTGGCTGCCGCCGTCGGGGCCCACGGTGATGCCGGAGTGCGTGGGCGCGACCTTCACATCAAGGTTCGAGTAGCACACGGTGTTGCGGATCTGGTCGTAGGCGCGGCCGGTGGCGAACACCGCGAAGCTGCCGGTGAACGCGACCTTGCCTTCAACGGCCAGGCCCGCCGCCGTACCGATCATGTTCTGCTCGGCGATGCCCACGTTGATCAGGCGATCGGGGTAGGCGGCACCGAACTTGGCGGTGGTGGTCGAGCCGGAGAGGTCGGCGTCGACGGCCACGACTGGCACGCCCTCGTTGGCAAGCTCGATCAGGGTGGCGCCGAACGCCTCGCGTGTCGCGCGCTTGTCGCTCATCGGGCGCCCCCTTCGGTCATCGTGGTGGATGCGGTGTCGAGCACAGCTTCCAGTTCGGCGAGCGCAGCGGCGGTCTGCTCCGCGCTCGGAGCCTTGCCGTGCCAGCCCGCGTCGCCCTCCATGAACGAGACGCCCTTCCCCTTCACCGTGTACGCGACGATCGCGACCGGTACCGCGGGGTCTGCCGGCGGCTCGGTTAGCGCGTCGAGGAGTCCCTCCACGTCGTGGCCGCTGGTCTCGCGCACTTCCCAGCCAAAGGCGGCGAGCTTCTCGGCCACCCCGCCGAGGCACATGACCTCGGTGCACGCGCCGTCGATCTGCAGCCCGTTGTGGTCGACGATCGCCGTGACGTTGCCGAGGCCATGATGCGGGGCGAACATCGCCGCCTCCCACACCTCGCCCTCCTGCAGCTCACCGTCGCCCAGCAAGCAGTACACGCGGGCCGGGTTCTCGTCGAGTTTGAGCGCGAGCGCCATGCCGTTGGCTATCGCAAGACCCTGGCCGAGCGAGCCGGTGGAGACCTCCACGCCCGAGCACTTGAGGCAGTCGGGGTGGCCCTGGAGGATGCTGCCCAGCTTGCGGAGCGTGGCCAGGTGGTCGCGGCCGAAGTAGCCGGCCTCCGCAAGCGCGGCGTACAGCACCGGAGCGGCGTGGCCCTTTGAGAGCACGAACCGATCGCGCTCAGGCCAGTCGGGACGGGCGGGATCGTGGCGCAGCACATCGAAGTACAGGGTGGCGACGATGTCGGCCGCCGAGAGCGAGCCGCCCGGATGGCCGCTGCCGGCCTCGGCGATCATCTCGACGATGTCGTAGCGCATACGCGCCGCCTTGGCCTCGATGGCCGCGATACGTCCCGCCTCGGTCATAGACCCGCTCCGATCTCCTTGAATCCTTCTCCGAGTACTTCATGCACGTCGGCGATGACCACGAACGCCTTGGGGTCGACCGCGTGGACCAGCGCCTTCAGGGAATCGATCTCGCGACGCGAGACCACGGTGAACACCATCTCACGAGCCTCGCCAGAGTACAGCCCCTTGGCCACCAGGCCGGTGGCCCCCCGGCCAAGCTGGTGCATGACCGCGTCGGCTACGCGGCCGGGCTCGTCGCAGATGATGAACGCAGCCTTGTCGACCGAGAGGCCTTCTTGCACCAGGTCGATCACCGCGCCCATCACGAACACCGCAACGGCGCCGTACAGAGCGAGATCGGGTCCGAGCACCACAGCGGCCACCAGCGTGACGATCGCATCCGCGATGAGCATGAGCTGACCGATGCCGAGGTTGACCTTTTCCACCAACAGCTGCGCAACGATATCGGTGCCGCCGGTGTTGCCGCGCGCCTTGAAGACCAGGCCCATGCCGATGCCCGTGACCGCACCGCCGTAGAGCACCGCAAGCAGTTGATCGTGGGAGGCGAGATGCGGCGTGAACGGCGCCAGGGCGTCGGTAGCTGAGCAGTTGCAGCGGGATGGTGTAGAGGATCGGCGCCAGGGCGTCGACCGCCACCGACATGGCGACCATGCCGTAGATGGTCTTGGCGCCATAGCGCCAGCCCTTCTTGCTGATGCCGATCATGAGCAGGATGCCGTTCATTGCCAGCATCTGCATGCCGATCGGCACCGTGATGCCGAACTGCTCCTGGAAGAGGTAGTAGAAGACCGTGGAGAGGCCCGACACGCCGCCGGCGGCAAGCTTGTTGGGGATGAGGAACGCGTTCAGGCCCCACGCGGTGATCAGAATGCCGACGGTCATGAAGATGTAGTCGCGGACGCGGCGGTGCTTGAGCACCGTGGCGGCGTTCGCCTTCGTGAGTATCCGCTTGACCATCGCCTGCCCCCGACCCGATACGCTTAGTCGTCCGCGCCGACCGCTACCGCCTGCTCACCAGACACGCGCCACCGATGATAGCCCAGCACGAACTCCTCGATGTCGCCATCAAGCACGCTGTTGACGTCGCCGGTCTCGATGCCGGTGCGCACGTCTTTGACCATCTGGTACGGGTACAGGACGTAGTTGCGGATCTGACTGCCGAAGCTGATCTCCTGCTTCTCGCCCTTGAGCGCGTCGATCTCGGCAGCCCGCTTCTCCTGCTCGAGCTCGTACAGGCGCGAGCGGAGGATCTTCATCGCCGTCTCTTTGTTCTTGATCTGGCTCTTCTCGTTCTGGCAGGTGACCACGAGGCCCGTGGGCATATGCGTGATGCGCACAGCCGAGTCGGTGGTGTTGACGCTCTGGCCACCCGGCCCGCTGGAGCGGTAGACGTCGATGCGCAGGTCTTCGTCACGGATCTCGACCGCCACGTCGTCGGGCAGCACCGGAAGCACCTCGATGCGCGCGAACGTCGTCTGGCGACGCTTCTTCTCGTCAGTGGGGCTGATGCGCACGAGCCGGTGCACACCATGCTCGGAGGCCAGCATGCCGTACGCGTTGCGTCCGTGCACCGTGAAGACAGCGCGGTCGATGCCGAGCTCCACTCCCGAGGGGGCGTCGTGGATGTCGACCTTCCACTTCCGGTTGCCGGCATACTTCACCAGCATCTTCATGAGCATCTCGGCCCAGTCCTGCGCCTCGAGTCCCCCCTGCCCTGGCAGGATAGTGACAAGCGCGTCGCCGCTGTCGAACTCCCCGGTGAACCAGGTGGAGAGCTCGAGTTCATTCGTGCGCCTCGCAAGCTCCTTGAGAGAGGTGGTGGCCTCGGCGGCAAGATCAGCGTCGGCCTCGCTCACGGCAAGCTCATTGGCCACCTCGAGATCATCGATACCGGCCGAGATCGACTCGTAGAGGGCGATCTCGTCACGCAGTCCCGCCGCTTGCGCCATGACGCGCTGCGCGGTGTTCTGGTCGTCCCAGAAATCGGGTGCGGTGGTGCGCTCCTCGAGCGTGAGCAGCTCGGCGCGCTTGGCATCGAGGTGCAGGTACTGGCCGATCTCCGTGACGCGGTCACGGAGCGACTGGATATCTGAACTGCGGTCTTCGATCATGGCGATCCGTCCGGATAGCGGGACGCCCGGGCGGATCACGCATCATCAGATGCGCAGACCCCACGCCCACAGGCAGACGGATTGTAGCAGAAGGGACCCGTGTGGCGGCAGGTGCCAACGGCAACGCACAGGTGTCGGAAGAGGCATCCGCCCGGCCTCCGTATGGAGACCGGGCGGATGGTCATTCCCGCTTGAAGCGGGCCGATGACAGCGTATGCCTCAGGCTACCGCCGGTTGCTCTTCACAGAGTCGAGCGCGGGAGCCGCAGACAGGGTCCTCGCATCGGTGGATCCTGTGGAAGCGAACACCGGGAGGCTGCCTGCGATCGCGACACGGACGTCCCGACGCACCGGCACACTCACGGCACCGGTTCCGCCGAGGAAGAACACGTCCTCGATCGTGTCCGCATGCGCTTCGAGCACGCCCCGCGCGGGAGCCTCCAGTAGCGTCGGGCGGGTCAGCACGATCGGCACGCCGTAAAGACCCAGCACGGCGCCGCCAGCGAGTGCATCAGGGAAGTCCTGACCCGTCGTGACTGCAACCGTCAAGCCTACACCGAACTCCTCGGCGATCGCTGCGGAGGTCTCGTACCGGTTGTCGCCCGCAAGACGAGCGTATGTTGTGATGCCGGCGCCCTCAGTGGCCGTTTGGATCGCTTGCGGCACCGCCCCGGTGCCACCAAGGATCGCGATCCTGTTCACGTTCGCCGCCTGGAGCGATGCGGCGAAGGCAGCGGGATTCGTGCCCGGGTGCACCAGGAAGAACGGCACCGAGCCGGCACTGCCCCAGGACGACGCGGCAAGCGCATCGGGGAACTGCTCACCGGTCGCAACGAAGGCGATGTAGGGGCCAGGATTCTCGTACACCACAGCGATCTCGTCGAACACGCGATCGGCGATGTTGCTCGCGGTCTCATACCGGTTCAGTCCGCCGATACGCTCGACGTTCGCGGCGCCGAGCAGCGTCTTGAGCGAGCCTTCCACGCCTGCCGACACGGCACCGGTTCCGCCGAGGATGATCGCCTTCGTGGCGCCGATGTTGTCAACGATCTCGGTTGCCACCGCATCAGGAAGCACCGTGGGCTCGGTGAGCAGGATCGGGGCCTCAAGCACGCCAGCGAGCGCACTGCCGCCAAGCGCGTCGGGGAACGACCGTGCGGTGGCGATGATCACGTACTCGGAGCCTTCAGCATACCGAGCGGCCGTGATCGCTGTCTCGATGCGGCCGATGCCCTCTAGCGGCGTCACGTACAGACCGGTGGCCTCACTCTCCTTACGCCACGCGAGCGTGTAGCTGCCGCTTCCACTGTCCGCGTAGACATCCAGGTAGTACATGCCGGATGTCTCCGCAGTGTAGTTGAGGAGTTCGACCGACCCCCTCCAGGTTGACGCATCGATCCCAGCGTCCTCCACGTCGGTCGAGCCGGGAGGATACAGGTACAGATCGAAGTCCGCGTCGCCCGGGCCCTTGAGCGCGGCGGTGATCGACTGGCCCGCGTTCAGGTACACGGAGAACACGTCATCGAAGTCCGTGTCCTCGTCGAGTGTCCCTACGATCGGCGAAGCCATGATCGGAACACCGGGGAAGTTGTCGTCAGCAGCGCCCATCGCGGGCACCGCGCCCACCGGCAGCATCACCGCTGCCAGAAGAACCGCGAGTGCCGCCCGGACTCCCATCGTTGCGCGAGAACCGCTACTCCTGTGCCTCATCGTCATACGACCTCCCCTTGTGGACTGAACCATTGCGTAGTTGCTGCCGGGAGACTGGCGCCTCCCGAGTAGAACATACCCCAAATGCACGGTCAGACTATACAGAAGATGCGGCCACGCGGGCCGCATCTTCGATCGTGCGAGTGCGTGTCAGCCCCGGGGCGAACCGGGACCCACCCCTACCCGTTCGCTCCGTGGCAGTACTTGTACTTCTTGCCGCTGCCGCAGGGGCACGGCTCGTTGCGGCCCACGTTCGCGTAGGGGTCGCTCTTGTCCTTCACCACGGTAGCGGCGCCGGGCGCGGAGGGCTTGCGGGCGTTGGCTGCCGCAGCCTGCGCCATGGCCTCGCTCGCGCCGCCGCCCACGGCGGCCGAGGCCGCCTGCATGCCTGCCGCCGCCTGCTCGCGCGCACCGCCGAAGATAGTGGACTCCGTGGGCGCCGAGTACGTCACGCGTGTCACCTCGGGTGCGGCCGGCGCGGGCTGCTCGGCCACCTGGATGTGCATGATCGTGCGCAGGAAGTCGCGGTTGATCTCGTCCACGAGGAACTTGAACGCCTCGTACGCCTCGGCCTTGTACTCGACGAGCGGGTCGCGCTGCCCGATGGCGCGCAGGCCGATGCCGTCGCGCAGGTAGTCCATCTCGAGCAGGTGGTTCATCCAGCGGGCGTCGATCACGCGCAGCATCACGTAGCGCTCCAGCGCACGGACCTGCTGCTCGCCGAAGGTGGCTTCCTTGTCCTCGTAGAGCTTGAGCACCTTGGCCGAGAGCAGGTCAGCGAGCTCGAAGGGGTTCTCGACGGCCTTGGCCTCGGCGTCTACCAGCGCCGCGCCGGTGATCTCGTGCAGCTGCTCGGCGAGGTTGTCCCAGTCCCACTCCTCTGAGTAGCTCTTCTCGGGACACGTCTCGGCCACGATGCCGGCGACCGTCTCCTCGATCATCTCCTCCACGCGCGCGCGGATGTCCTTGCCGTCGAGGATGAGGTTGCGCTCGCCGTAGATCACCTGGCGCTGCTTGTTCATCACGTCGTCGTACTCGAGCACGTACTTGCGGCTCGCGAAGTTCTGCGCCTCCACCTGCCGCTGCGCGCTCTCGATCGCCTTGGAGACCATGCCCGCCTGGATGGGCATGTCGTCGGGGATGTCGGTCTTGGCCATGAACGCGCCGATGCGGTCCATCCTGCCGCCGCCGAAGAGGCGCATGAGGTCGTCCTCGAGCGAGAGGTAGAACTGCGAGACGCCCGGGTCGCCCTGGCGGCCGGCGCGGCCGCGGAGCTGGTTGTCGATGCGACGCGAGTCGTGGCGTTCGGTGCCGATGACCGCCAGACCGCCGGCGGCCACCACGGCCTCGTGCTCCACGGCGCACACGCGCTTGGACTCGGCGAGGGCCTCGGCGTGCTGCTCCTCGGTGGCCTCCGCCGGGTCGATGCCGCGATCGCGCAGCAGCTGCTCGGCAAGCGCCTCGGGGTTGCCGCCGAGGATGATGTCGGTACCGCGGCCGGCCATGTTGGTGGCGATGGTGACGGCGCCCTTGCGACCCGCCTGCGCGATGATGTGCGCCTCCATCTCGTGGAACTTGGCGTTCAGCACGCTGTGCGGGATACCGCGACGCTTGAGCTGCGCCGAGAGACGCTCGGAGTTCTCGATGGAGATGGTGCCCACGAGACACGGCTGCCCGGCGGCGTAGCGCTCGGCGATCTCCTCGGTCACGGCGCCGAACTTGGCGTCGATCGTGCGGTAGATGAGGTCGTTGCGGTCGTCGCGCACCATGGGCCGGTTTGGCGGGATCACCACGACGGGGAGGTTGTAGATCTCGCGGAACTCGGCGTCTTCCGTGACGGCCGTACCGGTCATGCCGGCGAGCTTGGCGTACAGGCGGAAGAAGTTCTGCAGCGTGATGGTGGCGAGCGTCTGGTTCTCCTCGCGCACGTGCACGCGCTCCTTGGCCTCCACGGCCTGGTGCAGACCGTCCGACCACCGGCGGCCGTACATGATGCGGCCGGTGAACTCATCCACGATGAGCACCTCGCCGTCCTTGACCACGTACTCCACGTCGCGGTGGAAGAGATACTGCGCCTTCAAGGCCTGCTGCAGATGGTTGACCATCTGGCCGGACGGATCCGCATAGAGGTCCTCGATGCCGAGGAGCTGCTCCACGCGCGCGATGCCGGACTCCGTGGGGGCCACGGTGCGCTTGGCCTCGTCGAGCTCGAAGTCCTCGTCGATCTTGAGGCGCGGTGCGATCTTGGCGAAGCTCTTGTACGTGTCGGCCGAGCGGGTGCCGGCGCCGGAGATGATGAGCGGGGTGCGCGCCTCGTCGATCAGGATCGAGTCAACCTCGTCCACGATGGCGAAGTGGTGACCGCGCTGCACCCGGAGCTCGGGGCGCGTGACCATGTTGTCGCGCAGGTAGTCGAAGCCGAACTCGGTGTTGGTGCCGTATGTGATGTCGGCGGCGTACGCGGGCTTGCGCGTAGCCGGGTCCATGCCCGCCTGCACAAGGCCCACCTCAAGGCCGAGGAAGCGGTAGACCTGGCCCATCCACTCGCTGTCGCGACGGGAGAGGTAGTCGTTCACGGTGACCACGTGCACGCCCTTGCCCTCAAGCGCGTTGAGGTACACGGGCAGCGTGGCCACGAGCGTCTTGCCTTCACCGGTCTTCATCTCAGCGATGTTGCCGCGGTGGAGCACGATGCCGCCGATCATCTGCACATCGAAGTGGCGCATGCCGAGGGTGCGCTTGGCCGCCTCACGCACAACGGCGAACGCCTCGGGAAGCAGATCATCGAGCGTCTCCCCCGCCTCGAGGCGGGCACGGAACTCGCCCGTCTTGCCGCGGAGCTCATCGTCTGAGAGCGGCTCGATGGAGGGCTCGAGCGCGTTGATCCGCTCAACGATCGCGTCGTACTCGCGGAACTGCTTGCCCTCACCGGCGGTGAGGAGCTTGGTGAAGAAGTTAGCCATGGAAACGCTCCTTGAGGAGGCGTGATGATCGGGTCTGCGAACCTGGAGATTGTAGCATGGGGCCGATGACGCCGAAGCAGCCGGCGAGCAGCGTCACCGCATCTCCACAGTGGTGCGGAAGAGGCTGGAAGCCCTTAGGCTCCCAGCCTCTCAGCGACGGCTCCACAGACCCGCACGCTCGTTCGCCTCGCCAGTGCCCCTCAGGAGGTCTCCCGTCTCCTCACCGCTCCGCTCGCGTGCAGTGCGCTCTGGCCTGTCGGCAGTCTGTCGAACCGCTGCAAGAACATCCTACGAGACGCTGCTGAACACAAGCTAAACCGGATGTTAATCGCTCGATTCTCCACCAGGCGGCTCGGTGGAGCCGTCGTCCTCCATCGCGAGAACGGCCTGGAATAGTCGATTCGTCTCAGAGCACGGGTCAATACCCAGATCGTCGACCAGGCGACTCCGGCAGGTGTTGTACGTGTCGATAGCACCGCTGCGCTGCCCGGAGTTCATCTGGCACTTCATCATCAGCTGGTAGATGTCCTCCCGGAGATGATCGATGTCCGACGCCCTTCGCAAGAA
>CAZSUO010000034.1:1124-16968 GCA_964610065.1 uncultured Coriobacteriaceae bacterium | reverse complement strand
CCGTGCTCGAGCAGTACCGCTCCCAGGCGGAGGAAGTGCTCCACGTCGAGCGTCTCGGCCCGCGCCGCAGGATCTATCCCGGCCCCCTCCAGGAGCGACGTCGCCTCGGCCGCATTGATGCCGAGGCCAGCGGCAAGCGAGTTCCGGAGCGTCTTGCGACGCTGCGAGAAGGCGGCGTCCGCGGCACGTACCGCCGATGTCCGGAGTGACGGGGCTTCCGCCGTCGCGTGCCGCACCAGCGTGATCACGGCCGAGTCCACACGCGGCGGTGGCAGGAAGCACGAGCGGGGCACGGCGAACCGGCCGGCCGCACGAGCGTACAGACCCAGCTTCACCGTGTACGCGCCGTACGCCTTGGTGCGCGGACGCGCAGACATGCGCTCGGCGACCTCGGCCTGCACCATCACCACAGCGCGTTCGAGCGAGGGCATCTCCTCGAAGAAGCGGAGCACCACCGTGGCCGCTACCGCATACGGAAGATTGGCCACCAGGGCTCGTGGCGCGGAGGCGCCGACGCCGAGCTGGTCGACCGGCACGTTCACCGCGTCGGCGTGGACCACCGTGAGCCCTCCGCGTTCGGCGGCGAGGTCCGCGAGCACCGGCAGCAGGCGCTCGTCGTACTCGACGGCCACCACGTCAGCCTCGGCCTGCAGGAGCGCGTCGGTGAGCGTCCCGATGCCCGGCCCGATCTCGAGGATCCGCTCGCCGGGCGTGATGTCCGCCTCGCGCACTATCCGTCCCACGATGTTGTCATCGATCAGGAAGTGCTGCCCGAGCGCTTTGCGCGTGCGAAGCCCGTGGCGCTCGAGCACAGCGATGGTCGCCGACGGATTGGCCAGCCTCGAGTAGGGCACGCGCGTCCGGCCCTAGTCGCCGAGTATCGTGATCGTGACCGTGCGTCGGCCCCAGGATATCGCCTTGGCGTGCGATGCCGAGGGCCCTCCCGACCAGTAGCAGACGTCGATCTTGGAGCCCCTGATGGCTCCCCCGGTGTCAGCCGCGTACGCATACCCGTAGCCAGGGACGTAGAGCTTCGTGCCGAGCGGAATCACCGAGGGATCCACCGCGACGATCCCCCAACCGGACGGAATGCGGTACGCAGCGATCTTACGCTCGATGACGCTCAGACCGCCGCAGCCGGCGTCCCATGGCGTGTAGGCGGTAGCCGTCACCCTGAGGGTGGTGCCGTCATCCGGGGCGCCTGCTCCAGCGTCTGCACCGCCGGGAACCTTGGGCCGTCCGACCTTCGGGACCTGGGGCACGGGCTTCGGCTTCGTCCCGACTTTGACGATTGCGGGCACGGGCTCGACGAGGACCTCTTCGGCCTTCACCGTGCGGGCCACCTCGACCTCGCCCTGCATGGTGAGCTGGTAGACGCGGATGGCGCGGCCCTCGGCGCCCTCCTGCACGACCTTGCGCTCGCCCACGTACAGCTCGGCGTCTGGCTCCTCGATGGTCTCGAACGCGACCTGTGAGTCCTCCTTGATCACTCGGAGGAACACATCAGTGGCGGTGATGGTCATCTCCTCGGAGAGCATCGCGTCGATCGGCGGGTCGACCGCGAGGCCCGCCGAGGGGTCGAGACCGACGGTGACGAGCGCGTCGGCCACGGTGGTGCCGATGACGTTCACGTCGACGGGTGTGCCGTTGCACTCGATGGTGACAGGGACCGCCTGACGCACGACGATCTCGGCGCCATCGGCAACGGGCTGTTCGGGAAGCGGGGACACCAGGTCGCCGTCGCCAAGATCGATGTCGACCTCCGCGAGGACGTCGGCAACGGTGTCAGCATCAGTCTTGTGGTAGGCGATCTGGCCGTCGACAACGACGGTTACGCCCTTCTTGGCCCATGCGAGTGTGGCGAATGTGCTTGCTGCGACGATGACTGCGAGGAGCACTACTGCGACGTGGTGGTTCTTCAGCAGACGGGCCGGACGGACCGGCGTACGCATAGAAGCCTCTCGACCGGTTACAGTTCGGTGTCACAACACGACCTTCGAAGTATAGCCCAGTCGGCCGGAATGGTTCTACGCGCCATGACCTGCGACCTGACGAACGGCGGCGACCGGCGGACGCCAGTACGAGACGGCCGGAGCCCCGACGGGTGGAAGGCGCGAGGACGGTGACGGTCGGCGCTACGCCTGCGCGCCGCGCCTGATGGCCTCGAGAGCAACCGCAGTGCCGAGCACTCGTGCGCCGGCAATCGCGGGCGGACGCTGCTCCGCGTCGCCAGCCGCGTCGAGCCCCGCCACCTTGAGCGCGTCGAGCACGTCGACCCCGAGCACCGCGAGCACGCTTCGCGTCGTCGCTTCGGCAGCGTCGAACCCGTACGGGTCCCCACCGGCTCGGGCGAGCAGGATGGCTCCCGGCCTGCGAACGGGACGTTCGTGGCCGAGCACGTGCGTCCGGGCCCAGTAGGGCTGCAGGCGGTCGTACAAGGTCTTCAGTACCGCAGGCACGGTGGCGAAGTAGACAGGCGATGCGACGATGAGCGCGTCGGCCCGGTCGATCCGCGCGAAGACGTCACGCCACGGATCGCCGAGGATGCACTCACCGGTCCGGGAGCACGTGTTGCAGCCGCGACATGGCGCGAGGCCGAGATCCGCGGCCACGAGCGTGTCGATGACGGCTCCCGCCTCCGCCGCTCCCGCGAGCGCCGCCGCCAGCAGCGTGTCGCTGTTGCCACCGCGCCGCGGACTCCCGGCTATGCCGAGCACGAGCGGCCGGGGCGCGATCGCCTCCACGTGCGCGTACCCCGCTTCACCGCTCATCGCACGTGCCCGCGTCCGAACAGCGACCGGGCGTTCTCGAGCGCGGCGGTGGCGACCTCGGCGTGCGGGAGGCCCTTCACGTCGGCGACCGTTGCGGCGTTCAGCACGGCGAAGGCCGGTTCGTTCGGCCTGCCGCGATACGGGTGTGGCGCGAGGAACGGGCAGTCGGTCTCCACCAACAGCCGATCGAGCGGCACGACCCGCGCCGCCTCGCGGAGCGCCTCCGCCTTCTTGAACGTGACCGGTCCGGCGAACGAGATATGGCATCCGAGCTCGAGGAACCGCGCCGCGAGCCCAGGGCCCTCGGTGAAGCAGTGGATGATGCAGCCAGCCCCTGGGATACCGACCTCGCGAAGCAGCTCGAGCCCCTCGTCGTGCGCCTCGCGCAGGTGGATCTCCACGGGAAGGCCCACTTCTCGCGCGAGCTCGAGGTGACGGCGGAACCACGCGCGCTGGTCTTCGCGCGGAGAGTGGTCGTAGTGGAAGTCGAGACCGAGCTCGCCGAAGCCGCCGACACGCGGGTCGGCGGCGAGTCCGCGCAGGCGCGCGAACAGCGCTTCGTCGCCCGCGCTCGCATTGTGTGGATGCCAGCCGACGATCAACCGCACCTCGGGAACGGCGAGACCCTCGGGCTCGAGATGGTGCCGCGCCTCGGACATCCACCCGTCGAGCCCGTCCAGTGTCGCCTCAGGCGACTCGGTGAGGTCCACCACGGTCGCCACGAGCGCGATTCCCGCCCGGGCAGCGCGCACGAGCGCCGCCACCGGGTCGTCGAGCATCGCGAGATGCGCGTGCGCGTCGACCGACGGGGCGCCCAGGTCAGGCAGATCTGGCAGCGATTCGACCATGGCGGGTCCCTTTCCTTCCGATCGACGCATCCGCTGCGACTACTCCTCGTCGTAGATGCGCGGGAAGAGCGCGTCTCCCTTGGTCACGCGCGAGCCAGCGGGCAGACCGCCCCACTCAGCCGCCGCCAGGACGTCGGTCACGGCGGCGATATCGCCCAGGTCGAGCCGCCGCCAGACCTCAGCGGAGGTGTTCGGCATGACGGGAGCCGTGAAGAGCGCCGCTATGCGGACGGCCTCGAGCGCGTTGTAGAGCACCGCCGCCAGCCGGACAGTGTCGCCCTCCTTGGCAAGCGTCCACGGCGCGCTGTTCTCGATGTAGCGGTTGGCGAACTTGATGAGCTCCCAGGCGCTCTCGAGCGCCGCCGAGTAGTCGAGGTGCGACATGTGATCCTCGAACGTCTCGGGGAGCTTGCCCGCGATCGCGCGCATGGTGGCGTCCTCGTCGGTCTCGGCCGCGAGGTCCGGCGCCGCCGGAGCGATGCCGTCGAAGTACTTCTCGGTCATGTTGAAGAGGCGTGAGCAGAGGTTGCCCCAGTCGTTGGCGAGGTCGCCGTTGTACCGCTGGACCATCCCCTCCATCGAGATCGACCCGTCGTGCCCGAAGGAGACGTCGCGAAGGAAGTAGTAGCGGTACGCGTCCACGCCAAAGCGCTCCACCAGCGAGGCCGGGGTCTGGGCGTTGCCCTTGGACTTGCTCATCTTCTCGCCCTTGGTGAGCAGGAACCCGTGCGCGAACACGCTCTTGGGCGGCTCGATGCCCGCCGCCATGAGCATGGCCGGCCAGATCACGCAGTGGAAGCGGATGATGTCCTTGCCGACGAAGTGGTAGTCGGCCGGCCAGTACCGCGCGAACCGCTCGACGTCGACGGGATCGTCGCTGCCGTAGCCGAGCGCGGTGATGTAGTTGAGCAGAGCGTCGATCCACACGTAGGTGACGTGCCCCTCGGCGAACGGGATCGGCACGCCCCAGGAGAACGTGGTTCGGGAGATGGAGAGGTCCTTGAGACCGCCCTGCACGAAGGAGACGACCTCGTTACGCCGGGTCTCCGGCTGCACGAACTCGGGGTGCACTGCGTAGAAGTCGAGCAGCGGCTGCTGGAACTCGGAGAGCTTGAAGAACCAGTTGTCCTCGCGGATGAACTTGACCTCACGCCCGCACTGCGGGCAGATGCCGGGCTCCTCGAGCTGGTCCTCGGTCCAGTAGGTCTCATCGGGCACGCAGTACCAGCCCTCGTAGTGGCCCTGGTAGAGATAGCCGTCGTCGTGCAGCTTCTGCCAGAAGGCCTGTACGCCGCGCTTGTGCCGATCCTCGGTGGTCCGGATGAAGTCGTCGTACGTGACGCCGAGCATCTCCCAGGCGCGTGTGAACGTGGGCGCGATCGAGTCCACCCACTCCTGCGGGGACACGCCGTGCTCCTCGGCGGCCTGGGCGATCTTCTGGCCGTGCTCGTCGAGCCCCGTGAGGAAACGGACGTCGTGGCCGGTCATGCGGCGGTACCGCGCGACCGCGTCGGCCGCGATCGTCGTGTACGCCGTGCCCAGGTGCGGTTCGGCGTTGACGTAGTAGATGGGAGTGGTGACGTAGAACGGTGGCTTGCTCACCGATGGTTACCTCGTCTTCGATATGGGTATTTATGGAAGCGACGCCGGATGTTCCGGACAGTGTCACATCATACCGCACCATGCGATCGGAGCAGTTGCTCGAAAGGGGCATAAGCATGAACGACACCGGTATCGTGCGCCGTGTCGATGACCTCGGGCGCATCGTCATCCCCATGGAGCTGCGACGGACCCTCGGCATACACGTGAAGGACCCTCTTTCGATCTCGGTCGACGGTGAGCGCATCATCCTCGAAAAGTACCGGGAATCGTGCGTGATCTGCGGGAGCGAAGAGCGGGTACGACCCGTGAAGGGACGTACGGTGTGCGAAGCGTGCGTGGCCGAGATCAAGGGGCTGTAGGCGCCACGACCCCCACCACGGCGCGCTCGGCACCGACGGACGGACGCCTGGCTACAGCCCGAGCGACAGCCGGTAGACCTCGTTCTTGGGAAGCCCCATCTCCTGCGCCACATCGCGCACCGCGTCACGGCGTGTGGCACCGGCGGTGATGGCTTGCGCGAGACGCTCGCGAACGGACTCCTCGTCGATGAGGAGCTGGACGGGCTCCTCACGGGGGCCCACCAGGAGCACGACCTCGCCCTTGATCTCGCGGCCCGCGTATCTCTCGGCCAGCGCGCCCGTTTCGCCTCGCACTATCTCCTCGTGCAGCTTCGTGAGCTCGCGCGCAACCGCCGCCCGGCGGCCCGGAAGCGACTCGGCGATCGATGCGAGCGTGGCGGGCGTTCGTCCGGGCGACTCGTAGAAGATGAGGGTTGCGTCCAGCTCGGCCAGCTTCCGCAACGCGCGGGACCTGTCACCCGGCTTGCGGGGCAGGAAGCCGCCGAAGTAGAACGCATGGGTGGGCAGGCCGCTGGCGACGAGCGCCGTGAGGATGGCCGACGCGCCGGGCAGCACTTCGACGGTCAGGCCAGCCTCCAGGCAGGCGTCCACGAGCTGCTCGCCAGGGTCAGAGACGCCCGGCGTGCCTGCGTCGGAGACCAAGGCGATGCGCTCTCCCCGCTCGATGCGGTCCACGAGCTCGGGTGTCCTGACCGCGCGGTTATGCTCGTGGTAGGGCTCGAGCGGTGTGCGGATCTCGTAGCGTGCGAGCAGTTTGCGGGTCACGCGAGTGTCCTCGGCGGCGATCACGTCCGCTGTGCGAAGCGCGTCGAGGACGCGCAGCGTCACATCACCCAGATTGCCGATGGGCGTTGCACATACGAGCAGGACTCCGGCCGGCTCAGGCATCTGATGGAGGCAACTCCTCGGCGGCTGTCGCGTCTTCAGGCTCCACCGGGAGGCTCTGCCCCTCGCCCGACGGCCCGCCAGGCACGTACGCCGGCGGAGCCGGAGGCGTGTACCGGGGGTCCTGCACCACGGGTGGCGCAGGCGGCGCGTACACCATGTTCGCGCCGCCTGAGACGGGCTGCGGGAACGCGGGAATCCCCGACGAGGCGCCGTGCTCGAGTCCTGTGGCGCTGCGGAAGAAGAGTGTCCACGCGGCGTTCGCGAACGTGCCGTAGATCGCACCCGGGAGCATGAGCACCAGTGTCATGAGCACTGTGAGGGCAACGGCCACGACGTACTGCTCGGCGATGATCGCCAGCACCAGCGGAACCGCGAGCGGGAGCATCACGACGGTGATCACGACACCGTAGGCGATTCCGGGGAGGAGCATGACGAGCCAGAACACGAACAGGCCCTTCTTGCCCCACAGGTCATCCCACGACCGCTTGATCGCCTGGCCGAACGTCACTTCGAGCAGCACGCCATAGCGGACCGCCATCGGCATGAGGATCCCGATGATCAGCGAGGCGGCGAGTATCACGACCAACAGGATCGGGAAGAAGAGGCAGATACCGACTCCCGCGGCGGCCTCTCCGCCTGAGGCGCCGACCAGCCCGGAGGCGACCAGCACGCCCCCCATGAGCAGCGCCACAACCAGGACCGGCAGTCCCAGTACGAACTGGATCATGAACGTGCGGCCCCAGTGCGCGAAACCCACCGACCACGACGTACCGAGCGACACCGCACGCTCCTCGGCCGCCTCGTTGGTGCCGTATGCGATGCCGCCTTGCGCGGCCACCGACAGGATCCACATCGCGACAGAGAAGACGACGAGCACACCGGCCAGCACGGCGATGAGCGCCAGGTTCTCGGTCGCCCAGCGCTCGATCTGCGTGAACGCCTGGCCACCATCCCCGGAGAAGTCCTGCGAGCCCGTGGAGTAGTTGCCCCCACCGCCGGAACCGTAACTCGCCGCGCCGGCGAACAGCCCGAGTACCCACAGGGCCTTATAACGCCAGGTGATCGCCCATGCACGCTTGAGTAGGCCGAAGTAGTCCACTGGATGCTCCTGTCAGCTCGTGACGTGGCGGGCTAGTCTACCCGAACCAGTTCGTAGCGAGTCGTCCCCAACCCCATGCTCTCCGCATACGTTATCGCATGCGTGCCATCCACGCCCGTGATCGCGACGAACTTGTCCTCTCCGGATGCCAGCCCTTCACCACGGGATCCACCGAGGCCCTGCGCCTGTGTGATGAGATCGAAGGCCGCCTGCTCGATGGCAACGATATCGGTGGACGCAAGTACGCCGATGTCCGGGACGATCGGCGCGTCGGAGAAGGAGAAGCAGTCGCAGTCGGGGGTGACGGCGGTGACGAATGACAGGTACACGACCTTTCCGTCCTTGCCCTCCAACGCCCCAGCCACATGCTCCACGATCTTCTCCTGGATGCTGGTGGCATCGGTCTTCCACTGGGTGGCGATCGCACCGTACGGGCACGCCGCGACGCACTCACCGCACCCGTAGCACACGTCGTAGTCCACCACCGCGTAACGGTCGGGCCCGATCTCGATCGCGCCCACCGGACACCATCGGACGCATCGAGCGCACGCGGTACACGTGTCCGGAGTCACCTCGGGCTTGAAGTCGGCGTGCATACGCTGCTTCGCCGAGCGGCACCCGAGCCCCATGCCCACGTTCTTGAGAGCGCCGCCGAACCCGGTCGCCTCGTGCCCCTTCACGTGCGTGACGACCACCATCGCGTCGGCATGCAGAGCGGCCGAGCCGATACGCACCGACTGGAAGTGCCTGCCGTTCACCGGGACCTCAACGGCATCACGGCCGTCGAGACCGTCGGCGATGATCAGCGGTGCGTCAACGGTCGCGAACGAGAACCCGTTGTGGATCGCGCACGCCAGGTGCTCCACCGCGTTGGCGCGCTCGCCGCGATAGAGGGTGTTCGCGTCTGTGAGGAACGGCTTGCCGCCAGCGTCACGGACGCGCCGGACCACTTCCCGCAGGAACACGGGGCTCACGAAGCCCGTGTTCCCCTGCTCGCCGAAGTGCAGCTTCACGGCGACGAGGTCGCCGTCCGCGATCGCGTCGGCCAGGCCCGCCCTGCCCAGCAGACCCCCAACGCGCGCGACCATGCTGCGCTTCATCGGGGAACGCATGGGGGCGAAGTAGACGGTTGCCGGAGAGGCTGGGCTCTGCTCACTCACCGGTGGATCCCTTCACGAGAGTCGTGCTCGTCGAACGCGAGCGCCGCGGCGCCGAGCACGCCGGCGTCGTTACCGAGTTCCGCCTGGACCACGCGGACGTCCCGGCGACCGGCCAGGGCCTCCGTGTCGATCACTTCCGCCGCGCGTTCCACGAGGAAGCCGCACGACTCACCCACGCCGCCGCCCACGATGATGAGCTTCGGATTGAGCAGGTTCACCACGCCGACGAGCGCCCGCCCGAGGACCTCGCCCGCATCGAGCAGTATGGCGCGCGCATCCTCGTCGCCCTTGAGCGCTGCTGTGATGACATGCTCCGCCGTCACCTGCTCCGCGTCGCCGCCAGCCGCCTCGCGCAGGTCGAAGGCGCGGAACGTGGCGGCGACCTCCCTGCCTCGAGCCGCGAGTGCGGGGCGGCCCAGGTACGACTCCAGGTGGCCCGCGCCACCGCACGGACATGGCGGACCGTCGAGTTGTACGACCATGTGACCGATCTCGGCGCCGAGACCGCGTGAACCGCGATACGGCTGCCCATCGAGGAACAGCGCGCCACCCACGCCGGTGCCGAGCGTGATCATGACGAAGTCGCGCACACCCTTGCCAGCGCCGAATCTGCTCTCGCCGATACCAGCGCAGTTACTGTCGTTGTCGATCGTGACGGAGTGCCGGACCCGGGACATGATGAGAGAGCGCATATCGACACCGGCGAGTGGGAGGTTCGTGCAGAACTCGACCGACTGCCTGAGGAAGTCGATCTGCGCGGGAAGGCCGACGCCGATACCGGCTATCTCAGCCGGATGCACACTGGACGCAACGTCTTCGATCAACTCGATGATCGCATCCACGATGGCGAACGGCCCCGCGTCCCGCGGTGTGAGGGTCCGGACCTCTTTGAGCATCCTGCCTTTGCGATCGACGAGTCCCGCAGCCACTCTGGTGCCACCGACATCAACGCCGATGGCGTAGGACGTCCGCATGCGCATCAACCTCCCGAGCTGTAGCGTGCCGGTGCCGGCCGCATTCTGATGATAGCAGCCGAGGACGACACGGCGATCAGTAGTCCCAGACCACCCCGCGGCTCTTGATCAGACCGAGATCGCGCATCGCCTCGAACATCCGCGATTCGGGTACGCCGAACAGCCCGGCGAGGTACCGGTAGTCGTTGAACCACTTCTGCGCCTGGTCACGAACGAGGTAGCCGGGGGTCATGAACTCATCGGCCATCATGTCAGCGATGCGGTGCTTGTCCTCCCTGTCGCGCGGAAACGCCGCCTCTGCGTCATCGAGTACGACAAGGATGTGCCCGAGGACATGCCCGAGACCAAGCTGGCGGACGAGCGTCGGCCGACTGGCGTTGAGCAGGATCGCCGGCAGTCCGTCCTCGTAGATGAGCGCCGCGGTGAACCACAGTGGCAGCGGGATCGAGCGAACCGGCACCCCGAGATGTGACGCGACCGTCTCGAGTGACACCGGTGGCTCACTGACACCGGCGGCACGGAGCTCCGACTCAACGAGCTGCCGGTAGTATGTGTCACTACGAAGTGCCACAAATCTCCTTCAGTATCGCCCAATAGGGAATACCATATACATGCCCGTACGGATGTGGACACCTTTGTTGTGATGCTCCGGCTGTTGACGATATACCCAGACTGCCCGTGTACGCGAGAGGAGGCGGCGTGGAGCACCCGGCTGGCACTACGACAACACATGCCGAGACCCTCCTCCGCTCGCTCGCGTTGGCGATGAACGCGGTGCGTCTGTACCCTGCGGCGAGCCCCATGCGCGGCGAGGCGATCGCACGATTCACCGCCATCGCCCGCGAAGCGACACGCACCACCGGCCCGATCCAGCTCAGGGTGGATCGCAGCCGGTTCATCCTCGGAGACACCGCCGTGGGAGAGGGGGTCTCGCAGATCGCCGCGCTCGGGGAGACCCTGCACGGACTCCAGGTGGGGCAGCTGATCGTAGCGCCCGACATCACCGACGAGGAGACCGTCCGGTTCCTGGAAACCCTCAGCCGCGACTCGGTCGCCCTGCGCAGCTCCGGCGGCTTCAGGAACGCGCTTCTCGAGGCCGGTGTCGCCAACATCGCGGTGGTCGAGGTCACGCTCCGCGCCTCGGCGGAAGCGGGACTGCTCGGACTCGACCTCACGGCCTCACCGTTGGATGAGATCGCTCCGGAGCTCGCCCGGGCGGCGCAGGACTGGAGTACGTTGGTGGACGCCGGTGGCGAGGCGCACGACGCCGTTGCGGAGGCGATCGACCACCTGGAGCCCGCGGCCCGAGACCTCGCACGGAGCAGGTGCGCCGAAGCGCTCCGGCTCCTCGACGAGCAGTCCAGGCTCGCGCTTCTCGGCGCGGCGCTCGAGCGCTCGCCGGCGGGTGACGCGATGGCGGGCATGCTCGATGTTGTGGCCCACATGCCACCCGCGGCTCTGGCGCGCCTGCTGCGCCTCACCGTGGAGATGACCGGAGATGACGAGGACCAGCTGCTGGGCGCACTTGAGCTGCCGCCGGCCGTGCTTGCGGAGGTGGCCGCGCTGATGCACCCCGCACCGGCCGTGGATGAGCAGCGAGGCATCCCGGCGGAGGCCGACGTCTCGGGCATCGTCGCCGAGGTCAGCGCCGCCGATGAAGAGGACGTACTCCAGCTCGATCGGATGGTCGCGGGAACGACACCCCGGGATACCGCCGCCCGCGGACTCGCCACTGCGGTCCGTATAGCCCGGCTCCGGCTCGATGAGGAGGCGGTGCGCGCCGTCGTTGAGGCCATCCCGCCAGCCGCCGAGCACGGTGCGCTTCCCCAGGTCGCAGACGCGGCGGCCCTGATCGATGAGGCCGTGGATGATCCCGCCACATCCGCCGCCGCCGCGGCCGGCCGACACGCGCTCGCGAGCCCGGCACTCGCCCACGAGTGCGTGCGCCAACTCCAGCTCGATCGCACGTCGAGCGCCGCCCGGACACTCCTCCTCGCCTCGGGGCCCTCAGGGGCCGAGGCCGTGCTCGAATCGTACATCGAGGGCGATCGCACGACTCGTGAGGCCCTGACGCCACTCGCCGACATGCTGTCCGAGTCGATGGCTCCCGTAGCCGGGAGGGTGCTGCGCTCCGGAGAGCCGGCCGCGGCACTCGCGGCGGTCGACATGCTCAGGGCTATCGGCTCCAGGAGGCTGACCCCCATCCTCGCGGCCGGGCTCGAGCACCTCGACGCCAGCGTCCGACAGGCCACAATCGCAGCCATCGCGCGGATGCGGGATGGCGAGAGCCTGCAGCTTCTCGAGAAGTGCCTCTCCCACTGGGACCCTGAGACGCGCAGGGTCGCCGCGCGTGAGATAGGGTCTGCGCGCATCGAGGGCGCGGTGCCCGCACTCCTCAAAGTGATCTCCATCGCGGAGCTTAATGAGAGGAACTACGAGCTCAAGAAAGAAGTACTCAAGAGCCTCGATGCGATCGGCTCTGAGCGCGCCATACCGGCCCTCAAGCGAATCGCCTCGCGGCGGCTCGTGCTGGGGAAGAAGAATCGTGAGCTTCGATACCTGGCGGGCAGGGTCCTGGACTCCATCGAGGGCCGGGGCCGCACCGACAGAAGGAGGGAGTCCGAGTGACCGATCACCCCATCGACGATGAGAGGCTCGAGACACCGGAGGAGCTCGCCTCGATAGCGGGCCCATCCGCGCGTCCCCCACTCTCGAGCGAGAAGCGCCTGAACGCCGCCCGGGCCCTTGCCCGCGCGATCGCGGTCGCGCAGAACAGCGACGCGCTGTATCCGCCGACGCACCCGCTGGTCGAGCAGTCCACCCGGGAACTCGCCGAGGCGGTGTCGACGCTGGCCGAACTCGGCTTCGAGAGCGTCACTCTGAACGTCTACAAGGCGACGCTCTTCATCGAGAACCAGGTCCTCCCCGAGGAAAGCGTGACCTACCGCAAGCTGATCGAGGACCTCCTGGCGCGCGGTGTGTCGGCCGTGACCTTCTCCCCCGGCTTCTCGCCGAGTGACGCCGGCACCCTCGCGGCACTGCTCAACGACGTATCGATCACCACGATCACTGACGCGAGCGACCTCCTTGTGCGCGCCGGGGTGACCACAGTGGCGCTGGCCGAGACGAGCGACCTCGACAACGAGGTGCGAGCCGCGGAGGAGCGAGAGAACAAGGCGCACGGGCGCGAGATCTACGACCAGGGCGTCGCGCTCATGCGCGATGTCGAAACACAGGCCAAGCTCGGAAAGGTGTTCGAGGTCGACGCGTTGCAGCAGATGATCAGCGCGCTCCTCGACACGCTCTTCAAGGACCCTGCGGCGATACTGGGCCTCGCCGCCATCAAGACTCACGACGACTACACCCTGAACCACTCGCTCAACGTGTGCATCCTTTCGCTCGCACTCGGCGCCTCCATCGGGCTCGACAAGGAGACGCTGCGTTCACTGGGACTCTCCGCGCTCCTGTACGACCTCGGCAAGGTCCGTATCCCCGAGGACATCCTGAACAAGGAAGGCCCTCTGACCGCGGACGAGTGGCAGATCGTGAAGAGCCACACCATAGAGGGCGCAGATCTGCTCAAGCGGATCCAGCTCGTCGACCAGATGCCGATGGTGGTCGCCTACGAGCACCATCAGCGTCACGACCTGCAGGGCTACCCACCGGCGGACACGCCACAGGAGCAGCACCTGTTCTCAAAGATCGTGGCTCTGTGTGACGCATACGACGCGATGACGACCAGACGGCCGTTCCGGCGTGAGATACGGCCTGACAAGGCGCTCGCCGTCTTGATGCAGGGCCGGAGCAAGGCGTACGACCCCAGTGTCACCAAGGCGCTTGTGGCGATGCTCGGCATCTATCCGATGGGCGCCGTGGTGACGATAGACGACGGATCGACAGCCGTGGTGTTCAGGGTCAACAAGGACGATCTGCTCCGCCCGCGCGTCAAGCGGCTCATCGAACCGGGTGGACGCTGGTATGAGGAGCCCGAGACGATCGACCTGAGACTGATCGACCCCGAGACCAGCACGTACGCGCTCACGATCACCGAATGCATCCCCGCGAGTGACGCCGGCATCGACGACGTGTGGCAGTACCTGTAGGGCTACCGCCACGTCGGAAGCAACGTCCACGGACACACGACGCGGTCCCCACGGGGGCCGCGTCGTCGCTGTCTAGAAGGAATCGTTGCGAACGGATCGCATGAACCGGCCGAGCGACCGCCCGAAGCGGTACGCGATCTCGGGGGCCAGCGGGCGGTCCCTCCAGCTCTCGGGCGGGAGCGCCGCATCGTAACGCGCCCGGGCCGCGGTATCGGACAGCGTCTCATACGCGACGTTGAGCGCCGTGGCCTTCTCGGCGCTTCCACCGTGATCGGGGTGCGCGTCGCGCATGAGGCGGCGATAGGCAGCCGTGATGACTTCGGAGGACGCGTCGCGTCGTACCTGCAACAGCTGATAGTGGTCGGACATCGGGCGCGTCACCTCCTTGGCTCACATCGTCGTGCGAGAGTACCACGCCCGCCAAACGCCTCTCGGAAGTCACGATAAATGAAGGAACCTTTATGGTGCCAGTGGTACCATGCTTGCTATCTCGATGCTCGACCCTGGCAACCGATGGGAGAATCGTCTTCATGAGCAAAGTCCTGTTCGTCACGCCGCCCTACAAGACCTGGGGACAGCAGATGATCGGCAACTGGCCGCCGCTGCACCTCGTCTACCTCGCAGGCTCTGCGGCGAAGGCCGGCTACGAAGCGAAGATCTACGATGCGATGTACAAGGACACCTCGTACGACGAGATCCGTCATCAGGTGGAGACCTTCAAGCCCGACGTGGTCATGTCGCTGGACTACCTTCCGGTGACCGGTGCGATCAGCACCTGCACCGTGCCGGCCGCCGTTGGCGCACTCGAGGTGGCCAAGGAGGTCGACCCCACGATCCACACCCTCCTCGGCGGCCCCCACCCCACCTTCATGTATGAGGAGATGCTGTCGGACCCGGACATCTCGGTCGACGTCATCTTGCGCGGCGAGATGGAGGAGACCCTCGAGGAGCTCCTCAGGACATACGCCGAGGGCAAGCCCGTAGACGAGGTGCGGGGCATCGCGTTCCGCCGCGACGGCGAGATCGTGGCCACGCCGCAGCGCCCGCATATCGTGGACCTGGATGTGCTGGAGCCGGCCTGGGACAAGCTCGACTGGGACGACTATCACTACAACATCGATCCCTGGGGCCGCATGGCCTCGATCCTCACCTCACGCGGCTGCATGATGGGCTGCTCGTTCTGCAGCCAGCGGGTGTTCTGGCGCGGCGAGTGGCGTGCGCGCGATCCGTACAAGGTGGTGGAGGAGATCCGGCACCTCGTGGAGGAGTACGAGGTCGAGTTCATCACGCTGATCGATGCGTATCCCACCCGCGACCGTGAGCGCTGGGAGAAGATCCTCGATCTCCTCATCGAAGCGAAGATCGGCGCGCACCTGCTGATCGAGACCCGCGTGGAGGACATCATCCGCGATGAGGACATCCTGCAGAAGTACGCCGACGCCGGTATCATGCACATCTACCTCGGCCTCGAGTCGTCCAGTGACGAGACCCTGGGCAGCCTCAACAAGGGCACCACGATGGACATGAACGAGAAGGCGGTGCGGCTCCTCAAAGAGGTCGACATCATGATCGAGGCGTCGTTCATGATCGGCTTCCCCGAGGAGACGTGGGAGTCGATCAAGCACACCACGGAGATGGCCGCGAAACTCAATCCGGACATCGCCGTCTTCCCCGTGCTCACGCCGATGCCGTACACGCAGCTGTACAAGGACGTCTACGACCGCATCCGCGTGTGGGACTACTCGAAGTACAACATCATGACCCCGATCATCGAGCCGTACAACATGTCGCTCACCGACGTGACCATCGCGCTCGGCCGCTGCTACATGGGCTTCTACGCGAACAAGATGAACGAGATCCTGGCGCTGCCGGAGGGCTTCAAGCGCAGCTACATGCTCTCGGCCATGAAGGTCATGATGCGCGACTACGGCGAGCAGTTCGACTTCCTCGGTATCGGCAAGGAGAAGATCGGCGAGATGCCCAAGAAGATGGCGGCCGCCATGAAGAAGCTCTCGGGATCGGACAAGGCAGTCGAATAGG
>CAZSUO010000034.1:0-1114 GCA_964610065.1 uncultured Coriobacteriaceae bacterium | reverse complement strand
CGCCTTTGACACCATAGCAACGCCGAAAGGGCGCCCCACGGGGCGCCCTTTCGTGTGTGCGGCGGCTGAGCGGGTGTGGCGCCCGGGAGTGCCGCCTACCAGAGCTGACCTTCGACTCCGCCGATGTAGCCAGCGTGGATGGTGTTGTAGACCGTTGGGATGCCGATGAGGCAGAAGAGCGCGATCGGCATCGAGACGATCGAGAACCACGCGAGGCGGTCGCCCTTCCAGCGCATCGTGTAGCGAAGGTGCAGGAACACCGCGTAGATGAGCCACACGATCAGACTCCACGTCTCGATCGGGTCCCAGCTCCAGTAGCGGCCCCACGACTCCTCGGCCCAGATCGCTCCGGAGACGATCATCATGCCCCACAAGAGGAAGCCGGCGAGAACGAAACGCACGGAGAGATCCTCCACGCGCAACTGGTTCGGCAGTGCCTTCAGCCTGTCGACCCACACGCTGCCGGGCTTGCTCCGTAGGACGTAGGCCACCGACAGGCCGAACGACGCCACGAACGCGGCGAACGCCATGTTCGCGAAGATGACGTGGATGACGAGCCAGTAGCTCGCAAGCGAGGCCGTGATCGGGATGTCCGCCTTGTCGGAGAGCATCGCCCCGCCAAGCAGCAGAACGGAGACGGGCATGACCGCGACGCCGATCGACGCAAGACGGGTGTTGCGCAGTGCGGCCGCGACGAACAGCACCATCGTGAAGAGCGTGAGGGCGTTGGCGACCTCGTAGTAGCCCACGTACGGCCCGTGGCCGAGGCGCACCCAGCGTACGGCGACAGCGGCCAGCTGCGGAACGAGGCCCGCCGCCGCGACGTAGAACGCCTGCCGGGTCGTCTTGTCCTTCGTGAATACGACGCCCACCACGAACATCAGGGTGGAAACGAAGTAGAACCCGAGCGTGATCCACATCAATGTGATCTCAAGGGTCACGCGTTCTCTCCTTCCGGTAGCCTACCGAGCGCCTCGGTCAGGACCTGTTCGATCTCAGCGCGATCGGTGGGGACGTTCCGCCACAGCCGCATCATGACGACGAGTGAGCGCTCGTCCCCATTGGACTTCACAGCCGCCGCGACGAGCTGCTGACGGCTCGCAAGCGACATCGT
>CAZSUO010000033.1:16193-17413 GCA_964610065.1 uncultured Coriobacteriaceae bacterium | reverse complement strand
ATCTCGACGATCATCACCCATGCCGACGTGCACCGCGAGATGATGCAGAAGCTCGCCGACCTCGCCGAGGAGAAGGGCGTCCGTGAGAAGCTGCTGCTCATCAGCGGCGGCACGCAGGTGACCGATGAGATTGCGCGCGAGAGCGGCATGGATGCCGGCTTCGGGCGCAGGACCAAGGGCATCGACGTGGCGAGCTTCGTGGTGAAGGAGATGCGCGAGCGGGGGATGTAGCGAAACGGGCTACTCGCCGCGCCCGGCCTCGGTGGCATCGAACTCGGCACGCACGGTGTCGCGAATCTCGACGAGGCGGGGGAGCAGCGGTGGGAGATCGGTTGTCATGATCCGCTGCACGATCTCCCAGTCGATGCCTTCGTAGTGGTGCGTGAGGCGGTCTCGCGTGCGCATCATCTTCTCCCACTCGACATCGTCGAAGCGGTCTCTCACCTGGTGTGAGAGACGCTTTGCTGCCTCACCGAGAACCACAAGATTCCATAGAATCATCTCATTGAGCGACCGATCTCCGCCCGCATAGTCTGCCGGCATACCGCACCCCAGATCCATGAGCCGCTGCGAACAGTCCGTGATGTCCTCAAGCAGCAGTGATTCGTCACGCGGACCAGACACGGATCTCATCCCCTAGAATGCGCTCCTTAAGCCGCGGGTGAAGTCCCTTCGGACGGACGAAGTCCACCTCACGTCCGAGGATGCGCTCCACGTAGTCGGCCGCCTCTAAGAAGAGGAAGCCGCCCGGTTCCGGCATCTCGACCAGCAGGTCCACATCGCTTGCATCGGTCTGCTCTCCGTGCGCGAAGCTGCCGAAGACGCCGATGTGTACGATGCCGAAGCGCTCCTTCAGCTCGCGGCCGTGGGTGCGGATGCGTGCCGCGATCTCGCCGAGATCGCGGACTGGTGTGACTGCTGGCGTGGCAGTCCCGGCCGCGTAGGCCGCGGGAGCCTCGGCGACAAGCGGCAGATCGGCGGCCGAGTACCCCAGTGCCCGGGCGACCGCGTCCACCCGCTCGAGCGATGCGTTGCGGTAGCCAGAGGCCTCCCAGCGAGCGATCTGCTGCTGCGCCACGCCGATGGCATCGCCCAGCTCGCGCTGTGAGATGCCTGCCGCGCGTCGGGTAGTGATCAGAGCAAGGCCGATGTCCAGGGGGCGTGTCATGGGATCATGATACAACGTAGAAGTAGTGAATACAACGTGAGAGATGTCAATC
>CAZSUO010000033.1:7829-16093 GCA_964610065.1 uncultured Coriobacteriaceae bacterium | reverse complement strand
GCGACACGCGTCCAGGAGATGTTGCAGCGCGGCATCACGCAGGTACGCGCAGGAGAGCATGAAGTCGGCATGAGCGCTTTCGAGGAGGCTGGCAGGGTAGCCGCGGAGGCCGGACTCACCGCTCTTGCGGCTGGCGCCGCCATCAATCGCGGATGGGCGCTTGCCATCAATGGCGACACCGCACTCTCTGTCGACGCCTATGTCGAGGGCGCGAACCTGGCGCGCGAGGCGGACGACACCCGGCGCCTTGCCATCGCACTCGGCAACCTCGGTATCGCCTATACGGCTGAGCGTCGCTATGAGGAGGCCATCGCGGTCTATGAAGAGTACGTCGCGTTCCTTGGCGATGACCCCGAGGAGGGGGTCGATGCACGGCTGAACTGGGGCGCCGCTCTGGAGGGCCTGGGGCGGGTCGAGGATGCGATGGGGCAGCTTGACGAGGCGCAGCGGATAGCGGTGGACGCCGGTCTCGATCCGCTGCTCGTGCGGGTGCACATCGCACAAGGTGGGATGAGCGAGCGCGCGGGTGGGGTCGAGGAGGCGCTTGAGCTGTACTGGAAGGCCTTCGACATCGCCTCTGAGGCCGAGGATGCCGACCTCGTGGGCACGGTGACGATGACACTGGGATATGCGTATGCGCGTGCCGGCGATCAGTCGAAGGCGTCAGACTGCTTCGGCGAAGCCGCGCGGGCATTCCGTCACCTTGAGGATGAGCGCCGCCTCGCCGGAGCGCTCTTCCAGCAGGGTCGCGCGCTGCAGCGGCTGAACCTGATCGACCAGGCACTCGAGGTCTGGCGCGAGGCTGAGCCGCTCTTGCGCGACCTGGACGACCAGATGGCGCTCGGCGAGTGTCTGCTGCAGCAGGCGCTTGCGGTGAGCGGACAGACATCCAACATGGCTCCGGACATGCAGTTCACCGAGGCTGTCGCCGCATTCAAGGCGGCGGGCGCCAGCGAGCGTCTCCCCGAGGTGTTCCTCACGCACGCTCAGTGGTGCCGTGAGCGCTCCATGGACAAGGAGGCCCGCACCCATGTCGAGGAGGCGCTCGGCGCTCTCGCCGACACGCCGAACGCAACGGTGGAGTCGCGCGCTCTCGGCCTGAAGGCGCAGATCCTCGCCGATGCCGGTGACCTCGAGGGCGCGGAAGTCGCGCTGGCGGCCGCCGAAACGGTGGCCACGGATGCGAACGACGCCCCGGGTGTCACAGGGACGATGGTGCGACGGGCGTACCTGATGGCGCGCTCGGGCTCATCTGCCGAGGATGTGAAGGCGCAGCTGCTCGCTGCGGGTGACCAGGCGCGTGAGGCGGGCCATGAGGCCCTCGGCCGGTACACCGCCGATACGATGGCCGCCGAGATCGAGGAGCGGTGCGGCGGGGAGTACAAGGGACTGCTCGACGCCCCCGAAGACATGGAGTTCGAAGCGCCTGTTGATGGCGGTATGTTCGAAGAGTAGCGCCGGGCGGCAGTCGTGGCGCCATGACGGTCATCTCCGCGTTGACGCCCCTCGCTTCACTCGGCTAGCATGAAGTGGCACGCCACGAAGGCGCGCAGTGGTGGGGAGCGCCACCGGCTCTGCTCGGCCCGAACGAACTTGCGAAGACCACACGAGGTCACGTGCGACACGATGTCGCCGTGGCCTTTTTGTGTGAATCGACAGTAAGGAGAGCACGCATGCCGCACCTTCTTGGAACACGGGCGTCACAGGGGCTTGACGCCGGCGTTGCCGGTCGACTGCCCGCCGACTTGCTCGAATCGATCGATTTCCACGGCCATCTGTGCCCGGGCCTCACCATCGGCTACCTGGCCGCACGCATCGCGATGACACGTCTCGGCGTGATTCGCGGTGCTGACGAGGAGCTTGTGGGCATCGTGGAGACCGATGCCTGCGGCATCGACGCGTTCCAGTACCTCACGGGCTGTACGCTCGGCAAGGGCAACCTCGTCTTCCGTGACCACGGCAAGCAGGTGTTCACGCTCGTGCGCCGCGCTGATGGCCGCGGCGTACGGATCGCCCTGCGTGGCGGAGCACTCGGAGGTGACCCGGCGCGCGACAGGCTGAAGGCGCGCGTGATGTCTGGCGAGGCGACCGCGGACGAGCGTGCCGAGTATCGCCGGGGAAGCGTGGAGCGCGTCTTCGAGCTGCTCGGGATGGCCGAAGGTGCGTTCGCCGACATCACCGAGGTCGATGCCGAGCTGCCCGCAAAGGCCGGCAGCTTCTCCACGGTGGTGTGCTCGGTCTGTGGCGAGGGCGTGATGGAGCCACGCGCACGGGTGCGCGATGGCCAGCCGTGCTGTATTCCGTGCTCGGTGCGGTACGGACGGGGGTGGGAGATCAATGTCTAGCGTGCTATCCGAACGGGCGCTCCCCGGGGCGGGCGCACTGCTCGTGCTCCTCGTGGTGCTCGCGCTCACAGCGGCCGGATGTGCCGGGGGCGACGCATCGACTGCGGCCGATGGCGCGGCGGAGTCCGCCGCTGAGGCGGTCACCGTGACCGATATTGCCGGGCGAGAGGTCGTGGTGCCGGACTCCGTCGAGCGCGTCGTGGCCATCGGCTCCGGTGCGCTCAGGCTTGTCGTCTACGCGGGCGGCACCGACCGAGTCGTGGGCATCGAGGAGTTCGAGACGAGGCCGCCCGTTGCACGGCCGTACACACTGGCCAACCCGGATCTGCTCGAGTTGCCCATCATCGGAACGGGTGGTCCCGACTCGACGCCGGATGCCGAGCGGCTGCTCGCGGCCTCGCCCGACGTCATCTTCGTGAACCAGATCGCCGATGCCGAGGGCGCCGACGAACTCCAGTCGAAGACCGGAATCCCGGTCGTTGTGGTCAGCTACGGCAGTCTCGGCACGCTTGACGAGCCGTTCTACCGGTCGGTGGAGCTCGTGGGCGAGGTGCTCGGCACGGGCACGCGTGCCGATGAGGTCGTGTCCTACGTGCGCGGGGCGCTTGACGACCTGGGCGAACGCACCAGCGGCGTATCGGACGGCGAGAAGGCCAGCGCGTATGTTGGCGGCCTGGGCTTCAAGGGCGCGCGCGGCATCGAGAGCACGCAGCCGAAGTACCTGCCCTTCGCGGCCATCGGCGCCGCGAATGTGGCCGCGTCGGTGGAGCAGTCCAGCGCGGTGATGATCGACCGCGAGCAGATCGTGGCATGGGATCCCGAGCACATCTTCCTGGACATGGGGAGTCTATCGCTGGTCCGGGATGACGCCGTGGCCGATCGTGCGTTCTACCAGGGGCTGGGCGCCGTGAGCCGGGGCAACGTACATGCGCAGTTGCCGTTCAACAACTACTCGACCAACGTGGAGATCGCGCTGGCTGATGCGTACTTTGCGGGAACAGTGCTGTTCCCCGAGCGCTTCGCTGATGTCGATCCTGCCGCCAAGACAGACGAGATCGCAGCGGTCCTCGTGGGTGGGCCTGTGTATGAACAGCTTGTCGGGATCTACGGGGATGGCTTCGGCGCCGTCGATCTCCTCGGCAGGGAGTGAGCGTGTCACACGAGCACGACTACAAGGTCCGGTACGCCGCCTACACCAAACGCAAGATCGCGGTGACCGCAGCGCTCATCCTCGCGGTGGCTATCACCGGCGTGTGGGCCATCTGGGCTGGTTCGGCAGGGCTCTCCGTGCGCGAGGTCCTGCAGGCGCTCCTGTCGAGAGACGGGACCTCCGCCTCGCTCATCGTGTGGAGCATCAGGATGCCGAGGGTGCTTGCGGCGGTCGTTGCCGGCGCCGGTCTCGCGCTCGCGGGAGCTGTCATGCAGGGCGTGCTACGCAACCCGCTCGCGTCCCCGTTCACGCTTGGCATCTCGCAGGGCGCCGCGTTCGGCGCGGCGCTCGCGATCATAGGGTTCGGAGCGGGAGTGAGCGGAACGGCGGCGGCTGATGGCGTCCGCGTCTCCAATGCCTGGTCGGTGGCAGGATTCGCGTTCGCGGGCGCCATGGCGGCCACGCTCGCTGTCCTGCTCATCTCCCGCGCGAGGGGGACGACGCCAGAGACCATCGTGCTCGCCGGCGTGGCGCTCGGCTCGCTCTTCTCGGCGGCGACCGCGCTGATGCAGTACTTCGCCGACGATACCCGTGTGGCCGCCGTCGTGTTCTGGACGTTTGGCGATCTCGGGCGTGCGACCTGGCGCGACGTTGGTGTGATGGCTGCCTCCGTAGCGCTCTGTGGCGCCTACTTCTTCTGGCACCGATGGGATTACAACGCCCTGGAAACAGGTGCCGAGTCAGCACACGGCCTCGGCGTGGAGGTCGAACGCGTTCGGCTGCTCGGTATGTTCGTCGCCTCCTTTGTGACCGCGGTGGCTGTGGCGTTCCTCGGCATCATCGGGTTCATCGGGCTGGTGGGGCCGCATCTGGTGCGTCGCGTGATGGGGAGCGATCACCGCTTCTTGCTGCCAGCTTCGGCGGCGGCTGGCGCGCTGCTGCTGCTGGCCGCCGACACGGTCGGCCGTACCCTCATCTCGCCGGTGGTACTCCCGGTGGGCGCCATCACATCGTTCCTCGGCGCCCCGCTATTCTTGTACCTGCTGGTGGCGAGGAGGCGGTCGGCATGATGCTCACCGTCGAGGGTGTGACGTTCGGGTATCGCTCGGTGCCGGTTCTCGAAGGCGTGAGCTTCACGGTGCGCCCCGGCGAGTTTCTTGCCGTGCTCGGCAACAACGGTGCGGGCAAGTCAACGCTCCTGCGCTGCATCACCAGGATCGTGCGACCACACGGCGGGGTGGTGCTGCTTGGTGACGAGGATGTGCACCGGATGAGCGGCAGCGAGCGCGCGCAGCGCATCGGCCACGTCCCACAGCGCGCCGAGGCGAGTCACATGACCGTGTACGACACGGTGCTGATGGGCCGCACGCCGCACATCACGTGGAGCGCGAGTCACCGCGACCATCACGTTGTGGAAAACGTGCTCGCCGAGCTGGGGCTTGAGCATCTTGCGATGCGGCCGATAGACGAACTCTCGGGCGGTGAGCTGCAGAAAGCGGTCATCGCGCGGGCGCTTGCACAGGAACCGCGCGTCCTGCTGCTCGACGAACCCACATCAAGCCTCGACCTTCGCAACCAGCTCGACGTGCTGGCAACGGTGAAACGGGTGACGTCCGCGCAGGGCGTTGCGGTCATCGCGGTGATGCACGACCTCAACCTGGCGCTCCGCTTCGCCGACAGGTTCCTGCTGCTCTCGCATGGAGCGGTCCACGCCTGCGGGGATCACGGGGTCCTCACGGCGGAGAACATCTCGCGGGTCTACGGGGTGCCGGTCCGGATGGCCGAGGTGGACGGCGTGCGGGTGATAGTGCCAGAGTAGGCCAAGGTCCCGGCTGCCCGCCGGTGCGCGCCGATACACGGTTTGAACGAACCCGGATTGTGGTGCGCGGCCCCGGCCGCCCGGCATGGAGGATGCCCGATGAGTACCGCACGCCCCGTAGACGCGTTGGTGGCCGAGATAGGCTCGACGACCACGGTCGTCTCGGCGTTCGACGGACTCGCCGAAGGCTCGCCGCAGCCTCCGCGGCTCCTCGGCCAGGGCTTCGCTCCCACCAGTGTGGCCGCCGGGGACGTGGGCGTTGGCGTGGAGGCGGCGCGGGCATCACTCGAGGCCAGGGTGGGAGTGCTCGCTCCCGCGGTGACCCTCGCGACTTCCTCGGCGGCTGGCGGACTGCGGATGACCGTACACGGCCTCACCCAGAAGATGACGGCGATGGCCGCTCGTGAGGCCGCACTCGGAGCAGGCGGGGTGGTGGAGCTCACCACGGCCGGGCGTCTGCGCGACCACGACCTTCGGCAGATCGATGCGGCGGCCCCGGGGCTCATCCTCCTCGCGGGGGGCGTTGAGGGCGGCGACTCGGAGGTGGTGCTCCACAACGCGGGGCGCCTGACCGGGATCTCGGTACGACCGATCGTGGTGTACGCGGGCAACTCGGCAGCAGCCGATGAGGCCCGCGCGCTGCTCGAGATGGCGGGATTCCGCGTGCGGGTGACCGCGAACGTCTACCCGGGCGTGGACGAGCTCGACATCGTGCCGGCGCGGCACGTGATCCATGACGCGTTCGAGGAGCACATCACGCACGCGCCGGGGATGGAGCGCATCGGCGAGTTCGTGACCGGCCCGATCCTGCCCACACCGGGCGCGGTGCTCGTTGCCGCCGAGCTGCTCGCCGAGGCCGTGGGCGACCTCGTGGTGGTCGATGTCGGCGGCGCCACCACCGACGTGCACTCGGTCACCGACGGCAGCCCCGAGATCGCCGCGATCGCCACCGACCCGCAACCGCATGCAAAGCGCACGGTGGAGGGCGACCTCGGTACGTTCGTGAGCGCCACGCACGTGGCCGCGCTGCTTCCAGAGGCCGAGCGGCCCAACCCGCTCCCGCCGGCGGTGCCGTCGAGCGCCGGAGAGATCGCCGCGGCCGTACTGCTCGCGCGCACGGCGGCGCGCGTGGGTGTGGAGCGCCACGCGGGGCAGCTCGCACATCTCTACACGCCGAAGGGCCGGCAGACGATCGCCCGCGGTCGCGACCTCACCGCGTGCCGGCTGCTGGTGGGCACGGGCGGCGCGCTCACGCGACTTCCCGGTGGCGAAGAGATGCTCGCAAGCGTTCGCGGCTCGACCGCGGGCGGCGAGCGGCTGCTGCCGCCCGCCGATGCCCGGGTCGCACTCGACCGCGACTACGTGCTCGCCGCGTGCGGTGCGCTCTCAACGCGCTTTCCCGCCGATGGTGTGGTGGCGCTGATGCGCGCCAGCCTCGGCGTGTAGGCGCGGCGCCTCACACCACCCCCGTCAGGCCCAGCTTCTCAACGGTCTCATCGGTGGGCAGACCGCTCTTGAGGTCCCACCCCATCGACTCGTAGAAGCTGTCGAGGGCGGCCACCACGTCAGCGACCTGGCCGGCGCCGCGGCCGTCGGGCGCGGGCTCGCTCGTGATCCGCTTCGGCAGCGTGTCATCCGCGCGGTCGAATCCCAGCCGCGCGTTCACAAGCCGCTCGAGGTTGATCACGCGCTCGGCCGCTTTGAGCATGTCGTCCTTGGTCCAGGTCTCGCCAGTCGCTGCCGAGAGCACGGCGGCCCAGGTGGAGGGCTGCACCGCGAGCGTGATCACCGAGAAGAGACAGACGCCGAGCAGGTTCGTGGCCATCGAGAACTCCATCAGCGGCTTGACCCACTCCTGCGGAGCGTCGGCCAGGTAGTCCACGTCACGCGTGATGCCGAGTTCCTCGCTCCGGTAGCCGAAGGCATCGATCGTGGAAGCGTATGGACGCAGATGATCGGCGCCGCGCGGTGACACGGCGTGGCTCACGCCTTCGCCCTTGCTCGCCCGGACACCACAGCTCGCAAGCTCCACGCCCTTCACCTCGAAGGTGTAGTCGGCGGCATCTCCGCCGAGCGCGAGCGCCGCGCGCCTCGTGCCGTCGGCAAGCAGGTTCCCTACACCCTCGGCACGATGGGCGATCCTCTCAAGCAGCTCCGGGAACACCGCACCGTTGCCCCAGGTGAGGTCGAGTCCACTGGTCGACTCGGGCGTAAGCAGGCCCTTCTCGTACCACTCCATCGCGACCGCGATCGTCTGCCCGGTGGCGATTGTGTCCAGGCCGAGGTCATTGCAGAGGTGCCCTGCGTGGGCCACCGCCTCGAGGTCGTTCACGAGGCACTTGGAGCCGAACGCCCCGAGCGTCTCGTACTCGGGACCGCCGCCGGTCTCTCCGGCGTACGGCCCGGTCTTGATCGTGGTAGTGCGACCGCACGCCACCGGACAACCCGCGCATGCGTAAGCCTTGACGTCCATGTTCTCGTGGTAGGCCTTCATGCCGAGCGTGCCGATCGACTCGTCAAAGGTCGTGCGCCGCCAGTTCTGCGTGGGCAGCACGCCGAGGGCGTTGATGGAGTCGTAGAAGCTCGGCGTGCCATAGGGCTTGAGCTCGTCTTTCACGAACGCCTCGTTCAGGAACTCCTCGCGCGCCTGCTTCGCCGCCGCCTTGAGTGCATCCGGGTCGGCGATGGGGAGTGGCTTGGTGCCACGCACCGCGAACGCCTTGAGCCCCTTGGCGCCCATCGCCGCGCCGCCGCCGCCGCGACCCGCCGCGCGCTCGCCGTCCGTCATGATAGCTGCGTACAGCACGCCGTTCTCGCCGGCGGGGCCGATGGTCGCAAGCTGCCAGCCCTTGCCATCGAGCGTGTCACGGATGGCGGCCTCGGTGTCGTGCACGCCCTTGCCCCAAAGATCGGTCGCGTCGTGGATCTCCACCGAGTCGTCATCGATCAC
>CAZSUO010000033.1:0-7729 GCA_964610065.1 uncultured Coriobacteriaceae bacterium | reverse complement strand
CCTTGCCCCAAAGATCGGTCGCGTCGTGGATCTCCACCGAGTCGTCATCGATCACCACGTAGACGGGGTTATCGGCCTCACCCGTGAAGACGATGAGGTCGTAGCCTGCCTTCTTGATCGCCGGTGACAGGTGGCCACCGACGTTGGATGCTCCGAGCGCGCCCGAGGCGGGGGAGCGGAAGACGAAACACGTACGACCCGAGGACGGCGCGGCCGTGCCGGTGAGCGGGCCGACTGCCGCGATCAGCGGCTGTGATGGTTCGAGCGGCAGGCCGTCGAAGTCGACGAGCTCGGCGAACAAGCGCATCGCCACACCCTCACCACCGATGTAGTCACGGAACCACTTCTCGGGAATCTCCTTGCGGGCCACTTCGCCAGTGCCGAGATCCACCATCAGTGCGACACCCCAGTTGCCGTTCACGCGCTCCTCCCTTCACGAGCGGACCATTCACGACGTCCGGGTTCGCGCGCGAGCATGCGGAACCGAACGGGTAGTCTGCCGTACGGCAGCGGCGGAGGGCCCGCGCGGGGCGCGGAGCGTGATGTGGAGCGCCGACCGGCCGGGGTCAAGCGCCGCTACTCCAGTGATACCCAGCCGACCTTCGGCTGTCACACCTTGACCGCCCGTCCGACAGGCGGCGTCCGGTCTTGACCCACGCTAAGGAACTGTCTAACGTAGACATCGTCTCCGAGCGTTGCGACCTACCGGACCCTTACCAGTCCAACGGTCGCAGGGCCGATAGGGTCAGCAGGGAAACCGGCTGGCCTCCCGCTTGGAAAGGAGATCCGGGGGGCGCTACGGCGCTCTGATCTGCCTTTCCCGTCGCGGGGAGGGCTTTCGCCTTCCCCAACCGGGATCATCGGCATCGCCCGGGAGACGTGGTGGTTCCGATTCGCCCACACGAATCGCGCCACCCCGCTCCCTGCGGTGGCAGGACGGCCGGGTCCACGCCGCCGCGCCGAAGGGGCCCCGTTCGCGGGGCCCCTTTCAGCGCCGGCCGTGCGACCGCCCCTCCACCCGCGTGCGCGGCGCTCACCAGGGGACCCTCCGCAGAGGAGGTAACGAGGCCGACCCGTGCCGGCTGAGGGGAAAGGGGCAGCACCATGCAACGAAGATCGGTCCTGTTCGGCGTGCTTGTGTTCGCAATCCTGGGGGTTCTCGTCGCGACCTCGGCATCACAGGCGGATGCCGCGTACCACCACATGGGGGAGATGGACTCCGACTACTTCCTCCAGGTCTATCCCGAGGCCGCAGGCACCAAGCTCGACTCGTGCACTCTCTGTCATCGCGGTGGCACGGTCGGCAAGGCGGCGCTCGGCGCGTGTGAGTGGTGCCACTTCACGTACGGGTACGATGCCCACGGCGACATCATGGCGACGCTCAACCCGTATGGCCTCGACTACCACGAGGCCGGAAGCGATCCCGCGGCCGTGACCGCCATCGATGCGCTTGACTCCGACGGTGACGGCTACACCAACATCGATGAGATCGCGGCCGTGCGCTATCCGGGCGACGCTGATGACGATCCCACGAAGGTCGAGGCGCCGTATCGCGTCTATACGCTCGCCGAGATCGAGGCGATGCCGTCGCACACACAGTTCCAGCTGATGAACACGCACAAGTCGGGCGACTACTACTGTGAGTACACGGGTACGCCGATGGAGGACGTGCTTGCCAACGCAGGCATGCTGTCATGGGCGACGGGGATCCGCGCGATCGCGGCGGACGGCTTCGCCAACACGCATCCGCTCGACCCTGCCGAGGGGTACTACCACGTGCGGGGGCTCTACCCGCAGTCGACCTTCTACCGGGATGTCGAGGCAGATCGGGCCACGAACCCCGCGTACGGTTGGTGCGACTACAGCGCTGCTTCGGTCGCCGGGCGTGAGAACGGCGACCCGATCGTGGTGGAGGGCGGCTCGAAGCTGCTGCTGGCGTACCAGTACGAGGGGCAGAACCTGGTGCCAGGATCGCTCAATGCGACAGGGAAGCTCGACGGCGAGGGTCCATTCCGCGTGGTGCCGCCACAGCGCATCCCTGGTCCGCCCGATCAGGCGTCGACCTCGCTGATCCAGGATGTGATCTGGCCCTTTGATAGCCCGGAGCTCTACACCGACCACAACGCCGGCTTCTCATCCAAGTGCGTGACCGTGATCAAGGTCGAGCCGCTGCCTGAGGGCACAACCGACATCGACACGCTCGAGGCCGGTTGGGAGTACGTGCGCGACGGCAAGATCGTGATCTACGGTGCGATCGACCCGACGCCCACGGTGCTCGAGAAGACCGCAAACCTGCGGGAGTTCGTGCTCTCGCTCGAGCGCGATGATCTCCGGGGCAAGAACATGAGCGCGACATTCGCGAGCAAGCTCGATGCGCTTGTCCGCCAGGTTGAGAACGGCGCCACCGATGGCGCCAGCAAGAAGATCGAGAACGACCTGCTGCCGAAGGTGGACGGCGTGGTCGCGGGCGGTGCGGTTGAGCGCGACGACTGGGTCACGGACCCGGCGGCACAGCGGCGCGTGTACTGGTCGCTGCAGGAGCTCCTGGTGCTCCTGTCGATCGAGGGGTAGGCGGACGCCAGGCTGAAGCACGCACGGGGCCCCGTTCGCGGGGCCCCTTTCAGCGTCGGCTGCACAATCGCCCGCGACCGTTCGGCCCCGGCTGGCGTACCATAGCCGTGCAGTGTCCTTGCTGATGCCGAAGGAGCCGCCATGACCGCACGGGCCACCGTCACCGTCGACCTCGCGAAGGTCACCGAGAATACGCGTCGGGTCGTAGAAGCGCTTGGTGGCCGGGGCGTCTATGGGGTCACGAAGGTGACCTGCGGGGCGCCCGAGGTCGCGCGCGCGATGCTGGCCGGAGGCGCGGCCGGAATCGCGGACTCACGGCTGGAGAACATCGCGCGTATGCGTGAGGCGGGCGTTGCCGCCGGGTTCTGGTCGCTCCGCGCGCCCGCTCCGGCGCTCGCAGCAGACGCCGTGCGGCTGCTCGACGTCTCGCTCGAAAGCGAACTCGAGACCGTCCGGGCGCTCGATATGGCGGCCCGCGCACTCGGAAAGACGCACCGCATCGTCGCGATGGTGGACCTTGGCGATCTGCGCGAGGGCATGATGCCGGCTGATCTGCCAGCGTTCGTGGAGGCGGCTGACGCGCTCCCCAACATCGAGGTCTTCGGCATCGGCGCGAGTCTCACCTGCTACGGGGCGATCGTGCCGGACGAGCGGAATCTCGGCGAACTCGTTGCGCTTACGCAGACCGCAGAAGCACGCCTCAACAGGCGTCTGCACGTGAGCGGCGGCATGTCGAGCTCGCTCGATGCGCTTGTGGAAGGCATCCTGCCCGGCCGGGTAGACAGTCTGCGTATCGGCGAGTCGATCTTGCTCGGCGTGTCCACCGTGACGCGGGAGCCTATCCTCGGCCTGCATACCGACGCCATCACCGTGACCGCTCCGGTGATCGAGTGCCTCGTGAAGCCCAGCAAGCCACGGGGCACGAGTGCGCAAGACGCGTTCGGTGGACGGCCGACGTTCGAAGACCGCGGAGACCGCCGCCGGGCGATCCTCGCGATCGGCCGGCAGGACATCGTGCCGGACGGCATCGTGCCGCGCGACCCGCGCGTGCAGGTGCTCGGCGCCTCGAGCGACCACCTGGTGCTCGACGTGCACGATCTACCCGCGCCACCACGCCTCGGTGACGCGATCGAGTTCGTGCCCGGCTACTCGGCCACGCTCGCCGCGTTCACGTCGCCGTACGTGGACAAGCGGTTCGTCGGGTAGGTCGTCGCGTTTGTGCCGGGTGGCCCGCCCGGTCTACTCGGCCACGATCCGGTACACCCCGCCGTTGAAGTCGACCACGTAGAGCTCGCCGTCGTCGTCTTCGCCGAAGCTCGCGATCATCAGGTCGGTGTCGAGCAACTCGCGCGTCTCCACTCCGCTGCTACCAGCCTGGAGTCCCCAGACGCGTCCCACCGAGAAGTCCGCGTAGAAGTAGGTCCCGTAGATCTCCGGTTCCGCCACGCCGCGATAGACGTAGCCGCCGGTGACCGAAGTGCCCGCGTCGCGGCCGTATTCCACGATCGGCATCGCGAAACCGGCGAGATCAGGCTGCGACGACTCCGAAGGATAGGGACGTGTGCCCTCGAGCAGGTTCCAGCCGTAGTTCTCGCCGCCGGGGGAGTCCGCTGCTTGCAGGTCGATCTCCTCCAGAGTGTTCTGTCCCACATCGCCGATCCACAGGTCGCCCGTGGCGCGGTCGAAGCTGAATCGCCACGGGTTCCGCAGGCCCAGCGCCCAAATCTCGGAGCGCATGTCGGCCTGCTCCACGAACGGATTGTCATCCGGCACGACATATCCTGCGGGATCGCCCGCGCCGCCCACCACATCGAGCCGTAGCAGCTTGCCGAGGAGCGTGCCGCCGTCCTGCCCGCTCCCGTACGGATCCCCGGAGCCGCCGCCATCGCCGAGGCCGTAGTAGAGGTAGCCGTCGGGACCGAACGCGATCATGCCTCCGTTGTGATTGGCGTACGGCTGGTTCACGCGCAGCAGCTTCGTCTCACTTGCCGGGTCCGCCGCTTCGCCAGTGACCGTGAATCGCGACAGGACCGAGGAGCCGTCGAGCTCGGTGTAGCTCACGAAGACGAGGCCATCCTCGGCGAACCCGGGCGAGAACGCCATGCCGAGGAGCCCCTGCTCGCTACTGGTGCTCACCTTCTCAGAGAGGTCGAGGAACACGCCCGTGCGCTCGCCGCCGGTCACCACCCAGGCCCGACCCGTCTTCTCCAGAACGAGCAGCCGCTCCGAGCCGTCGCCTGTGCCGGTCACGTACAACGGCTGCTCGAACCCGTCGAGCACCGGCTCGAGGCTGATGGCGATTTCGTCGAGCGGCACAGCCTCGTCTGAAGGGACGCTTTCGGGCAGAGGCGCCGAGGTGACGACCTCCGGAGCCGCGTCCTCCGTCGTCGCGTCCGGCAGGCAGCCTGGTAGCATCACCGCGCACGCCAGACAGGTGAGCAGTACGAGTGGGCGCCTGAGAGCGGTCGTCTCCATGGGTCCTCCCGATCGCCGGAGCCGATGGTTTCCTATACCCGCTGCGCTACAATCGCCGCATGTCATCGCGCATCCGGCCCCTCGCAACCGTTCTCTCAACCGCCGCGGTCCTGCTCATCACGGTGCTCGTGGCGTGGGGCTGCACGCTGCTGCCTGCGCCGGACTCCGAGCGCCCCGCCGGAGCGCCCGAGGTCACGCGTGCCGAGGTGATCCGGCACACCGACGGCGACACCGCTCACTTCCGACTGCAGGGTGGAGCCGAGGAGAAGGTTCGGTTCATCGGCATCGACACACCCGAGGTGGGGGAGCGCGCCGAGCCGTACGGCGAGGAGGCCGCGGCCTACACCGCCGACGCCATTCCGGTGGGCACGACCGTATGGCTCGAGACGGATGCCGAGCTGCGCGACAAGCACGGCCGCCTGCTGGCGTACGTGTGGCTGGCCGAGCCGCAGAGCGGGGACGATGCCGAGGTGCGGGAGCTCATGCTCAACGCGCGGATCGTGCTCGACGGGTTCGCCAACGCGTACACGTATCCGCCCAACGTGAAGTACACGGGCGCACTTAAGGACCTGCAGTCCGAGGCGCGCAGCGCCGGCCGTGGCCTGTGGGCCGAGTAGGCGACCGGGCTCATCCCGGGGGTCCCGCGCATGCTAGTATGCAGGCACGCCCACCCGCACGGCCCCATCACTCGAAAGGACGATGATGATGTCGCTGCCTGAGCCTCTGGAACGCATGACGTTCGATACCGCACGACTGGTGCAAGAGCACCCGCCGCTGCTGCGCCACCCCAACAAGCGCGTGGTGTACGAGATCGCCTGCCGTGAGGACGACACCTGCGGCGGGGAGATCGGCTACACCCGCTGGCCTGCGTTCGAACTGCCCGCGCAGGTCGACCCCTCGGCGGGCCTGGCGATCCTGGAGAGCCAGTGCGGCATCATGGACTACGCTCCGGTCGCCGACATCCCGGGGGCGTTCGAGTGGCACGTGAACTTCGCCGACCCGATGCTTTTCTTCGCGTACGGCTCGGGGCTGTTCGCCCAGGATGAGATGCAGTGCGCGGAGCATCCCGCGCTCGGTTCGCTGGTGGAGGCTCTCCGCGCCGACGGGCACCGCTCGGTCACCGAGACCGCCGACGGCCCCACGCCCGTACTGGTCACCGGCGTGGAGCGCCGGTGCCGCGTGGCCACCAACATGAACGCGGCCAAGGGGCGTCCGCGCGGGCTGTACGGCAATGAGTTCGCCGTGGCCGCGCCCGAAGCGATCGCCCGCGCCACCAAGCGCATCGAGCCTCCCACCATCACCAACCTCATCGCGATGGCGGCGCCCACCTATCGCAGCGGTCGCTACGAACGCGAGATGATCGAGCGCATCATCGTGACCGCGTACACCGGGTTCGCCGCCGCGGTCGCCGAGTCCGCGCGCATCGCCCCCGGGGCGCCTGTCGTGGTCCACACCGGCTTCTGGGGCTGTGGCGCGTTCGGCGGCAACCGCACGCTGATGTCGATGCTGCAGCTCATCGCGGCGGGCATGGCCGGCCTCGCGCAGCTCGTGTTCCACACGGCAAGCGCCGAGGGCACCTCGCTCTCCGATGCCGAGCAGATCATCCGCGAGCAGCTGGCGGTGGATGGTCCGCTCGCGATCGGTGAGCTCATCGACCGCATCGACGCGATGGCATTCGAGTGGGGTAGGAGCGAGGGTACCTGATGGGCGTCAGCCCCGGGATGGGAGGGCACAGCACCCTCCAGTCCCTGCAGCGTGACCCTTCGGTGAAAGGCCAGACGGTGGCGCCCGGCACCGGTCGGCGGGTCATCGGCCTCCTGAAGCCCTACCGTGGACGCATCGCGGTCTTCCTGGCGCTCGTCACGGTCCAGGCGTTCATCGGCGTGCTCGACCCGCTCATCTACCGCGAGATCATCAACGGCGGCATCCTCGGCGGTGACGCGGCGCTTGTGGTGCGCCTCGCGCTGCTGGTCGCGGCGCTCGCCATCGCAGACGGCGGGATCCTCCTCGTGCAGCGGTGGGTGTCGCTGCGCATCGGCGAGGGCCTGATGTTCGACATGCGTACACGGGTCTTCTCGCATGTGCAGCGCATGGGTATCGCGTTCTTCGTGCGCACGCAGACCGGCGCGCTCGTGAACCGTCTGAACGACGACGTCCAGGGCGCGCAGCAGGCGCTCTCCGATGTGCTCTCGGCGGTGGTGGGCAACCTGTTGCGCGTGGGCCTCGTGCTCGTGGCGATGTTCGCGCTCTCCTGGCAGCTCACGCTCGTGGCGCTCCTGGTGGTGCCGCTCTTCTTGCTGCCGGCGCGCTGGCTCGGCCGACGCATCCAGCGCATCACGCGGGAGCGGTACGAGCTCAACGCCGAGATGAACGCCACGATGGTGGAGCGGTTCAACGTCTCCGGCGCGCTGCTGGTGAAGCTCTTCGGGCGTGCCGCCGAGGAGGACGCTGCGTTTTCCGACAAGGCCGGCCGTGTGCGGGACATCGCGATCACCCGCAGCGTGTACGGCCGCGTGTTCTTCGTGGCGCTCACGCTCACCGCCTCGGTGGCCACCGCTCTCGTGTACGGCTGGGGCGGCGTGCTCGCGGTGCGCGAGGTGCTCGATGTGGGCACCGTGGTGGCGCTCACGGCGTATCTCAACCGTCTGTACGGACCCCTCACGGCGCTCTCCAACATGCAGGT
>CAZSUO010000032.1:0-17522 GCA_964610065.1 uncultured Coriobacteriaceae bacterium | reverse complement strand
TGTCGCTTGTAGATATGTTGTTCGATTCATGGGGCGGAGACATGGCGGTCGATCTAGGGACCGCCAACACGCTCGTGTCCGTCCGCGGGCGCGGGATCGTGCTCATCGAGCCTTCGGTCGTCGCTGTCGAGCGCGACACCAAGCGGGTGCTTGCCGTGGGTGTCGACGCCAAGCGCATGCTCGGCCGCACCCCGGGCAGCATCGTTGCCATCCGGCCGCTCAAAGACGGCGTCATCGCCGACTTCGAGGTCACTGAGGCGATGCTTCGCTACTTCATCAACAAGACGCGCGTGAAGCGCTTCCCCTGGCAGCCCAAGCCGCGCGTGGTCGTGTGCGTGCCGTCTGGCGTGACCGAGGTCGAGAAGCGCGCCGTCTTCGAGGCGACCATGCAGGCCGGCGCGCGCAGCGCGTATCTCATCGAAGAGCCGATGGCGGCCGCGATCGGCGCCGGGCTGCCGATCCAGGAGCCCACGGGGAACATGGTCGTGGACATCGGTGGCGGTACCACCGAGGTCGCGGTCATCTCGCTGGGAGGCATCGTCGTGGCGCAGTCCATCCGGATCGGCGGCGACGAGTTCGACGAGGCGATCATCGCCCACATCAAGAAGGAGTACAACGTACTCATCGGTGAGCGCACGGCCGAGGAGATCAAGTTCGAGATCGGGTCGGCGTTCCCGCTCACCGAGGAGCTTGACGTGGAGGTCCGCGGACGCGACCTGATGACAGGCCTGCCTAGGACGTTCCAGGTCTCCTCGGAGGAAGTCAGGGTCGCGATCGAGGAGCCCACGCTGGCCATCATCCAGGCTATCAAGGGGACGCTCGAGAAGACCCCGCCGGAACTCGCAAGCGACATCATGGAGTACGGCATCGTGCTCACCGGCGGCGGGGCCCTGCTGCGCGCACTCGACGAGCGGCTTCGCATGGAGACCGGCATGCCGGTACACGTCTCCGAGAATGCGCTCATCAACGTGGTGCTCGGCTCGGCGCAAGCGCTCGAGGAGATCGACGTCCTCAAGAAGGTCCTGACAGTCTCACGGTAACGGCGGAGGCCGCTCATGCGCATCGGGCAGTCCGAGCCGAAACAGTCGCGACCCACGCTGCTCATCATCCTGGTGGTGCTTTCGCTCGTCATGCTCACGGTCTACTTCCGTGAGGGGGATGACGGGGTGCTCCACGGCGCTCGCCGCGTAACGCTCGAGGTCACCGCGCCGCTCGCCCGGGCGGGCACCGCGATCACCTCGCCGGTGCGCTCGATCAGCTCGTTCTTCGCGGGTATCGGCGCTTCCCGGGAGCGCGTGCAGGCACTCGAGCAGCAGAACGAGGAGCTCCGCGCGCGTCTTGCCGAGCTCGAAGAGGCCCGGCAAGAGAACGAACGTCTGCGCGCACTCGTCGACTTCGCCGAGGAGCGGAAGTTCGCGAAGCTCGGGGCCGAGGTCATCCGCCGACCGGTCAGTATCTGGGAGGGCGTGATCGTCATCGATCGCGGCTCGAACGACGGCGTTGAGCCGGGCATGCCGGTGATCGCGGCCCAGGGGCTCGTAGGTCAGATCGCCGATGTCTCCGCTCATTCATCGTCGGTGCGGCTTGTGACCGATCAGCTGAGCGGTGTCGCGGCGATCGTACAGTCGTCGCGTACCCCCGGCGTGGTGCGAGGTTCGATCGGAGGGTCGCTGTCGCTCGACTTCATCGACCGCACGTATCTGCCCGTGGAGGGTGACGTCGTCATCACGAGCGGTATCGGTGGTGTGTACCCGGGTGGCATCGTCATCGGCGACGTCATCGCGGTCGACGATCGCCATGGCGAGCTGTACCCGCGGATCCGCGTCGCTTCGCGAGTGCCGATCGGCTCGATCGAGGAGGTCTTCGTGCTCGTGGGCTCTGTGGTGGAGACGGATGCGGGTGAGATCGAATGACGCGATGGGGAACGACGGTGGGAGCCCTTCTCGGGGCGTTCGCCCTCCAGGTCATGATCGCCCCGCACATCTCGCTGTTCGGCGTGACGCCTAATCTGCTCCTGCTCGTGGTCATCACGCTCGCGTTCGTAGAGGGTTCCTCGGCGGGTGCGACCGTCGGCTTCGTGGCCGGGCTGCTGATGGACTTGCTGTCCTCTGGTCCGATCGGCGCGTGGGCGCTGGTCATGTCGGTGACCGGATACCTGAGCGGTTCGCTGAAGCAGAACCTGTTCGCCGAAGGATGGCTGGCCCCCGTGACCGTAGGCGTGATAGCGGCGCTTGTTGCTGACTTCGCGTACCTGGTGGTGGTCTCGGTCATCGGCGTGGGGCCCGCGTTCTGGCCCGCGCTTGGTAGGCTCGTGCTGCCCCGTGCGCTGTACAATGCGGTCCTTGTGATGCTCGCCTACCCATGGCTGGCGCGATTCTTGCGGACCGACCGTTCGATCAAGTCATTCGGCCGCCTCGCCTGAGTCGGCCGCTCGCCCGGCCCGTCTGGAGTCTCACGCACCTATGCCTACGGTCAGTCAGGAGTTCAGATCCCGCTTCGGCGTCCTCGGAATCATCGTGGTCGTCGTTCTGTCGGCCCTGCTCGTCCGGCTGTGGACGATGCAGGTCCTGAACGGCGAGTCGTTCGCCGCGCAGGCGGAGAACAACCGGGTGCGGGAGATCTCCATCCAGGCACCGCGGGGCCGCATCCTCGACCGCAACGGCGTGCCGCTCGTGACCAACCGATCAGCACTCGCCGTGAGTGTTGACCCCTCGCATGAGGACGTGCGTGCGCTACTGACGCGAACGTGGACCAAGGATACGGCTGATGACCCGACGAGCCGTGAGCTCGATGAGATGTTCGGCGAGGTGGCTACTCTGCTCGGGACCACTCCCGCGGACATCTGGGACCGGGTCACCGACGTGCAGCAAGAGGCGCTTCGTCCGCGAGTGGTGGCGGTCGACGTATCGATGGAGTCGGTGGCGCAGATCGCCGAGCGGCAGACGGACTTCCCCTGGGCGATCGTCGAGGAGATCGCGGTGCGGGAGTACCCCAATGGGAACCTCGCGGCGCATATCCTCGGGTATACCGGTGCAATTTCCGAGGAGCAGTTCAAGAACTCGGACGAGTACTCCGGGTACGAGCGTGGAGACACCGTGGGCAAGTCGGGTGTGGAGCGTCAGTATGAGAGCCTGCTGCAGGGTGACAAGGGATGGCGCCGCATCGAGGTCAACGCTTCCGGCAGGGCGCAGGGTGTTGTGAGCGAGCAGGCGCCACGTCCGGGTAACGACATCCGCCTGACCATCGACGCCGCGGTACAGGCCGTCACGGAAGACCAGCTCGACGCGGCGATCGCGGAGGCGCATCGGCAGGGCTACAACAGCTCACGAGCCGGGGCGGCGGTCGTGCTGGACATCGAGACCGGCGAGGTGCTCGCGTCCACGAGCCGACCCACCTATGACCCCTCGGCGTTCCTCGGCGGGATCAGCTCCGCAGAGTGGGAGGCGCTCAACGCCAAGACGAGTGAGTACCCGCTGAACGACCGTGCGGTCATGGGCGCGTATCCACCGGCATCCACATACAAGGTGATCACGGCCATATCAGGTATGGAGGCCGGCATCACCGGGGAGAACACCACCTACACCTGCACCGGCCGCTGGACCGACATGGGCAAGCAGTGGCCCAAGTGGTGCTGGAAGCGCACCGGGCACGGTACGGTGAGCCTCCGTGGCGGTCTCAAGCACTCGTGCGACACGGTCTTCTACGAGATCGGGTACGAGCTGTACAAGCGCGGCGAGGAAGAGCTCCAGGCAACGTCACGGGAGTTCGGCCTGGGGGCCAAGACCGGCATCGACCTTCCGGGCGAATCCGCCGGCCGTGTACCGGACGCCGCATGGAAGAAGCGGTACAACGAGAACTACCCCGAGTACCAGATGTGGCTCCCGGGTGACACGGTGAACATGTCGATCGGGCAGGGCGACATGCTCACTACCCCGCTACAGATGGCATTGGTGTACGCGGGTCTCGCCAACGACGGCGACATCATGCGTCCGCACGTGCTCAGGGACGTCCTCGGCAGTGAGGGGGACGTCATCCGGACGATCGAGCCCGAGGTGCTGCACACGACCGGCGTCTCCGCCGAGTTGCTGGGAGTGGTCGAGCGCGGACTGGTGGACGTCACCGAGACGGGTACGGCCAAGGGCGCCTTCGCCGGATTCAGGCCGACGGTCGCTGGCAAGACCGGGACGGCACAAGTGAAGGGCAAGGACGACTACGCATGGTTCTGTGCGTACGCCCCCGCCGAGGACCCCAAGTACGCGGTCGCGATCATCGTGGAGCAGGGCGGGCATGGCGGCTCGGTCACCGGACCGGCGGCGCGCAACATACTCGCGCATCTGCTCGGCCAGGAGCTCAAGACCATCCGCACCACTGACGAATCGAGGTGATGCGCGGTGAACAAGACGATAGGACAGCGCATTCTCGATAGGGTCAGCGTGCCGCTCGTGGCGTGGGTGGCCGCGCTCCTCGTGTACGGCACCGTGATGGTCGCCTCGGCGACATCGAGCATGAACAGCGGCAGCGGTATGCTGATGCGTCATCTCTTCGGCATCGGCGTGGGTCTCGTGCCGCTCGCGGTCGCCTGGTTCATCGACTACACGCGACTGCGGGGCTGGCAGGGCCCGCTCATCGCGTTCGGGGCGTTCTTGCTGATCAGCCCGCGGATCCCCGGGCTTGGAGGCACCGCGAAGGGCGCGACATCGTGGCTGGAGATCGCGGGCACACGTCTTTTCCAGCCGTCGGAGCCCGCCAAGCTGATCTTCATCGTCATCTTCGCGGCCGTGATCGCGAACATGAAGGGCCGGGTCGATACGCCGGCGCGGATCACCAGGGCGCTGCTGTACCTGGCTGGCGCGGTGTTCCTCATCCTCATGCAACCGGACCTTGGCACTGGCATGGTCTTCGTGGCCATCGCCATGGTCATGCTCGTCGTGGGCGGCATGAAGGCCAAACACTTCGCGTTCCTTGCGGTCGCCGCGGCGGTCTTCGTGGGGGCGATCCTCGGTGTCGATGCCGGTCTGGACGAGATGGCGGGCCGGGACGTGGGCCTCAAGGACTACCAGAAGAACCGGCTGTTGGTCTTCGTCGACCCTGACATCGACCCTACCGACGCGGGATACAACCTCGCGCAGTCCAAGATCGCGATCGGTTCCGGTGGGCTCACCGGCAAGGGGCTCGGGTCAGGTACGCAGTCCAACCTGCACTTCATTCCCGAGCGCCACACGGACTTCATCTTCTCGGTGCTCGGGGAGGAGCTCGGCTTCTTCGGCGCGGTGCTCCTGCTCGGGCTCTATCTCGCGCTGCTGCTCACCGCGTTGGCGATCGCGAACTCATCGCGCGACTTGTACGGCGCGCTCATCGCGACCGGCGTCCTCGGCATGTGGCTGTTCCAGATTCTGGAGAACGTGGGCATGACCGTGGGTATGATGCCTATTACAGGCATTCCGTTGCCGTTCATGAGCTTCGGCAGTTCGTCGATGGTCACGAACCTGGGCGCGGTGGGGTTGTTGCTCTCGGTCTGGTCGCGGCGCTATGGCGCCGGATCGTGACGGAAGGGGATACGAACGATGGCGATACCACGTCCCGGAATGGCACTACCGCTCGACGTGCGCGACGTGACGAAGTCGGGCACGCGCTACACCGAGGAACGCGAACTCCCGGTCCGGATCGGCGTATACGTCGAGGTCGACGCGCCGGATGTCCTGATCGACGCCATCCGTGAGAGTCTTCGGCCCCGGACGGCGCGTGCGGTCCTGCAGATCGAGGTGGCCGAGCTGGGTCAGACGCGGCCGCTCGAACAGCTGACCGATGTTGCGATCGCGATCGCCGGCAGCGGCAATGTGGCGCTTCAGCAGGCCGTTTCGGCCACACGGCAATGGCGCGTGCCGCTCGTGGTGATCGGACTGGGTGACGGCGTGCGCGACCGTGAACTTGCCGACGCGCTCTCGCAGCCTACCGCGGATGTGATCGTGAGCTACGATCCCGCCGAGGTTGTGTCGCGGCTGGGCGCGTGGCTCACTGACGCCCTCGGCAGTAAGCGTCTCGCGCTGGCCCACAACTTCGCCTTCATGCGCAGGGCGGTCGCCGAGGACGCCGTCAAGACGACTGCGTGGCAGAACGCGCTTGTGGGCGCGGTCACGCCCATCGCGGGTGCGGATATGCCGATAATGACCGCCAACCAGGCCAAGATGCTGCTGCAGATCGCCGCCGCATATGGAGAGCCTCTGGGCGTGGAGCGCATCAAGGAACTGCTCGCGATCGTTGGTGGCGGCTACCTGATGCGCGCCGTGGCCCGGCAGGCACTGACCGTGGTGCCCGTGCTGGGTTGGGCCATCAAGGGCGGCGTCGGCTACACGGGTACGCTCGCCATGGGCAGGGCGGCCGTGCAGTACTTCGAGGATGGCAACGACCTCGGCCAGGTACTGGATCACTTCAAGGGTATGGTTGCCAGCGCCGCCGCCAGGCGTCCGCGTCGTGGGCGGCGTACTGTCGCCGACCTTCCGGCCTCGCAGCCGGTTGCGGACCTGCCGCCGGTGCAGCCGGTGACCGAGCCGCCGGCGGTGCCGCTCGTGCTGCCTGCCGACGATGGCGGTACGCGTGACGAGTGATCTCTGGCCGAGGGTAGAGAGGCTGCTCGGCCGCATAGAGCGGCCGTCCCGATACGTCGACGGGGAGTGGGGCGTGCTCAGACGCCCGGACGCGGCGTACCGGGTGGCTCTCATGTACCCGGACACCTACGAGGTCGGGATGGCCAATCAAGCGCTGCAGGTCCTCGCGGCCCGGCTGGCCACTATCGACGATGTCGCCACCGAGCGCGTCTTCCTGCCGTGGGTGGATATGGCCGGACTCATGCGCGAGGAGGATGTGCCGCTGTTCACCCTCGAGTCGTGCATGCCCGTTGCGGCGGTGGACCTGCTCGGCGTCACGCTTTCAAACGAACTCACGTACACCAACGTGCTTGAGGCGCTCGATCTGGCCGGGATCCCCCTGCGGGCGAGCGATCGTGGTGAGGCGCACCCCCTGGTGATCGGTGGGGGGCCGAGTGCACACAACCCGGAACCCATGGCGCCGTTCTTCGACGCCATCCTCGTGGGGGATGGCGAGGACGCGGTGCTCGAGATCGTCGCGGCGCACCGGGTCTCGAAGGCGCGCGGTGCGAGCCGTGAGGAGACGGTGCGCGCGCTCGCGTCGATCGAGGGCGTGTACGTGCCGTCGCTCTACGCTCCCGGCCCCGGCGGACGGATGGTGGCTTCCGATCCGGCCCCCCCGCGGGTGCGCCGGCGTGTGCTGGCCGATCTTGATGCGTATCCTGCCCCGGCATGCCCGGTGGTGCCGTACGCCGACGTCGTACACGATCGCGCCACCGTCGAGGTGCTGCGCGGATGCTCGCGGGGCTGCCGCTTCTGTCAGGCGGGGATGGTGTATCGCCCGGTACGCGAACGGCCGGCCGACTCGATCGTGCGCGATGTGGTAGAGGGGCTTGCGTGCACCGGCTTCGAGGAGGTCTCGCTGACCTCGCTCTCCACCGCCGACCACTCGCAGCTGGAGTCGGTGCTCCGGCGGCTTGTTGGGAGATTGGAGGGCACGGGAACCGCGATCTCCGTGCCGTCGCTCCGGGTCGACTCTTTCACCGTCCCGCTCGCGCGTCTGCTTGGCGACGGACGCAAGAGCGGACTCACGTTCGCGCCGGAAGCCGGGTCACAGCGGCTGCGTGACGCGATCAACAAGAACATCACCGAAGAGGAGATCGTCACCGCCGTGGACCAGGCGTTCACGGCCGGGTGGCGACGCGTGAAGCTGTACTTCATGATCGGGCTGCCGACGGAGACCGATGACGATGTGAGGGCCATCGGTGCGCTCGTGGAGCGGGTGTTCTCGGCAGCCCGCGAAGCGACACCCAAGGCGGAGCGTGGCGGGCTGCGCGTGGCTGTCTCGGTCTCCACGTTCGTGCCGAAGGCGCACACCCCGTTCCAGTGGGACGCTCAGCTGCCGTTCGACGAGGTCCGACGCAGGCAGGCGCTCCTGCGGGACGCGATGCCGCGGCGTGGTGTGGAGTTGTCGTTTCACGACGCCGAGTCCTCACTGCTCGAGGCCGTGCTGGCGCGCGGTGGCAGAGAGGTCGCCGACGGCATCGAGGCGGCATGGCGGGCCGGTGCGCGGTTCGACGCCTGGAGCGAGCAGTTCGAGCTGCGGCGCTGGATCGAGGCGTTCGACTCGGTGGGCATCGATGCGCGGATTGCTGCCGCACGTCCGTACGGGTTCGACGAGCCACTACCATGGGCGCACATTGACAGCGGCCTGAGCGAGGCGTTCCTGCGTCTGGAGCGGGACCGCACCGAGGCGGCGACCACCACGCCGGACTGCACGTTCGACGACTGCACCGGGTGTGGGGTATGCCCCGGCCTTGGCGTGGACATCGCGATCGCGGAAGGAGAGCGCCGTGGCTGAGGGCTTCAGGCTCCGGGTCTGCTTCCGCAAGAGCGGCCGGTTGCGGTACCTGTCACACCTGGAAACCGGACGTGCCTGGGAGCGCGCTGCACGCCGGGCGCGCTTGCCGTATGCTGTGTCCCAGGGATTCACGCCCAGGATGCGCCTGGCCTTTGGTCCGGCCCTGCCCGTGGGCACGGCCGGGGAGCGGGAGTACCTGGACATCACGCTCACGCGCTTCGTCCCTGTTGCGGAGGTGGAGCGGGCACTTCGCGCGGCGATCGTGTCGGACCTGGGGCCCGTTGCATGCGGATACGTCTCACCGGCCGAGGGTTCATTGGCCTCGAGACTGACGATAGCAGTGTACGAAATCGAGATCGAAGGGGGGAGTCCGCAGCAGGAGATCGAGCGTTCGCTCGTCGCACTGATGGGAACCGGTCGCCTTGAAATCGAACACAAGGGCAAGCAAAAGGTTTTCGATCTCGCCACAGCGCTCCCGAAGGAGCCTGAGGTGACATCCTCGGAGGGACGTATCACCGTTCGGATGTGGGTCCGGATGGGTGATCAGGGGTCCCTCCGCCCCGAGGTCTTCATCACGGCAGCCGTAGGAACCGGCCGGGTGGCTTCGATCACCCGCACGGATCTTCTCATCGAGGACGACCAGGGCTGGCGCCGGCCACTGTAGCGGGCACACATCGTGCCTGACATCACACGCGAGATGCTGATCTCGCACGACATGCACGAGACGCGGGTCGCCGTCGTGGAGAACCGTCGTCTTGTCGAGCTGTACATCGAACGCCCCAAGCGAAGCGTTGTCGGCAACGTCTACCTGGGGAAGGTGCGCGACGTTCTCCCGGGCATGCAGGCGGCCTTCGTCGATATCGGCCTCGAGAAGAACGCATTCCTTTACGTCGATGAGGTCGTGGCTCCCGAGGGAGTGGCCGATGCGCCCCGCCGCGATATCCAGTCACTCCTCAAGCCGGGTCAGCAGCTCATGGTGCAGGTGCTCAAGGACCCGATGGGCACCAAGGGTGCCCGGGTGACCACAGAGATCACGCTGCCAGGCCGCTTCCTCGTGCTGATGCCGTTCTCGGACTTCGTAGGCATCTCGCGCAAACTCGCCGAGGAGGAGCGTGACCGGCTCACATCCATCATCGATCCGCTTGTTCCCGAGGGCGTGGGTGTGATCGTCCGCACAGCTGCGGCGGGTGCTCTTGAGAAGGACCTGCAGGGCGACCTGGAGTTCCTGTTGCGCCTCTGGCGCAGGGTGCAGGCTCAATCGCGCGAGGGCCTCGCGCCTGAGGTCGTGTACACGGAGATGGACCTCGCGCTGCGGTTGGTACGCGACGCCTTCGGCGACACGTTCCGGCGCCTCGTGGTCGATGACAAGCGGTTGTACGAGAAGGTCGTGTCCTTCCTCAGGAAGTCCGCTCCCCGGCTCGTGCGCCGCGTGCAGGTGCACAAGGACAAGGAACCGCTGTTCGAGGCGTACGGTCTTGGTGGGGATATCCAGACCGCCGTGCTGCGTGAGGTGCCGCTCGGCTCGGGAGGGCACATCACCATCGACAAGACGGAAGCGCTGACGGCGATAGACGTGAACACGGGCAGCTACGTGGGCCGCAAGAACCTTGAGGACACAGCCCTACGCACCAATCTGGAAGCGGCTTCCGAGGTTGCGCGACAGCTCAGGCTGCGCGATATCGGCGGCATCATCGTCATCGACTTCATCGACATGGAGGACGCGCGGAACCGGCAGGAAGTGGTGGCGCGGCTGACGCGGGAGCTGGAGCGCGATCGCACCAAGACGAGGGTCTCGGAGATGTCGCGGTTGGGGCTCGTGGAGATGACGCGCAAGAACGTGACCGACGGGCTGTACGGCGTGCTCACGGAGCCATGTCCGAGCTGTGGTGGCGAGGGTCGTGTGCTCTCCGGCACCACGAGACGGATCATCGTCGAGCGTAGCCTGCGAGACCTGCTCGTTGGAGGGAAGTCGTCGGCGTATCTGGTGGGGCTCAATCCGCAGACGTACGCGCTGGTCAACGCGCCCGGCAACAACACGCTCGCACTGCTGCGCTCCGAGACGGGTAAACGGGTGAACGTGATCGCGGACCCCGATGTGGGGCCGATCGAAGTGCGCGTGATGATCGAGGGCAAGATCGCGGCGGGCGGTGACGAGACTTAGCGGATGCGCGAAGTACTGTGACGAGGCGATGCGGACCTGCCCGCGGGCCGGCGTGACGCCATGCGCGGTAGTGGATGGATACGCCCGGAACCGTTGACGCTCGCTTGCGCAGTCTGTTAGCATTGCGCTTCGCGTGTACCCCCTTTTGACTGGAGCAACGTCCATGTATGCAGTGGTGAACACCGGCGGCAAGCAGGCCAAGGTCGAGGTCGGCACCATCGTCGCCGTAGAGAAGCTCAAGGGCGAGGTCGGCGAGAGCGTATCGCTCCCGGTGATCTTCATCGCCGACGGTGACAGCATCATGGCCACCCCGGCTGAGATCGCCGGCGCGTCGGTGACCGCCGAGGTGCTCGAGCACTTCAAGGGCGAGAAGCAGATCGTCTTCAAGTTCAAGAAGCGTAAGGGCTACAAGCGTACGAAGGGTCATCGCCAGCAGCTCACCGCTGTCCGCGTGACCGATATCGCGGTCTCCGGCGGCACGAAGCCGGCAAAGGCCGAGAAGCCCGCGAAGGCCGAGAAGGTCGAGAAGCCCGCGAAGGCCGTCGAGGCGCCTGAGGCCGAGTCGGCTGTTGTCGAGGCTCCCGTGGTCGAGGCAGCCGCCACCGAGGCCGCTCCGCAGACCTGCGCCGCCACCAAGTCGGACGGCACCCCGTGCACCAACAAGGTCAAGGAAGGCTCCGCGTACTGTGGAGTCCATGCGAAGAAGTACGAAGGCTGATAGACTATCCGGGCACAGCCCGACGGATGCGAGGGTGAACTGAGATGGCTCACAAAAAAGGTATGGGCTCGACCAAGAACGGTCGTGACTCCCAATCACAGCGCCTCGGCGTGAAGCGTTTTGCCGGCCAGGTCGTGACCGCCGGCTCGATCCTGGTCCGTCAGCGCGGTACCCGCCTGAAGCCCGGCCAGAACGTCGGCCTCGGCCGTGACGACACGCTGTTCGCGAAGATCGACGGCGTCGTGGACTTCACCCGCGGCAAGGACCGCAGGGTCCACGTACTGCCGCTGGAGTCGTAGTCCATACGACCAGACGAGCGCTCGAAGGCCTCCCGCCGATAGCGGGGGGCCTTCTGCATGAAGAATACCGGCGGGCTACAATGAGGCGTCCGCCAGGGGTTGGAGCACAGTGTTCATAGATGAAGTGAAGATCTACGTGAAGGCCGGTGATGGCGGCGCGGGATGCGCATCGTTCCGCCGGGAGGCACACGTACCCAAAGGTGGACCCGACGGTGGCGATGGCGGCCGCGGCGGCCATGTCGTGCTCGAGGCCGACGGCACGCTCTCGACGCTGATCGACTACCACTACAAGCGGCACTTCAAGGCCGTCCGTGGCACGCACGGCAAGGGTTCGCAGCGCGATGGCGCCAACGGGCCCGACATGGTGCTCAAGGTGCCGCGCGGCACGATCGTGCGTGATGCCGAGACCGGGGAGACCCTCGGCGATCTCACGCGTGACGGCCAGCGGCTGATCGTGGTGCGCGGCGGTGGCGGTGGCCGGGGCAACCGGCACTTCACGACGTCCACGCGCCGTGCGCCGACCTTTGCCGAACTGGGCGAACCCGGTGAGGAGGCATGGCTCGAGCTGGAGCTGAAGCTGCTTGCCGATGCTGCCCTGGTGGGGCTGCCGAGTGTGGGCAAGTCATCCCTCATCGCGCGGATGAGCGCCGCGCGGCCCAAGATCGCCGACTATCCGTTCACCACGCTCGTCCCCAACCTGGGCGTCGTCTCCAGCGGCGAGCGCTCGTTCGTGGTGGCCGACGTTCCCGGACTCATCGAAGGCGCGAGCGAAGGAGCCGGCCTCGGCCATGCCTTCTTGCGCCATATCGAGCGTACCGCGCTCATCCTGCATGTCCTGGACCTCTCCGGCGGCTACGAGGGGCGTGACCCGCTCGACGACCTTGCGGTGATCGATGGCGAGCTTGCCGCACACGCGGAGGACCTCTCGGAGCGCCCGCAGATCGTGGTGGGCAACAAGATGGACGCCGACGGCGCCGCCGACAACGCGGCACGCGTTGCCGCATGGTGCGAGGAGGCCGGGCGACCGTTCTTCGCCGTGTCCGCGGTGACCGGGGAGGGTATCGCGCAGCTCATCCGTGCGGTGGGCGAGGCGGTCTACGAGATACGCCAGAATGCGCCGGGCGACGAGCCGGTGTTCGAGGCCGAGTACGTGCATGTCCCGCGGACCGACCGAGAGATCGTGGTCACGCGTGCCATGGATGGTGGATGGGACGTGAGCGGGGCCGGTGTGGAGCGTGCGGTCATCATCACAGACATGCAGAACGAAGAGGCGGTAGCGTACTTGCAGCGCCGTCTCTCGAAGATGGGTGTCGAGGAGCGGCTGCGCAAGGCGGGCGCTGTTGATGGCGACACCGTCCACATCGGGCCGGTGTCGTTCGAGTTCGAATCATATGAGGGGGATGGGGGAGCGGGTGGCTAGACGGACGGTGGTCGTGAAGGTGGGGAGCTCTACGGTCACCGGTGCTGACGGCCGGGTTGACCGCGAGTATCTCGGCTCACTTGCCCGTCAGGTGCGCGCGCTCGTTGATCAGGGGTTCAGCGTGGTCGTCGTCACGAGCGGCGCCATCGCCGCAGGCTTCGAGACGCTCCACTTCGATGAGCGCCCCACCGACATGCCCACGCTGCAGGCCACCGCGGCCGTTGGCCAGGTGCTCCTGGTGGACGCGTACCGCGAGATCTTCGGCGCCGAGGGTCTCACCGTGGGGCAGGTGCTCGTGACGCGCCACGAGGTCGGGCACCGTCAGCAGTACGTGCACGCCTGCGAGACGCTCGAGCGGTTGCTCGAGCTCGGCGTGGTGCCCGTGGTGAACGAGAACGACACGACCGCCGTGGAGGAGATCAGGTTCGGCGACAACGACTACCTCGCGGCTCTCATCGGCATGATGGTGCACGCGGATCTTGTCGTGCTGCTGACCGACATCGAGGGACTGTACTCGGCCGATCCACGCACCGACGCCGGAGCGCAGCTGCTTGAGCGGGTGGAGGAGGTCACCGCCGAGCACCTGGCGTCGGCCGGAGGACCCGGCAGCGGTGTGGGAAGCGGTGGCATGGCGACCAAACTCGAGGCCGCGCGCGCGCTCATGAAGGCCGGCATCCCGATGGTGGTGTGCGACGGCAGACGTGCGGACGTGGTGGTGGACGCGGTTGCCGGACAGCCGGTGGGCACGCTGTTCGCCGGTGGTCAGGCGGCGGTGAAGGGGCGCAAGCTCTGGCTGGCGTACGCCGGCCACCCGAGGGGCTCGGTCACGATTGACGATGGCGCGAAGCACGCCCTATGCTTGCGGGGCGGTAGTCTGCTCCCGGCCGGCGTCGTCGACGTCACCGGGAGTTTCGTCATCGGCGATGCGATCGCGGTCGTTGATGGTGAGGGTCGCGACATCGCGCGCGGGCTCGCCGGTATGTCCTCGGCGGACCTCAAGCGTGTGCGGGGCCTGAAGACCGCCGAGATCTCACGGGTGCTGCCCAACTGGGACGGCGCCGAGGTCGTGCATCGCGATCACCTGGTGATACTGTAGCCTCGACCAAGACGAAGGGGACGGTGCTATGTCGGAGGTCCACGATCTTGCCGCACGCGCTCGTCAGGCGGCCATCGCGCTGGCAAGCACGTCCACTGACCAGCGCAACCGTGCCCTGCTGGTGATGGCCCACGCGCTTGTCGCCAAGCAAGACGAGATCATCGCCGCGAACGAAGCGGACATGACGGCGGCGCGCGCTGCGGGAACCGCCCCTGCGCTCCTCGATCGGCTGGAGCTCAACCCCGTCCGGATCAAAGCCATCTCGGAGGCCCTGAGGAGCCTCTCGGTGCTGCCCGATCCCATCGGCGAGGTCGTGAGCGGGTCACGTCTGGCCAACGGGATCGCACTCAGCCAGGTACGTGTGCCGCTCGGCGTGGTGGCGATCATCTACGAAGCTCGTCCCAACGTGACGGCTGACGCCGCCGGGCTGTGTGTGAAGACCGGCAACGCGGTCATCCTGCGCGGTGGCAGCCTTGCGGTGAACTCGAACCTGGCCATCACACGCGTGCTCGCGAACGCGGCGGTGGGCGCTGGCCTGCCGGAGGGGTGCATCCAGTCGGTCTCCTCGACCGACCGCGAGGCGGCGAACGAGCTCATGGGGCTCCACGGCATGATCGACGTGCTCATCCCTCGCGGCGGAGCGGGCCTCATCAAGAGCGTGGTGGAGAACGCCAAGGTGCCGGTGATCGAGACCGGCGTGGGCAACTGCCATGTGTATGTGCATGAGTCCGCCGACGCGCGCATGGCGCAGCGGATCGTACTCAACGCCAAGACCCACCGTCCGGGCGTGTGCAACGCCGCGGAGACCCTGCTCATCGATGAAGCCATCTACGAGCGGGTGCTGCCGCCGATCCTCCGCGCGCTGGAGGATGCGGGTGTCACGGTGCACGCTGATGAGAAGACCCGTGCACTCGGCGCGATCATGCGCGTGCAGCCGGCGACCGAAGAAGACTGGTCAACCGAGTATCTCGACCTGCGCATCGCGTGCAAGGTCGTACCGGGGTTGAACGCGGCCATAGACCACATCAACACCTACGGTACGAAGCACAGTGAGGCCATCGTGACCGAGGACTACACAGCGGCCACACGCTTCCTGAACGAGGTCGACGCGGCGGCGGTGTACGTGAACGCATCGACGCGGTTCACCGACGGTGGTGAGTTCGGCCTGGGCGCCGAGATCGGCATCTCGACGCAGAAGCTCCACGCACGCGGCCCGATGGGACTCGCCGCGCTCACCACGACGAAGTACATCGCCATGGGAAGCGGGCAGATACGCGAGTGAGGAAGCGACTCCGACTGGGCATCATGGGCGGTACGTTCGACCCGATCCACTACGGGCACCTCGTTGCCGCCGAGGAAGCGCTGGTCCAGTTCAATCTGGACCGCGTGGTCTTCATGCCCACCGGTGAGCCGGCCCGCAAGGTCGACCGCAGCGTGAGCCCCGCCGAGCATCGGTACCTGATGACCGTGATCGCAACGGCGAGCAACCCCGACTTCGAGGTCAGCCGACTGGAGATCGATCGACCGGGCGTAACGTACACTGTCGACACCATGACGCAACTGCGCAGCATCCATGGCTCTGGCGCCGACCTGTTCTTCATCACCGGGGCTGACGCGGTGCTCGAGATCCTCACGTGGAAGGACTCGGCCCGGCTTGCCGACCTCTGCACCCTGATCGCCGCGACACGCCCCGGCTTCGACATGGCGCCCTTTCTCGAGCGGGCCGATGACTCTGGCCTGGTGGTGCAGACCATGGAGGTCCCCGCGCTTGCGATATCCTCCACGGACATCAGGGGCCGGGTCGTCTCGCGACGTCCGGTGCGATACCTGCTCCCCGAGGCGGTCGCGGCATACGTGTCCAAGAACCGCCTGTACTCCGAGGAGGTCTGAGGTGCTCGCCTACGAGGTGGCGCACGAGGCGCTCGCTGATCGTCTGTCGGCGTCCGCGCTCGCTCACTCCGAGCGCGTGGCGCAGACCGCCGGCGACCTGGCCGCCCGGTACGGCGTGGATGTCGAGCAGGCGAGAATGGCTGGCCTGCTCCACGACTGGCATCGTGAACTCACCGCGGCTGAACTCGTGACCCGGTCGCGTTCGGCCGGTATACCGGTGACCGAGGTCGATGAGGCCGTACCCTATCTGCTGCACGGTCCGCTGGCGCAAGCCGATCTGCGCGAGGCGTTTCCCGACCTTGGCGATGATGTGCTCGAGGCCATTGGCGTTCACACGTACGGCGCCGTGCCGATGTCGCCGCTCTCGATGGTGGTGTACATCGCCGATGTCATCGAGCCCGGCAGGTCGCACAACGGTGTGGCGCGGCTCCGCGAGGGTGCTGAACACGCGTCGCTCGAGGAGCTGTTCGCGGACACGTACGCCGCGTCGCTGAAGCACATCGTGAAGCGCCGGAGGCCGATCCACCCCGACACACTCCTCGTCTGGAACTCGATCGTGGCGGGTGAGGACCGGTGAGCGCGAAGCGGCGCAAGGGTCAGTCCGACAGCGCCCCCGCGCGACCTCCCGCTGGCTCCGACTATCCTCGCAGACGATCGCACGTCGAGCGTCCGGTGGAGTCGACCGGTTGGAGGGCGAACAAGCGGTCATCCAAGCTCGGCCGCAAGGTCAGGCGTGATGCCAAGGTCGATCGTGTCCGCACCAACGTGCGCGAAGGCGCACGAACCACCGGCAACACCATCGTGGCCGGGCTGCAGGTCCTTGGCATGACGGTTGGCGGCGTACTCGCCCTTCTGCTCGTGTTGTTCCTGCTCGCATCGGCGATCAATGGAACCGCGCGTTGGTTGGCGAGGCGCGACGCGGTTGAGCAGGCGACGCCCGAAGCCCGGGCGGAGAAGGCCAAGGAGAACCTGCTCATCATCGGCACGGAGGGCTCCGGCACCGCTGAGTTCCTGGCCGTGCGGTTGGATGAAGGTGACGACCAGATTCTCGGGATCGCGGTGCCCAGCGGTGCGTTCATGGAGGTGCCGGGCCAGGGATTCGAGCGGGTGGGCGAGAGCATCTCCGGTGGTCCGGGCGTGTCGCTTGCCGCGATCTCGAACTACCTCGGCGTGCCATTCGATCACTACGTGGTGGTGAGCCCGACCGTCTACCAGGACGCGATGACCAACCAGAGTCTGCGAGACGTGATGGGCAACCTCACCGAGACATCGTTGCCCGAGGAGGACCGTGCCCGTATCGCGGAGTTCATCAGTGGCGTGGAGGGTGCCCGCACCGCGCTCGTGCCGCTGCCGGTGAAGCCCATCGACCTCGGCGGCGAGACGTTCCTCGAGCCGCAGCGCGATCAGATCGCCGACCTCCTGCTGCAGTGGTGGGGCGTGAAGCTCGGTGCTGGCGACACGTCGGTCCGGGTGATCCTGTACAACGGCGCGGG
>CAZSUO010000031.1:0-17531 GCA_964610065.1 uncultured Coriobacteriaceae bacterium | reverse complement strand
CGGCGCGGCCTACCTCGGCATATCCGGGTATCTGGACAGCCTGCCGAGGCTGGACTACGCGATGGCCGAGCCGGCGGTCGAACCCGCCGGATATCCAGAGACCCGGTTCGCCGTGATGAGCGACCTCCACTACTACGACACGTCGCTCGGCACGAGCGGTGCCGCGTTCGAGGACGTGCTCGGCTCGGACCGCAAGCTCCTCAAGGAGACCGCTGAGCTGCTCGATCTCGCGATCGACGACGTGCTCGCGTCCGGGGTCGAGTTCGTGCTGATCCCCGGCGACCTCACCAAGGACGGCGAGGTCGTCAACCACGAGGCCGTCGCCGGGGCGCTCCGCCGGGTGACCGACGCGGGCGTGGAGGTCTACGTGGTGCCCGGCAACCATGACGCCAACAACCCCGAGGCGTTCGAGTTCGAGGGCGCCGAGCAGATACCCGTGCCCGCCGTCTCGCAGGACGGGTTCGCCGAGGTGTACCGCGACTTCGGCTATGGCGATGCGCTCACGCGCGATGAGACCTCGCTCAGCTACGTGGCCGAGCCGGTCGACGGACTCTGGTTGCTCGCGCTTGACGCGACCCGCTCCGAGGAGAACGAGCCGGGCGGGGAGGAAGTCACCGCCGGGGCCTTCACGCAGGCGCAGGTCGACTGGATCGAGGATGTGCTCCGGGATGCCGAGGCCGAGGGCGTGGCGGTGATCGCGATGATGCACCACGGCGTGGTTGAGCATTGGGACGGCCAGGCCAAGCTCCATCCTGAGTACCTCGTGGAGGACCACCCCTCGGTCGGCGCCCTGCTCGCTTCGTACGGCGTGCGCGTGGTCTTCACCGGCCACTACCACGCGCAGGACATCGCGCGCGCCGACTACGAGGACAACGGCTTCCTCTACGACATCGAGACCGGCTCGCTCGCAACGGCGCCGTGCCCGATTCGCTACTGCGAGCTGTCTGGCAACGAGCTTGCGGTGCGCTCGGAGACGATCGTCGATCGCCTGAAGCCCGGCACCAGCTTCGGTGAGGACGCCCGGGCGTTCGTGCTGGCCACGATCGCCTCGGAGGCGTATGACGTGTCGCGCGGCTACAACGTGGCCGAGGAGCAGTCGCGCTACATCGCGGATCATGTGGCGCCGGCGTTCGTGGCGCACTACGAGGGCGACGAGAACCTTTCCGCCAAGCCGCCCATCGACAACAGCAGGCTCGACCTGTGGGGCCGCTTCATCTGGTCGCAGCAGCGCTACGTTGCCGACGGGCTGTGGGACGATCCCGCGCCCGCCGACAACGACGTGGTGCTCCCGCTCGTCGAGTAGGAGCGCGCGCTACGGCGCTATGGCGTCACAGTCGGCGATCACCTGCCCGGAGATCACCCCGCTGCCACCGAAGACGGAGATCTGGCGAAGCGCGATGACGTGATCGCTCATGAACGCCGCGGCGCCCGCGTCGAGCGCACCGGCACGCGTCAGCAGCAGCACGCCCCGCTCGTAGCCGCAGGCCGCTCCACCCGAGAGCGCATCCGGGAAGTTGTCGCCGGTGGCGAGCCCGATGAACTCACCCCCGCCGAACTCGGCCCGCCAGGCCCAGTCCGCAACCGCAGCCGCTGTCGCGTAGCGATCCGCTCCGTATGCGCGGTCGATGGCGGCTCCGGGTATCAGGCTGGCGATCTCAGCGTAGACCGTGTCCGAGACCGCCGAGGTGCCGCCGGCCACGAGCGCGTGCTCGTACGCGTGTGTGGTCAGGGCGCCCGCGATCGTGTCAGGCAGGTCGCCCGGCCGGGTGAGCAGCACGGGGCCGGGGGCATCTCGCAGTGCGGCCAGCGGCGCAAGCGCAAGAGCGTCGGGGAACATGTCTCCGCGGGCGATCCAGCAGTACTCCGTCAGGTCGTGATCGAGCGACGGTCCCGCCGTTGCCATATAGTCGGCGACCGCACGCGAAGTCGCATAGCGGTCCACGCCGGCGATACGCGTGACATCGATGCCGAGAGTCCGGAGCCTGGTCTCCACAGCGGACCCCACCACGCCCGTTCCGCCCACGATGATGGCTTCACGGACCTCCTGGAGCACGAGGGCGTCCTCCACCACTTGTGGCAGGGTGTCCCGCTCGACGAGCAGCACCGGTGCATGGAACGCGCCGGCCAGCCCTGCGGCGCAGAGCGCGTCCGGGAAGTCACGGCCGGTGGCGATGATCGCAACGGGCGATTCGTTGAACCGCCCCTGCATCGCGGCGACAGACGTGGCGAACCGGTCCGACCCGGACACGCGGACGATCGTGGTTCCGTACTCGTAGTGACCCATGTCCACCCTGGCGATGCTGTCGGGGTCAGGTCCGTCCTTCGGCCTAGGCAGGAACTGGAGGTCACGATCGAGCGTGGAGGTGGGGTCGCCCGCGTCGATGCAGGGCGAGGTGGACGCAAGGCGCTCGATATAGGGGCTGACGCGCGTGAACAGCGGGTCGGTTCCGCTCATGTTGCCGGTGCCGGACACGACCTCGTTCAGGTACGAGTACGTGACGCCGATGTCGGTGAACGAGGACACGGGCGGGATGTCATCCCCGCCGTTGTCGTCGAAGACCGACGATGCGATGGTCACCGGTTGATCGGCGTTCAGGTCGTAGACGCTGATCGCGCCGGGAGAATCGTCGCCGACCTTGTGGTTGCCCACGAACGAGCAGCCATCGATGACGACCGGGGCGTTGTAGATCCGCAGGCCACCGCCGAGGCCGGATGCCAGATTCGATGCGATCCTGCAGTTCGTGATGAAGGTCTGGAACGCGGCGGTGTCCACCCAAATGCCGGCACCGTAATCGGCGGTGTTGGTGCGCACCGCGGTCTCGGTGATCTCAACGATGCTGCTGGGAGCGGTCACCGCGATGCCCCCACCGCTGCCCGCAGGCGCATGGTTGCCCACGACCTCGCACCGCTGTATGCGCGCCTCGCAGCCGGAGAGGTAGATCGCGCCGCCTCCCTGGGTGCCGGTCCCCGACGCGCTGTTGCCGTAGAACTCGCACCGGTAGATGTAGGGATCGGCGCCGTCCATCGCACAGATGGCCCCGCCGTTCTGTCCGGCCTCGTTCCCCCGGAAGGTGTTGTGGAAGATGAGCGGTCTGCAGTAGTCGGATGCGACCCGGGAGATGAAGATGGCTCCACCGTTCTCGGACACACCGCAGTCGGAGAACTCGTTGCGCGTGATGATCGGCCCCCAGCCAGGCGCCGCACCTCCGAGGATCTCCACGGCACCGCCGTTGTCGCCTCCGCCGCCCCGGATCACGAAGCCTTCGAGGCGGGTGCTCGAGTCACCGTTCGCGATGCGGAACACCGGGCCGGTGGGCCCTCCGACACCCTCGACGATCGTTCGTCCGAGCCCCGCGCCGATCAGCTGTACGCCGGTGGCGATCTGGAGGGTGTACGGCGGCGAGTACGTGCCCGGCGCCACCCGGACCACATCGCCCGCAAGCGTGGCGATCAGCATCGCCTTCTCGATCGTGGCGTACGGAGCGGCAAGCGTGCCGTCGCCGGTGACGTCGTTGCCGGTGCTCGCGTTCACGCGGATCGTCATCGGGTCGCGCTGCGGCGTGGCGAGCGCGCGTGTCGGGAGCATAGGCATCAGCCCCACGGTCAGCACGACGCTGAGACACAGACGGCCGAGTATGCGAACGGATGGGCTGTTCATCACCGCACCCCCTGTCACGAGGGCGGGTGCCTCCCCGGGCCCGGATCGCCCTCGACCAGACATCGATTCCCCGATGCGACGCCTGGCAAGCGCTTCGGAGCCGGGAAGGCGCCGAGCGGCACTACCGCGGCTCGGGTATGAACCCGTTATCGGTTGACGGGAAGCGGTGATGTGGCGATGTCGGTGGAGAGCCCTGTCTACGAGGTGGTGCGGCGCGAGGGTCAGTTCGAGCTGCGCCGGTACGCGCAGTACCTCACGGCGAGCGTGGCCGTGAAGGCGGACAGTCACAACGGCGCCGCGTACGCGGCTTTCGGCGTGTTGGCCGACTACATCTTCGGCAACAACGTGGCGGCCGGGGCGATCCCGATGACCGCGCCCGTGAGCACAACGAGATCAGCGGGAGAGCGGATCGCCATGACCGCGCCGGTGACCTCGGAGCGCGCGCGGAGCGAAAGCCTTGGTGAGGCGGCACCGCTCTGCACTGTGGACTGCGCTGGCGAGTACATCGTGAGGTTCACGATGCCGTCACGCTACACGGAGCTTGCTGAGCTCCCCCAGCCGAACGACCTGCGCGTGCAGCTTACCGCTGTGCCGGAGCACCTGGCCGTGGCGGAGCGCTTCGGCGGGCGCCTGGACGACGCGATGGTCGCCGCGTCGGTTGAGCGGCTGCGCGACTGGATGGCCGGGAGCGGGCTGGTACCGGTGGGAGAGCCTGAAGCGGCGCAGTACGACGCGCCCTGGAAGCCCGGGTTCGTCCGTCACAACGAAGTCATCATCCCCGTCGCCGAGGGGTAGGTTCTCGGTGCGGGTCACATGACGGCGATCAGTTCAGCGATGTAGTGCGCTGTCTCGGCGAGCAGCGCTGTGTCGAGGATCGACGGCGCGTCGGCGGGGGTGTGCGCGTAGTCGCGCATGATCGTCTCGAAGTCCATCGATGTGAACGCCATCGCCGGCACGCCGCGCATCGCGAATACCATGTGGTCGCTTGCGAACCACTGCGGTCCGGCGGCGACGCCCGGGAACTCCTCGGCCAGTGCTGCCGCCAGCGCCTCGGTCTTCGCGTCGAGCCCGTAGCCCGAGTACGCTGTGGGGCCGCCCGGCAGTCCGGCTGCGTCGATGTTGATCGCCAGGCGTACAGCCGAGAGGTCCGGACGCGCCGCAAGGTAGGCGAGCTCGCCGGGGGCCTGCGCGTGGTCCTCGCCGTTGAACGGTACGAATTCCACTGTGGGAGCGACCTCGCGCTCGCACAGCAGGTCCGCCACCGCAAGCAGCACCGCGACACCCGCTGCGTTGTCGATGGCGCCCGGCGTGTCTGGCTTGGAATCGATGTGTGCGCATACCACCACGGTGCCCGAGGCGGTGTCAGACCCCGACCGGCGGCCGATCGGCTGCACCCCGGTGGATGGCGTCACGGCAGAGTCGATCTGCACGAGGACCCTGTCGCCGTCGTGCTCCGCGAGCCGCGCTCCCACGTTCGCGTGCAGGTACGCGTGTGGCACGCCGAAGCCCACCTCCTCGATGAGCGGGAACGGTGACATCGCGGCGGTCATCGCGCACGTGTCGGTGGCTGCCACGATCGCGAGCGGACGCGCCGCTTCGAGCGCGTCGAGTGCGGCGGCGTGGGATGGCTCCGAGTAGAACGGGTAGCCTCGCGGCGTGAACTGCTCGCTGGCGATAGCGTCGCACAGGAGGAGCACGGTGCCCGAGGCGTCGAGTCCGTCGAGCTCGTCGAACGTGCGCACCACACGCAGCGGCCCCTCTGCCTGCACGCCTGCCGAGAACGGGCCAGGGTGCGCGCGGAACGAGGTGTCGCCCACGCTGAGCGACGCTGCGCCGTAGCGCCACTCCGGTACCTCGAAGTCCAGCGCTTCCGTCTCGAGGCCGGCCTCCCCCATTCGCGCGCGAACGTACCGTGTGGCCGCGCGGTTACGGTCCGTGCCAGGATGACGATCACCCCGGTAGGTGAGGTTGACAAGGGCGCGATGGATCCGGCCGTTGATATGGGAGTCGAGCATCGGTGATACCTCCGGAGTCAGATGCCATCAACAGAGGGTATTCCCGAACGCGCCGGGCGAGCGGCGGGCCGCGCAGAAGGCCGAGTGCGAGTGGGCGTTCATCATGGATCCGCTGAAGGGGTACTATGGCATCCGGGTCATCCGGGAGGCGACTGACCGGGGGGTCATCGTGAGAATCGCGTCCGCATCGTGTCCTGCCGATCCGTGGCGTTGCACTCTCCCTCGCGCGCTCGGCGTGCTGCTCGTGCCCGCGCTGCTCGCCGCGCTCGTTGGATGTGCGTCTTCGGAGACCGGTGCCACCTCTGCGGCTCCCCCCGATGAGCTGCCTGTCCTGCTCCTGGACGGCAGCGAACCCGACCCGGAAGCCCTCGCCCGGACCTTCCTCGGCAACGGCATGACACCGGGGGAGCCGACAGCGCCGGATGACACGCGCCTGATCTTCAAGAGCAGCGATCGGGTGGTGTGGATCAGCAACGGAGAGCTCACGTACTTTGCGGGTGAGCCCCGGGAGCCGGTGAGCATTCCTGTCGACGAGGCGGTCGAGATAGCCACTGAGTTTGTTGAATCCACCATCGGCGTGCCCGACGATGCGGTTCTGCGTGAGACGCACGGGGCGATGATGTCGACCGAACTGGGCTCCGGAGAGCCTGGCACACCGTTCCTCTACACCATCCAGTGGGAGCGCATCATCAACGGGATCCCGGTCGCGGGCGCGCAGTGGATCAGGGTCGATGTTGGTGAGGGGGGAGACGTGGCGAGGCTTCATCGGCGATGGCACACGGTCACGGGCGAAGGCGAGATGGTGCACATGCGTCCGGCGACAGAAGTGATCGAGCCTGGCGAGTGGGGCGCGGGCACCGTCTTCCAGACATCGAGCGTCCTGGTGTCAGCGGAGCTGGTCGCGGCGGCGCGGCTCGTCTATTACGTCCCGTTCGCGCAGGGAGGCGATTCCCGGATGATCCCGGCGTGGGAGGTCATCGCTGAGGAGCAGAGCGCGAGTCTGTACTTCCACGCCGGGACCGGAGAGCTTCTCGGGGGCAACTAAAGACGGGCGCGTTCGCGTCGCGGTACGCTACGCTGAGAACCGATCGGCCCCGACCCACATGGAGCACGCGCGATGCACCCGGTCCTCCTCGCCTTCGGTCTCACGCTCCTTGCCGGCATGGCGACCGGCATCGGCAGTCTGATCGCCTTCACCGCCAAGCGAACCGACTACCGCTTCCTCTCGATCGCCACCGGGTTCTCGGCGGGCGTGATGCTCTATGTGGCGTTCGTGGAGATCCTCCTCAAAGGGGGAGAGGCGCTCGCGCGGAGCTTCGGCGAACTGTGGGGACCGTGGGTGAACGCCGGGGCGTTCTTCGGCGGGATCGCGATCATCGCGCTCATCGACAACCTCATCCCCGAGGCCACCAATCCTCATGAGATCCACTCCGAGACGGAGACCGGCCAGTTGCGTGAGGGTGGCGGCGAGAGACGTGCCGACGACTCGCGTGACGCCGTGACCGCTTCGGTCGCCGGATCGCACGGCCTGTTGCGCGCCGGCGTCTTCACGGCGCTCGCGATCACCATCCACAACCTGCCTGAAGGCCTCGCCACGTTCCTCGCAGCGCTTGAGGACCCGGCGTTGGGCGCAGCGATCGCCGTGGCGATCGCGCTTCACAACATCCCGGAAGGCGTGAGCGTGTCGGTGCCCATCTACTACGCTACCGGGGACCGCAAGAAGGCCTTCTGGTACTCGATGCTCAGCGGACTCGCTGAGCCGGTCGGCGCGGCGATCGCGTATCTAGCGCTCGTGGTGCTCACACCGGGTGGCGCGATGGCGGTGCCTGCCGAGGTGATGGGCGTCGCCTTCAGCGCGGTGGCCGGCATCATGGTCTACATCAGCATCGACGAGCTCCTGCCCACCAGCCGCGCATACGGCAAGGGTCATGACAGCATCTTCGGCGTGATGGCCGGCATGCTGGTGATGGCGCTCAGCCTGCTGCTGATGCGGTAGGGCCCTGCCGCCGGGCAGTTCAAGGTTCTCCCGCGGTGTGCCGATGCACAGGTGTGTCACTCCACGAACACTGACCGGTATCAGCGAAAGGCTCCCGTGTCACCCCACACCATCGCAGGGTCCCCGGGCGGACCCCACATCTTCGCCCGTCGGCGCGAGCGCATCGCGTCGACGCGCACGGCTATCCGCATCATCGTGATCATCGGCGTCCTTTCGGCGCTGGGCCGTGCGGTGTCCGTGTGGTTCGACACCCCGCCCTGGCCGGTCTCCACCGCGATCTCCTTCGGGCTGCTCGTGCTGGCACTGTTGCTCGTGTGGGCCCTCGCTTCCGTCGAACGGCACCTCGATACCGTGGCGCACGTCATCGGGTTCGTCGGGCAGATCTACGACTCCACCAACGACGGCGTGGTGATCACGGCTCCCGACGGTACGATCCTCGATGTGAACGACGCGTACTGTCGCATCCACGGCTACCCCCGTGAGCAGGTGCTCGGCAAGAACCCGCGGATGCTGAAATCCGGCCGGCACTCGGCTGAGTTCTACCGCGAGATGTGGCGCGCCATCACCGAGGACGGGTACTGGGAGGGCGAGGTCTGGGACCGGCGAGCGGACGACCGGCTGATCTTGAAGTGGCTCTCAATCGCGGCCATACGGGATGCGCGCGGCGTCACCACCGAGTATGCGGGCATCTTCACCGACCTCACGCAGGTGCGCGAGAGCGAGGAGAAGAGCGACTGGTTCGCCACCCACGATCCGCTCACCGGCCTGCCGAACCAAGAGCTGTTGCGCAATCAGTTCGACTCGCTCATCGCGCATGCGCAGCGCCATGAGGGCGAGGTGGCGGTGATGATACTCGATCTCGATCGCTTCAGCGACGTGAACAACGAGTACGGCTTCGTGCACGGTGACGAGGTGCTGCTCGAGACTTCCCGGAGGTGCCGCGCCACGCTGCGGGAGGAGGATCTCATCGCGCGGGTGGGCGGGGACGAGTTCCTAATCGTCCTCGTCGACGTGACGGCCGCCGAGGGCGTGGAGGCGGTCGCCGAGCGGCTGCTCGGCGCGATCGCCGAGCCGGTCACCGTCGACGGACGCACGGCGCATGTCACCGCCAGCATCGGCGTGACGGTCGCGAGCGGCCAGGCGGATCCCGCGCAGCTCGCGCGCTCCGCGCAGGAGGCGCTCGCCCGGGCGAAGGCGTGCAACGGCGACCGATACGAGCACTTCAGCCCGGAGATGCAGGCCGAGTCCGCCCGCCGCCACGAGGTCGAACGCGAACTCCGCTCAGCGCTTGCCGGTGAGGGCCTCCACCTCGTGTACCAGCCGCAGGTCGACCTCAGGAGCGGCGCGATCGCCGGACTCGAAGCGCTCGTCCGTCTGACAACGCCCGATGGCCGCTCGATCTCGCCCGGCGAGGTCATCCCGGTCGCCGAGCGCACGGGGCTGGCGCCGGCCCTTGGCGCGTGGGTGCTCGCCCGCGCGTGCGACGACCTCGTTACGCTGCGGGAGCGCGGCTACGGGGGCACGGTGTCGGTGAACTTCTCGGCGCACGAGTTCTCCGAGTCGGGTCTGGCCGAGGCCGTGATCGCCGCGGTCGACTCACGCGGCCTGCCGCCGCAGAGCCTGGAGGTCGAGATCACGGAGTCGGCGATGATGTACGAGACCGATATTGCCGAGGCGAACATCGAGCGGCTCAGAGGTCACGGCTTCGGTATCGCGCTCGACGACTTCGGCACAGGCTACGCCTCCGTCTCATACATTCAGCGCTTCCGTCCCACCACCATCAAGGTCGACCGCTCGTTCGTGCAGGACCTTCCCCGGGAGCCGAGCGCGGTGGCCGTCGTACGTGCCACGCTCCTGCTTGCAGAGGGCGTCAATGCCCACGTGATCGCCGAGGGCCCGGAGACCGAGGAGCAGGTGCGGTTCCTGCTCATGAGCGGCTACAGGTACGCCCAGGGCTACTTCTTCAGCAAGCCCGCGCCCCTCGATGCGGTGTTCGCGCTTCTCGAGAGTGGGCCGTTCGAGCTACCTGTCATCTGATCCTACGCGCCCGCTGTCTTCCGGCGGTTCTTCTCGGCGTACATGGCGTGGTCGGCCTGTTCGAGCAGCGCATAGAGGTCATCCATCCCGCGCACCTTGCCAGCAGCCGTGCCGACAGAAGCCGAGAGCGGTCGCCCGCAGGGGCTTTCCGCGGCGGCGAGCTCCACATGGAGCCGTTCGACCAGCCTCGTCAGGCCGGTGTCGACGCCTCCATCCATCAGCACCACGAACTCATCGCCGCCGAAGCGCGCCACGATGTCGGCGCGCCGCGCGCAGCGCTGCAGGGCCGTGGCGAACAGGCGCAGTGCCTCGTCGCCTACCGCGTGCCCGCAGCCGTCGTTGATGGCCTTGAAGTCGTTGAGGTCCGCGAACACGAGTCCGATCGTCTCGCCTGACCGGGCGGCCCGCTCGACCGTCGCCGCGGCAAGGAACTCGAAGCCGCGCTTGTTGTGGAGTCCGGTGAGCTGGTCGGCTAGCGCAAGCTCCCTCAGGCGCTCGGCCGCCGCGCGTTGCTCGGTCACGTCCACGGCGGTGCCGATCACCTGCGACACGGCCCCGTCGGGCGATCGGGCGAAGACCGTCTCGCGCGTGTGGAGCGTGCACCAGCCTCCGTTGGCATCCTGCACCCGCAGGTCCCACTCGATGAGCTCGCCATCGGCGGCACCGGCGAGCGCGGCGAGGGTCCGCTCGCGCTCGGAGCGGGAGTCATCGGCGACGTGGACGCTGAACAGCGTGTGGAGCCCCTCGGCGCCGACCAGGTCCTGGTGGCCGAGGATGCTCTGCGCGCCACGGTTAGCGAACACGATGCGCTGCGTCGTCAGGTCGTGGATGTAGATCAGCGTGGGCGCGATATCGATGATGCTGCTCATGAGACGTCGGCTGTGTTCGAGTTCGGCGTTCTTGCGGGCGAGTTCGCGCTGGAGCCCCATCAGTTCGTTGTTGAGCCGCGACAGTTCGGCGAAGTCGTCCTGTGTGCCTGATGCGCGCGGTGGCGCCTGTCGTTTGCTCATCCCCCGAACCTGCGTGACGAGCTCCGAGTTGATGCGCACCACCTCGGCGAGCGTTTCGAGCGCTTCGGCATCGTTGGGTGAGCCGATCACCAGCACTTCGTCGCCTATCGCCACAGCGTTGAGCGTGAGGCTCATCCGGCGCCCGCAGTGCTCGGCCGCGATCGTCCAGCCAAAGGCGCTGCCCTCCCGGTCGACCTTCTCCAGCAGACGCTCGATCTTCGCCGCATCGGTGGCGACAGCGAGTGTCGGGAGGAGGCCGCCGGGGAGGATCGGGTCGGTCATGCAGAGGTTGTCCGCCAGGACCTCGCGGACACGGCCCGCCATGTCACACCAGACGATGAATCCGGAGCTGCGGGTCGACATCGCTTCCTCCGCTCATGCCTTCAATATGCGTGTGGCGGTCTCGATTGCCTGACGGGCGTCGGGCGCATATCCGTCGGCTCCCACCTGTAGATACAGGTCAGGCACCAGGTTGAACGGGTACCCGCCGACGATGATCGGGGTATCGGCCGTGCGTTCGTCGGCCTTGAGGGCCTCGATCGTCTCGGCCACCTCGGGCACGTGAAAGGTCATGGTCGCCGAGAGCGCCACCACGTCCGCGTCGCGCTTCGCCGCCAGGTCGACGATCGCCTGCATAGGCGTGCTCGCACCAACGAAGTGCGTGTCCCAGCCCGACATCTCGAAGTGGTCGGCCACCATGCGCATGCCGAGTTCGTGCAGCTCGTCGCCTACGCACGCGGCCACCAGCACACCGTCCGTGTGCTGCCCCGTGAACATGAACCGGTACAGCTGGGCCATGACCATCTGCGTGACAGCGGTGGCGTAGTGCTCCTGGGCCACCGTGATCGCGTTCATGTGCCACAGCCGGCCGAGTTCGAGCTGCGCCGGTTCGAGCACGTACCGGTACAGGTCGACGATGGGTACGCCGTCTTCGGCCGCGGAGAGCACCGCCTGCAGGGCTTCGGTGCGGTCACCGCCGAGTACAGCGCTCAGATAGCGCATCGCAAGCTCGGCCAGCGGCGCACCGGGGGCGACGTTTGTGGGCATCTCATCGCCAAGCTCGGCTATCCGGGGGAAAGCGGCGTCGATGACGGCCGCGGCCTCTCGGGCGGCGTGCGGGGGCACGACCACGGGCAGCACGTCGCGTAGGTCGGTGAGACTGCCGGTGAGCCACTCCACGGGGATGTGGAGGTTCTCGAACAGCACGCGCCCAGCTTACGTAGTCGTCGAAGATGATCTGCTCGTCGGTCCAGAGCGCGGTTGCGAGGAAGCGCACGTGGTAGCCGGTGTCCTTGACGGTGTTCTCCATCTGCGAAGGGGAGAAGGAGTCGAACAGTCCGGGCCACCGCTCACGCTGGCGGTCGAGCGCGGCGCGTACGATCAGATCGCTGTGCGCGCGCACGTCCCGCGCGGCCTGCCGCCTGGCATCCATGGGTACCTCCGGTCCGTTGGGACGTTGGCGTTATCGTACTCTTTCCCCGATGCCGTCGACATCTGTACTCCCGGTTTCGATGGCATGCTCTGCGCGCTCTGGCGAATCTTGGGAAATCGCTCCAGGAGCTATGGCCCTGAGCCGATGTTATGAACTGGAGCACATGCGCGGCGTGTCTCACGCCGCGCTCGGCCGTCCCAGTGACGGTCCTCGGGAAGGGGAAGCAGATGCGACGTCGACTGATCAGCAGGGTCCTCAACGTGCTGTTGGCGGTACTCCTGGCCGGGCTGCAGCTTCAGGTGCCGGTCGCCGCTCACGCTGCGGCGCCCCCGGTCGCCTTCGATGATCCCACGGCAGCCCTTCAGAAGGTTGCCGCAGCGGATGGAGCAGAAGCGGACCAACACGGTTCCGCCGTCGCGGTCTCCGGCGACACCGCCGTGGTCGGGGCGCCTGAGAGCGACGATGCGGGCGAGAGTTCTGGCTCCGCCTACGTGTACGTTCGTTCGGGAGCCAACTGGACGCAGCAGGCGAAGCTGACGGCGGCGGACGCAGCCAGTGGGGAGGACTTCGGCTACTCGGTCGCGATCTCCGGCGACACTGTCGTGATCGGAGCGCATCTGGACGATGATAGAGGCATGGGCTCTGGTTCCGCGTACGTATTCGTGCGGTCGGGTGACATCTGGACGCAGCAGGCGAAGCTGACCGCAGTCGATGGGGCGGGCGCCGACTACTTCGGCGATGCCGTTGCACTCTCCGGCGACACCGCGGTGATCGGGGCCTACGGGGACGACGATGCGGGTCAGAACTCAGGCTCCGTCTATGTCTTCACGCGCACGGGCACCGACTGGGCGCAGCAGGCGAAGCTGAGGGCGTCGGATGCCGCAGGCTTCGACTACTTCGGTGCCGCGGTTGCGATCTCCGGTGACACCGCCGTGATCGGAGCGCACGGAGACGATAGCGGTTCAGGCTCCGTGTACGTGTTCACCCGCTCGGGCACCGACTGGGCGCAGCAGGCGAAGCTGAGGGCAGCGGATGCTGCCGGGTGGGACTACTTCGGTTACGCGGTCGCTATCTCCGGCGACACCCTGGTGGCCGGAGCGTATTGGGATGATGACCAGGGTGCAGAATCCGGCTCCGCCTACGTGTTCACCGGCTCAGGCTCCTCATGGGCGCAGCAGGCCAAGCTGACGGCGGCCGATGGTGCAGTCGAAGACTACTTCGGCTCCGCGGTTGCGGTCTCCGGCGATATCGCCGTCATTGGAGCGTTCCAGGACGATGATGACGGCGCACGTTCCGGCTCCGCTTACCGGTTCGTTCGCTCGGGTAGCGCCTGGTCTCAGCAGGCGAAGCTGACGGCTGAGGATGCGACGGAGGATGGTCGCTTCGGGTATGCGGTCGCGATCTCGGGCGACAATGTCGTGATTGGAGCTGTGTTTGCACACGGCGTCAGTGAGTATTCGGGCGCTGCGTACATGCTGGGAGTGGCGGCTTACCCGACCGACGAGGACACGCCGCTTTCCGTCGATGCCCCCGGCGTGCTTTCAAACGACACCGACCCCGACGGCGACACGCTCAGCGCGACTCTCGTGACCGACGTGGCCCACGGCACGCTCGCCCTCGCCGCCGACGGCTCCTTCACCTACACGCCGGATGCCGACTTCAACGGCACCGACTCCTTCACCTACACCGCCTCGGACGGGGATCTCACCTCCGAGCCCGCCACGGTCACGATCACCGTGGGGGCCGTGAACGACGCCCCTGAGGCGGCAGATGACTCGGCCGAGACCGACGAGGACACGCCGCTTTCGGTCGATGCCCCCGGCGTGCTTTCAAACGACACCGACCCCGACGGCGACACGCTCAGCGCGACTCTCGTGACCGACGTGGCCCACGGCACGCTCGCCCTCGCCGCCGACGGCTCCTTCACCTACACGCCGGATGCCGACTTCAACGGCACCGACTCCTTCACCTACACCGCCTCGGACGGGGATCTCACCTCCGAGCCCGCCACGGTCACGATCACCGTGGTTCCCGTAGACGACCCGCCCGCAGCTGACACGGTCCGCGTTGCTGGCCCCAACCGCTACGACACCGCTGTTGAAGCGTCCAAGGAGGGCTTCCCGGGGGGTGCCGACACGGTCGTGCTGGCCACAGGCGCGGACTGGCCCGATGCTCTGGGCGGCTCGGCGCTTGCAGGCGCGGTGCGCGGACCGCTGCTGCTCACGACGCCCGGGGCCCTTCGGCCAGAAGTCGCCGAGGAGATCGCACGACTCGGCGCGACGAAGATCTACATACTCGGTGGGACCGGCGCGATCAGCGCGGAGGTCGAATCGTCGCTGAATCGGGTTCCCGGAATGACGGTCGTCCGCCTCGGCGGTGTTGACCGGTATGTCACCGGACTGATCGTGGCCAACGAGGTCATCAGGGTCGCAGGCACGGACTTCGACGGCACCGCTTACGTGGCCACAGGTGCCGACTTCCCTGATGCCCTGGCTGTGAGTCCTCTCGCGAGTGCCAGGGTGTGCCCGGTGCTGCTGGCCGACGCGCGTACGAACGCGGTGTCGCTGCCGTCCGCCGTCACCAGCGTGGTGATCGTGGGAGGCACGGGTGTTGTGAGCCCTGAGGTCGAGCGCGCGCTTGCCGGTTCGCTCGGCGAGGGCAACGTGGAGCGTATCTTCGGCGCAGACCGGTATGCAACGGCAGCGGCTGTGGCGGTCCATGGCGTTGAGTGGGGCCTATCGTGGAGCAACGTGGGCGTCGCCACCGGCGAGGACTTCCCCGACAGCCTGTGTGGGGGAACGATGCTGGGTGCGATGGGATCGGTCATGGTGCTTACCCCGTCCGATACGCTTGCGCCAGAGACCGAGGGCGTTCTCACCGACAACGCGGGCGAGATCGGGACTGTTCGCATCATGGGCGGGACCGGAGCTTTGAGCGACGCGGTGGTGACCGCGATCCGAGCGGCACTCGGCCTGTAGTACGGATACCGAACGGGCCCCGGGGGGAGGCACGTCACTCCCCGGGGCCTGCGGCGTGTTCCGCGGTGGCCGCGAAGCTCCATGGACATCGAAGCCCGCGCCGAACTTGATGGCCGAGCACACGGACGACACCGCGCATCGCTGACGATCGCTAGTGGGGGTACAGCAGCTCGCCGAGGCCGAAGACGACCAGGAACAGCACGGGCGGCAGCGCCACGGCGAGGGCGAGCCAGTTGATCGGCTTGCGTTCGCCCCGCACCAGGCAGCCGATGGCGAGCGCTGTCGCGATCCCGGAGAGCAGCCCCGTGGCGCCCGCCTCGAGCGCGCCGGCCCTCGGCAGGAACCAGACGTTGAGGATCCCGAGGAGCAGCACTATCGCGACGACCCCGAGCACGATCGCCGTCCACACGGCAACGGCAGGACGCTTCCGGGTGACCGCATACAGCACCGTCCCCCCGATCAGCAGGCCCACAAGCAGCGACACGGTCATCTGCATGGCCTCCACCCCTCTCGGCGGGATTCTACCCCGATGAGGACTATGTCATGCTGCCGTCTGCGGTCTCGTACGCGGCCGCCCGCACTTGGCTGGTCCCCGATGGCAGCCGCGCTCCTGCTACAATGGCGCTCGCACCGCCAACGGGCGATTAACTCAGCGGGAGAGTGCCTCCCTTACAAGGAGGAAGTCGGGGGTTCAAATCCCTCATCGCCCACCAGCAACTCGAGAGACCTCGGCAAACACGCCGGGGTCTCTTTGTCATATGGTGGTATGGTGGTATGCAGCAGACTATCGCTGTTCGGCGGGAGCGGCACAGTCTCAAGGAGGTCGGGATGAGCCGGCTCACACGGGTTTCCGGAGTCTTCGTCTTGGCGGTCGGCCTTGCGTTGTTCGCTGGCTGTTCGGCCGATGTTGAGCAGCCGACGATCCCGGCACAGCCCACGGCATCGTCCGCGGAGTCTCAGGGCGACCTGGGCAGGCGCTACGCACTCGATGAATCGGTGCGTGTCGGTCCGTACGAGATCGCCATGACTCGCGTTCGTTTCATTACCGACCCGGATGAGGAGACGGGGCTCGCGGTGCGTCCGGATATCGCCCCGGGCATGGCGCAACTCGACGTTGAGATCATGGTCAGCAACCCGGCGGAGGAGGGTGGCGAGTCGCTTCCGCAGCCTCGAACAGCCGGAGCATTCCGTCTGGTCAGTGACGGCGTAGTGGTTGAGGGAGACGGCGTTGGCCTCTCTCCGCCACCCGCCGATCTCTCGGATTCCGGCTCAGATCATGGTCTAGCGGACTCCCTTGTGCGCCGGATAGCCCCGGGAGAAGCCATGCACATCTACCCAAACTACCTCGTCTCCGCGGATGACACTCTTCTCATCCTGGAGTACAGACCACTCCCAGACGATGAGGAGACAGTCGTCCAATTCCAGGTGAGGTGACTTCCAGTCGCCGGTAGAAGAGGCGGATCGAACGGGCGGCTGCGAGCGCCGCAAGCCCGTTCGCGGGCGAGCTGCCGCTCGTTGGCCGCGCATCGAGGCCCATCCAGAACGGCCCATCAGTGACTTCACAGAGATCCCAGCGACAGGCAGGGACCTCTTGTCATATGCTGTTCGATGCACCCAAGAGAGGCGGGCTGATGCCGTACTACGAGAGGGACGTGGACAAGATCGCGGCGCTCGAGTCGCAGCTTGCGGCCGTGGGCCTGCCCGTAGTGCGCGTTCGCAAACTCAACGCGATACTCAACGCGATCGAGGTTCAGGTGGAGGACGAATACGCTGATCGCCGCGTCGTCGACGCGCTGTTCGAATCCCTGTCGCTCGCTGCTGAGCCCATTGAGTCTTCCGCTGGCGCGGAGTTTCGGAAGCATGTCGCCGAGTGTCGGCAGGACGTCGCGACACGCCTCTCCCTACGTGCGGTTGGCGGACGGTAGCGGTGGCCTTCACAGAACTGGAGCTCAAACGGATCGATCGAACGGTGGGTGATTTGTGTCGCCGATCGTCTCCGGTCGAGCATGCGGACAAGCTCCGTTTCGAGTGTGATATCGATGGTCACGCCGTTTCGATCATGGAAGTGCGTCCACCATGGGACGGTCGTGGCGACTGGACACGGCACGGCGTCGCCAGGTTCCGGTACTTTCGCACACGCAAGGAGTGGCAACTGTACTGGATGCGCGCCGACCTCAAGTGGCACGCCTACGAACCGGAGCCACCCACCAACGACCTAGCTCGACTCGTCAAGGTGGTCGAAGAGGACGCCTACTGCGCCTTCTTCGGCTGAGTGCGGGGCATCGAACAAGCGCATCGACACCGACAAACCGGCCGTGTGAGGTAAGCTCGGGTTGCAGTCGTGCATGGGCGGGTTTGCGGGTCATGCACATCAACGTTATGCAGACTGTAGAAGTGTGGGTTAG
>CAZSUO010000030.1:10875-18077 GCA_964610065.1 uncultured Coriobacteriaceae bacterium | reverse complement strand
CTTCTTCCTGCCGAACGACAGCTTCATCGTGAGGATGCGGTCGCTCGAGAACACGCGTGCGGCGATCGCGGCGAACACCGCGAACCACACCAGCTGGTAGGCGATGCCCCACCACACGAGACCGTAGTTGCCGAGGAAGAGGGCCGGTCCGGTGATGAACGGGTAGGTGAACGGGATCGCCATCACCGCGTAGCGCACCGCGTCGGGCATCACCGAGAGGTCGACGATGAGCGTGAGCAGGTACGGCACCAGGATGAGCACCATCAGCGGCGTGATGAGCGAGCCCACCGACTTCACGCTCTCGGCGAACGCGCCGAGGATGATCGCCACCGAGAGGGCCACCAGGATGCTCGCGAACAGCGTGAGACCGAGCATCAGGTAGTCCGTGGGCCCGTAGGTGAGGCCGAGCTGCCGCATCGCGGCGGCCGACGCCTCGGCCGCCCCCTCGGCGCCACCGCCAAGGCTGGCCTCCATCCCGCTCATGTACTGCTGCATGCCCAGCATGTACGCGGCGGCGGACAGCAGCGCCACGAGTCCGGCGGCCACCATCTTGGAAGTGACGATCGCCGTGCGGGTCACCGGGTACGAGAGCAGCGTCTCGAGCGTCTTGTTCTCCTTCTCGGTGGCGATGGCCACGGCGATCATCTGGGCAGCGAACATGATCACCATGAACAGCACGATCGGGATGAAGGTGGTCTGCTGGCTCACGAACGCCATCACGGCCATCGCGGGGGTCTCCGCCGAGTGGTCGCCGATGATGACGTGCTCGGCGGGGGTCACGGGCTGTTGCAGCATCACGGCGGGCACACCCGGCGCAGCCTCGGCGGACACAGCCGCTGCGATAGCCGAGTTCACCACGCTCATCGCGCCGTCGAACGACGCGATATCGGTGTTGCCGATGAAGGAGAAGTTGCGCACGCGGGTCCAGCTGGGGAGCTGCTGCGGCTCGCCGGCGGCGATCGCGTCGGAGAACCCGGTGGGAATCCCGATCACGATGTTGGCCTCGGCCGAGTCGAGCAGGTCCTGCGCGGTCTCGCCGCTGAGCGGACCGTCAACGGCCACCGTCTCGAAGCCGGCCTGCTCGAGCGCCTGCAGCACCACCTGCGCGTACAGACCGCCGTCCTCGTCGGCCACGGCGAGCGGGGCGGCGGCCGACTGCTCGGCGCTCACGGCCGAGAGCGTCTGGCCGAGGACGCCGAACACCGCGATCACGATCACGAACGGCAGCAGGGTCTGCAGCGTGAGCAGCTCGCGGAGTTCCTTCTTGAGGAGCACCATGAAGCGCCGCATCAGGCCACCTCCCGTCCATCGCGGGCCACCTGCGCGAACACCTGCTCGAGGTTGTCGGCGCTGTAGCGCTCCTTGAGTTCGGCGGGTGTGCCGGTGGCGTGGATGCGGCCCTCGGCGATCATCGACACGCGGTCGGAGAGGAACTCGATCTCGAGCATGTTGTGGCTGGAGAGCAGCACCGACATCCCCTCGGCGGCCATCCGCTTGATGCGCTCGCGGAGCTCGAGCGCGTTGATCACGTCCAGGCCGCTCGTGGGTTCGTCGAGGATGGCGAGCGCGGGTTCGGTCATCACGGTGCGGGCGAGGAGGAGCTTGCGTGTCATGCCCTTTGAGTAGCTGCCGAGCTTGTCGTTGAGCCGGTCGCCCAGGCCCGAGACCTCGCGCCCCATCTGGACGGCTTGTGCGGCGCGCTCACGGTCGTCGAAGAACACCTCGGCCACGAACTTGAGGTACTCGATCGCCTTGAGATTCTTGTACGCCCCCGCCTCCTCGGGCAGGTACGAGATCAGTTGCCGGGCGCGTGCGGGCTCGGCCGCCACGTCGAGGCCGCCCATCGTGATCGTGCCCGCGGTGGGCCGAAGGATGGTCGCCACCATGCGCAGCGTGGTGGTCTTGCCGGCGCCATTGGGGCCGATGAGGGCGAACACCTCGCCCGGTGCAACGTGGAAGTCGATCCCGCGGACCGCCTCAAGTTCGCCGTATCGCTTGGCAAGTCCCCGGATCTCGAGAACGGGCGAGTGCGCCACCGATGTCATGCGTTCCCCCTTCAGTCCCAGACACGCGTACGGCGTACCGGTCTGGCCGGTGCGCCGTAGCCTGGTATACCCCAAGCGTGCCCAGGCGAAAACCCCGGGGTCTCCGCATGCTCTTCCGTCGTGGCGCCCTCTGTCCCACAGTCATCGAGGCATGCGGCATCCGGCCTTGTCAACGCCATTTCACACATGGTTTTCCTGCGCTACACTTCGTCCATCCGCCGCATATACGCGACGGCGAGTCTCCATCCGGGGTCGAAGGAAGAGGAAGGATAGGGCATGAAGAAGTCCGCGCGTCTTCTGTCGCTCATGCTCGCCCTCGCCCTCGTCGTCACAGCTTTCGCAGGCTGCGCCGCCGAGTCAGAGGACGAGCCTGCAGCGGAAGAGCCCACTGAGGCGGCCACTGTCGATACGTTCACGTACGCACAGGGCGCCGATCCCCGTGGACTCGATCCGGCACTCGTTGATGACGGTGAGTCCTCCAAGGTCATCGTCAACATCTACGAGGGTCTGCTCAAGTACAACGACGAGTCCACCGAGGTGGAGCCTTCTCTGGCCGAGAGCTGGGAGATCAGCGAAGACGGCCTCGCCTACACCTTCAAGCTGCGTGAGGGCGTCAAGTTCCACGATGGCACCGACTTCAACGCCGAGGCTGTGAAGTTCAACATCGACCGCCAGCTCCCGCCGCAGGTCACCGAGGAGATGGGCTACGCCGGTTTCGTGTTCGGCTCGGTCAAGGACGTCGTGGTCGACGATGAGCACACCGTCACCATCAACCTCACCGCTCCCAACACTGCGTTCCTCGCCAACCTGGCGATGAGCATGGCCGCTCCGATCATCAGCCCGGCCGCGCTTGAGGCTGGCAACAACTCCGTCATGGAGAGCCCGGTCGGCACCGGTCCGTACAAGTTCGTCGAGTGGAACAAGGGCGAGAACATCGTCCTCGTGCGCAACGACGACTACTGGGGCGAGCCCGCCAAGACCAAGAACGTCATCTTCCGCTTCATCGCCGACAACTCGGCCCGTGTGCTGGCGCTCAACAACGGTGAGGTCGACATGATCGACGGCATCGACGCCACCGTGGTCGATCAGATCACCTCGGCTGGCGACGAGCTGTTCGAGGCCGAGGGCATGAACATCAACTACATGGCCTACAACACCACCACGTCCATGTTCAAGGACCAGGCGGCGCGCGTGGCCTTCTCGCAGGCGATCGACCGCGAGGAGCTCGTGACGAGCCTGTATCAGGGCTACTCGGACGTGGCTGACACGATCCTGCCGACCTTCGTGCCGGGCTTCGACGCCACGGTCAAGCAGGTCGAGTACGATGCCGAGGCCGCCAAGGCCGGTCTGGCCGCCGCCGGTATCACCAAGGTCCACATGATCGCCTACACCAACCCGCGCCCGTACAACGCCGCCACCGGTGTCTCGCTGGCGACCGCGATCCAGGGCTACCTGCAGAAGGTCGGCGTGGAGTGCACGATCGACACCTACGACTGGACCACCTACAAGGAGAAGGTCCGCGCGGGTGACTACGACATCTGCTACTACGGCTGGATCGGCGACAACGGCGACCCGGACAACTTCATGAACCTGCTGTCCGACCCGGACCCCACGATGAACGTGGCCCGCTGGGAGGACCCGACCTACCAGCAGATGATCAAAGACGCGCTGGTGCTCCCCAACGGTGACGAGCGTAACGCCGCCTACGGTGAGATGGAGAAGTACGTGGCCGAGCGCGCGATCTGGCTGCCGATCTCGCACGCCAAGACGCTTGCCGCATATCGGCCGCAGGTCTCCGGTTTCGTGTATCACGTGACCGGCAACGTGTTCCTCAAGAATGCGGTCGTGGCCGCCGAGTAACTCGGACCGACGGTCTGTGAGCGCAGCCGGGGGTCGCATCCTGCGACTCCCGGCTGCACCGCTCGCGGTCCTATCCTGAGAGCATCCACACATGTTGAAGTACGTGATCAAACGAGTGCTGATGGTCATCCCGGTCATGATCGGGGTGTCCATCATCGTGTTCTCGCTCATGCGGGTGTTCTCGCCCGACCCGGCGCCCATCGTGCTCGGTCAGCACGCGACCATCGAGACGATGGAGGCGTGGCGTGACGCCAACGGGCTCAACGACCCGGTGGTCACCCAGTACTTCACGTACCTGGCCGGCGCGTTCAAGGGCGACCTCGGCACCTCGTACTACACCAAGACGCCGGTGACGAACGAGATATTCGCCCGGTTCCCCGCCACCATCGAACTCGCCATCGCGGCGATCATCTTCGCCTCGATCGTGGGCATCCTGCTCGGCATCATCGCCGCGGTGAAGAAGAACTCGGTGTTCGACGCCGCCGGCTCGCTCTTCGCGCTGGTAGGCGTGTCGATCCCCATCTTCTGGCTCGGCATCCTGCTCATCATGTTCTTCAGCGGCTACCTGCACCTGCTTCCCTCGGGCGGCCGCATCGACGTGCTTCTCAAGCCCGCCGAGGTCACCGGCTTCTACATGGTCGATGCGATCATCGAAGGCAACTGGGAGGCGTTCGGCAACGCGCTCAAGCACATCATCCTGCCGGCGCTCGCGCTCGGCATGTACTCCATGGCGATCATCACCCGGATGACGCGTTCTTCGATGCTCGAGACGCTCGGTCAGGACTACATCCGGACCGCGCGTGCAAAGGGCATCAGCGAGGGCAAGGTCATCGGCAAGCACGCCTTGCGCCCCTCGCTCATCCCGGTGACGACCGTTATCGGCCTGCAGTTCGGCTCGCTCCTCGGCGGTGCGCTCCTCACGGAGAGCGTGTTCTCGTGGCCGGGCATCGGCAAGTTCACGGTCGACTGCATCCTGAAGTCGGACTTCCCTGTGGTCCAGGGCATCGTGCTGCTGGTCGCGGTGATATTCGTGACCATCAACCTCGTGGCCGACCTCGCGTATGCGACACTCGACCCGCGCATCAAGTACTCGTCGAAGAAGGAGCGGTAGCCATGAGCGAGTGGAACCAATCCTCCGTCAACGAGGTCCCCAGCAGGGGGAGTGAGAGCCAGAAGGCCGACGAGACGCTCGCGATGGGCATCGCGCTGCCCGACGGTGAGATCCCCGTCTACGAGTACGACGAGACGCTTCATGAGAAGCCTGAGAACCAGTGGCTTGAGATGTGGCGGAGCCTGCGCGCCAACCGGGCCGCGCTGGTGAGCCTCATCTTCATCCTGGCGCTGGTCGTGATCGCGGTAATCGGACCGTACATCACACCGTACAACCCGATCGAGACCAACATGTCCAACGCGCTCAAGCCGCCGAGCGCCGATCACTGGTTCGGCACCGATCAACTCGGCATGGACATCTTCAGCCGCGTGATCGCGGGCACCCGCGTGTCGCTCACGGTCGGTCTGCTCGCGGTCTCGATCGCGCTCACCACCGGGATCATCCTCGGGGCGATCGCCGGGTACGCCGGAGGCTGGGTGGACACGGTCATCATGAGGCTGATGGACATGATGCTTGCCATCCCGTCGATCCTGCTTGCGATTACGCTCATGGCGGCGCTCGGCAAGGGCATCGACAAGGCGGTCATCGCGATCGGCCTGGTGTCGATTCCCGAGTACGCGCGGATCGTGCGGGGCAACATCCTGTCGATCAAGGAGAACGACTACATCGCCGCGGCGCACGTGGTGGGGCTTTCCGACGCCCGGATCATCTTCCGGCACGTGCTGCCCAACGCGCTCTCGGTGATCATCGTGCGCGCCACGCTCGGCATCTCGAGCGCGATCCTCGACACCGCGGCGCTCGGCTTCCTCGGCCTGGGCGTACAGCCGCCGCAGCCCGAGTGGGGCGATATGCTCGGCCGCGCGCGCGGGTTCATCTTCCAGGCGCCGCACACGCTGCTGTATCCGGGCATGGCCATCACGGCCACGGTGCTCGCGTTCAACCTGCTCGGCGATGGTCTGCGCGACGCGCTCGACCCCCGGGCACGGATCAAGTAGGGGCCGACGATGACGATGCCAGACGCCATGAACACCACGGCCGCGGGGTCGAGCGCCGCCGGGGCGCACGCGGCCAACGCGGCCAATGCGGCCGATGCCGCCGGGGCGCACGCGGCCACGCCCTCCGAGCGCCCGATCATCCTCGACGTGAAGGGCCTCTCCACCGACTTCGTGATGAAGCGCGGCACGGTCCACGCCGTTCGCGACGTGGACTTCAACGTGCATGCGGGCGAGGTGCTGGCGATCGTGGGCGAGTCGGGATCGGGCAAGAGCGTGGCCTCGCTCTCCATCCTGCAGCTGCTGCAGGCGCCAGGGCGCGTGGTGGCGGGCGAAGTGTGTTACCGGGGTCGCGATCTGCTTGCGCTGCCAAGGCGCGAGATGCGCGATATCAGGGGCAACCACATCTCGATGATCTTCCAGGAGCCGATGACGAGCCTCAACCCGGTCTTCACGATCGAGGATCAGCTCACCGAGAGCATCCGCACGCACATGGGCCTCGACAAGAAGGCGGCCTCCGAGCGCGCCATCGAGATGCTGCGGCTGGTGGGCATTCCGAGCCCTGAGAAGCGGGTGAAGGAGTACCCGCACCAGATGTCGGGAGGCATGCGTCAGCGCGTGATGACAGCCATGGCCCTCTCATGCGACCCCGATCTGCTCATAGCCGACGAGCCCACGACCGCCCTCGATGTGACGATCCAGGCGCAGATACTGGCGTTGCTTGCCGATCTGCGCGAGAAGATCGGGATGGCGGTCATCTTGATAACGCACGATCTCGGTGTGGTGGCTGAGTCCGCCGACCGCGTGGTGGTCATGTACTGCGGCCAGGTGGTTGAAGAGGCAACGGCGCAGACCCTCTTCGAGCGGCCGCTCCATCCGTACACGCTCGGACTGCTCGCGTCGATCCCGGGCATGGAGGACACGGAGACCGACGAGCAGCTGTACATGATCCCGGGGATGGTCCCGAATCCGCTGAACCTGCCGCCCGGGTGCGCCTTTGCTCCGCGGTGTACGTACTGCATCGAGCAGTGCAAGAGCGAGATGCCGCCGCTCGTGGAGCTCGAAGGCGGACGGAAGTTGCGCTGCTTCGTCGACGTGACGGCCGAGTCCGCCGGCCCCGCACCGACCTTGCCGGACGCACCCACCGGCCCCGCACCGACCTTGTCGGACGAACCCACCGGCCCCGCACCCGCC
>CAZSUO010000030.1:3708-10775 GCA_964610065.1 uncultured Coriobacteriaceae bacterium | reverse complement strand
ACCCACCGGCCCCGCACCGACCTTGTCGGACGAACCCACCGGCCCCGCACCCGCCTTGCCGGTCGAGTCCGCCGGCCCCGCACCCACCTCGACTGACAGCGGGGAGGCGAGCGCGTGACCGAACCGCTGATCAGCCTGCGGAACCTCTCCAAGCACTTCACGATGGACCGTGACCTGCTCGGTCGCACGACATCGGTGCTTAAGGCCGTGGACGATCTCTCGCTGGACATCTACCCGGGTGAAACATTCGGGCTGGTGGGGGAGTCGGGCTGCGGCAAGACCACAGTGGGCAAGTTGCTGGTGGATCTGTACGAGCCAACGGCTGGAGAGATCGTCTACGACGGCGTCGATCTGGCGGGCTTGCCCCGCAAGGAACGCCGCCGATACTGCCGCGACATCCAGCTGATCTTTCAGGATCCCTATGCGTCCTTGAACCCGCGGATGACCGTTGGCGACATCATCGCCGAACCGATCCGCGTGAACCGGCTCCAGCCCGCGGATCAGATCGATGACCGGGTCGGATACCTGCTCAACGCAGTGGGCCTCTCCGCCAACTATCGCAACCGGTTTCCGCACGAGTTCAGCGGTGGGCAGCGTCAGCGCGTGGGCATCGCCCGTGCGCTTGCGATGGAGCCCAAGCTGATCGTGTGTGACGAGCCCGTGTCCGCTCTCGACGTGTCGATCCAGGCGCAGGTACTGAACCTTCTCGATGATCTGTCCGAGGAGTTCGGGTTGACGTACCTGTTCATCGCCCACGGACTCAACGTGGTCAAGCACATCAGCGACCGCGTGGGCGTGATGTACCTGGGCAAGCTCGTCGAGGTTGCACCGAAGCGAGAGTTGTATCGCAACCCCCTGCATCCGTATACCAGGGCGCTGCTCTCGGCGATCCCGGTAACGAATCCGGCGCACCGCACGCAGCGGGTCCTGCTCGAGGGCGATGTGACGAGCCCGATCGATCCCAAGCCCGGCTGCCGGTTCGCCAGCCGCTGCTACGCGAAGGGTGAGTGCACGGGTTGCGCGTGTGATGACGAGATGCCGCCACTCGTGGAGGTCTCGCCCGGTCACTTCGTGGCGTGCTACCTGCATCCCGGCACTCGGTAGAGACGTAGCTGAAGCCCTGGTGGTGGCTCCGTGCGTTGTTCCTGGCTCGCGCGCTGTCACTTCATCGGATGGGTCATAAGGTCTGCTCGTTTCCGGCCTCGATGCTCACCAGTGCTCGCCCATGCGCGCCAACGCCCGCTGCTGCCTACGAGGGCCTCCCAACGCCTGCCGATGCCTGTCCACATCTAGTGCCCCACCTCCCGGCCACGCTTTCGCGACCCTCGTCGGTGTATCCGGAATGCCCATCACCCCCAGCTCCTCACCTGACTTAGCACATCTGCTAAGTCGGGCGAGGGGTTGGGAGGGGGTGTCGTTTCGCAGTGCTGCGCGCTCAAGATCCGGCTGATCTCCCGGGCAGGAGCGCTCCCGGTCCGCCGCCAAGCGCTCCCGGTCCGCCGCCAGTCCGCTGCCGAGGCGGCAGCGGACGATTAGGCTTAGCGACGGTTGACCGGTGGGTTATCGCTGATCGCTAGCATGTTCGGCATGAACCACACCATTCACTACTTCGATGCTCGCGTAAGAGACGAGATCCTTTCGTGGCCGGGGGAGACGCTCGCCGACTACGCACAGCTTATGGAAGCTGTCATGCGTTTTGGGCTTGAGCCCTGGATACCACGTCTCAGGCGAGCGACGTGGGGGGTCACCAGAGCCCGGCTCGTCGGCACGACAGAGTCGGCCCGGGTGTTCATGTGCGCACCGGAGGCGCGGCGTGTGCTTGTGGTCCTGGCTCACATTGAACGACGAGCAGGAGACGAGTGGAACGCGGGGCTGGAGTGCCTGGCCTCCAGGCGGATGAGAACCTACCAGTTGCCGAGATCAGGGTACCGCCCGATCGCACACGATCATGCAGCCTTCATGCATGCCGCGCGCACGAAGCCGCGGTTCGGTCAGGCGTTCGAATCACTCACAGACGAATATGTGCTTGCTCGGGAGTGCATTCGCCGGCGTCGGCACACGGGGCTGACACAACTCGAGGTCGCGTGGGCGATGGGAACCACTGATAGCGCCGTTTCCCGGCTGGAGCATGCGCGGGGGCTTTCGCCGTCGCTTGCCACTGTGCGCCGGTACGCGTATGCCGTGGGGTGCGATCTTGAGGTGCGTTTGGTGCCGCGGGCCGAAGAGGCCTAGGCGGCGGGGTGGGCGGGCTTGGTGCGGTGGGTGCGCCGTTTGGCGCTCGGGGCCGGGCGCGGCGGCGCAAGCGGTGGACGCCAGGGCCGTGCGTTGCGGGGCGGGCGGTGGGCGCTCGGGGCCGGGCGTTGCGGGGCGGGCGGTGGGCGCTCGGGGCCGGGCGTTGCGGGGCGGGGGGGGGTGCGTGGCCGGGCGATCTGTGGAGCCTGCGCACGCAAAGGGCCGAGCGGATTGCGCCCGCTCGGCCCTCGAAGTCACGCGGGGAAGGACCGCTACTTCTCGACCACAACGTTCGAGAGGTACAGGTTGCCTGTGGCGTGGTACACGAAGTCCCGCACGCCTGGGCGATAACCGGCCTGCTGCTTGGCGTGTGAGAACACGAGCCACACCGACCGCTCGGCCACGTACTTCTCGCATGCGGCGTATGCGGCGTTGCGCTCGGGGCCGTTCGGCAGTGCGAGCGCGTCCTTGATCATCTGCTGGTACGTCGCGTCATCCCATCGGGCGAGGTTGAGGTTCGGGTCGCTGTCGGCGAGCAGGTTCAGGAAGTTGTCCGGGTCGCCGTTGTCGCCGATCCAGCCGTAGAAGGCCACGTCGTAGTCGCCGGCCTTCACCTTCTCCTTGTACGTGGTCCAGTCGAAGGTGTCGATCGTGCACTCCACGCCCACCTTCTGCAGGTATCCCTGCACCGCCGCGGCGAGTGCCGAGCCGGTGGCGGCGTTGTAGGGGCGCGGGTTGGAATACGTGATCATGTGGACCTTGGTGACACCCGCGGCCGCAAGGGCGGCCTTGGCAGCTTCGGCATCATAGCCCGCCTGCTCGACAGAAGCGTCGTACCCGGGCATGAAGGTCGGCAGGATGGTGGTTGCGGTCTCGGAGTAGCCCTGGTACAGGCTCTGCACGAGCTCGTCGACGTCCACGGCCTGCGAGAAGGCCTTGCGCGTGGCGGCGTCGGCGAACACTGGCCGGGTGGTGTTGAACGCCATGTAGTTCACGTTCATGCCGGGCGCCTCGAACAGCTCGTTGTCCGCGCTGGTGATCGTGTCTACCACGGTGGCGTCGATGCCGTCGATCATGTCGACCTCGCCGTTGTTGAGCGCGAGCACGCGGGCCGAGTTGTCGGTGATGAAGCGGAAGACGACGTTCTTGGTCTTGGCGGGCTCGCCCCAGTAGTCGTCGTTGCGCACGAGCACCAGGTCCTCGCCCTTGTTCCACTCAACGAAGCGGTACGGCCCGGTGCCGACCGGCGCGTCCATCACCGAGTTGTTGCCGGCTTCCAGGGCCGCCGGGCTCACAATCGGGGCCGCCATGCTCATGGCGAGGTTCGCGAGGAACGCCGTGTTCTTCTGGGTGAGGTCGATGCGCACCGTGTACTCGTCCTCGACCACGACCTCCTTCACGGTGCCGAAAGTGAACGAGGCGTACGGCATGTCGTCGTCCACCAGCGGCGGCAACTGGCGGTCGATGTTGAACTTCACGGCCTCGGCGTCGAAGTCGGTGCCGTCGTGGAACTTCACGCCCTCGCGGAGCTTGAACGTGTAGCTCAGGCCGTCCTCACTGATCTCCCAGCTCTCGGCCAGACACGGCTCGATCTCGGTGGAGCCGGCGGCGTACTTAGTCAGCCCCTCGTAGATGTTGCCGATGGGCTTGGCCGACTCGAGGTCGTCGATGCGGGCCGGGTCTAGGCCGCGCGGGTCGGCGCCCTGCGCGAACTTGAAGGTGTCGCTCGTTGTGGTCGCATCGCTCGAGCCGGTATCGGCGGGCTCGTCGCCCGCGCATCCAGCCATGGGCGCCACGCTTAGCGCGAGCACCAGTGTGAGTGCGATCAGTGTGTAGGTCCTCTTCACGGGTCACTCCCTCGTTGCGGTTCTCGTGCGGATGGTTCGGGCCATACGGACCGCGCGGGTTGCGCCGTTCGCGAGAATGGCTCCTCGCTTGCCCGCATGAATCCTCCGCGAATCGTACTATGCGACGCGGGTGGTGTCTGCAGGTGGAATGCCCGGGCGGCCCGCGCGTCTCCAGGTGGAACGCTCGGGCGGCCCGCACGCCTGCAGGCGGCGCTACGGTTTGCGCTGCGTGCACGCATCCGTACAATGGCATCGTAATGACCACGCATCGGGATGGTGGTACGCATCAGAGGTCCGTCACAGCCCGGCCGCATGCGGCCAGTCATCGCAGCACTCCTCGCAGCCGCCGTACTCGTCGCCACGTTCGTGGTGCCACCCACCGCGTGCGCTGCTGACGACTACCCCTACAAAGGTCAGTCAGGCGTCGATCCCTGGGGCTTCTACAAGGGCTACTGCACATCGTTCGTCGCGTGGCGCATGAACCGCAACGCGGGCCCGATGAGCTTCACGAACTTCATGGACTGCGGCCGCTTCAGCGACGCAGGCAACTGGGGCGCCAACGCCCAGAAGATCGGCATTCCGGTGAACACCACGCCGGCTCCCGGCGCCATCGCCTGGTGGGGGTACGGCACCGTGAGCACGCTCGGTCACGTGGGGTACGTCGAGGCGGTCAACGCGGACGGCACCATCGTCATCGAGGACTACAACTACACGGTGCGCCTCGGCTACACCCGCCGCATCGTCTCGCTCTCGGACAAGGAGCGGCGCCCCACGGGCTACATCCACTTCCACGACCTCCCGCCGGCGCCACCGCCCGACACCACCGCACCCGTCATCACCCTTGCGTGCGTGGAGAACGGCGCCACGTACGCGGGCCCCGTCACGCCAACGTTCTCGGCCAGCGATGCCGCCCTCAAGTCGGTGAGCGCCACACTCAACGGCGCCCCGTTCGCGCCATGCAGCACCATCGCCAAGGAAGGCGCGTACACGCTGTCGGTCACGGCCGTGGACACCGCGGGCAACACGTCCACCAGATCGGCGGCGTTCACGATCGACTATGACGCGCCGAGTCCAAACGTGGCGTTCACCACCATCTCCGGCATCGACCGGTACGAGACCACCGTGAAGACCAGCCAGGCGGCGTTCGACTCCGCCACCACCGTGGTCATCGCGACGGGCGAGAACTGGCCCGACGCGCTCGGTGGTGCGGCGCTCGCCGGCGCCAAGGGCGGCCCTATCCTGCTCACGCGCGCGGCATCACTCCCGCCGGTAGTGCTTGCGGAGATCCGTCGTCTCGGCGCCGATGAGGCGATCATCCTCGGCGGAGATGGCGCGGTGTCGGCGGCCGTTGAACAGGCGCTGGAAGCCGAGCTCGGTGCGGGCGCGGTGAGTCGCATCGGCGGCGAGACCCGCTACGAGACGGCCGAGCTCGTGGCCCGAGCGGCGCGTGAGGCGCTCGGCGAAAGCTACAGCGGCATGTGTTTCGTGGCAACCGGCGAGAGCTTCCCCGATTCGCTCGCGGCCTCGCCGCTTGCGGCCGCGCAGGGGTGGCCGCTCGTGCTCAGCGAGCCTGATGAGCTGGCGGCGTCGGCACGGCAGACGATGGAGGACATCGGCGTGTCGGGCGCTGTGGTGCTCGGGGGTACGGGCGTGGTGGGCGAGAGTGTGGAGAGCACGCTTGTGGCGTGGCTCGGCGAGGATGAGGTTGTGCGCATCGCGGGTGCCGATCGCTACGAGACCGCTGCGGCGGTGGCCGACTACGCGGTGGCGCAGGGCCTCTGCTGGGAGGGCGCCGCGATCGCCACGGGCCTGGACTTCCCCGACGCGCTCGCGGGCGGCGTGCTGCAGGGCCGCGCCGGTTCGGTGCTGCTGCTCACGCGCAGTGCGGCGCTGGTGCCCCCGGTGCGCGACAGGCTGGTCGCCGAGTGCGCCAGTGTGCGTTCGCTGCGCTACCTGGGCGGCGACGGCGCCGTGAGCTGCGCGGTGAAGGCGGCGGTGGACACCGTGGTGCGCTGAGGACGCTGTGCTGCGCGGGCGTGGCAGGTCGCCGCGATCCGGACACAACGAGGTGGAGGACGTATGCGTGCGACAATGAAGCCGTCGGATCGCACGAAGGGGGACGCCAGATGAACCGCATCCTGCCACTTGCTCTCGCCCTGTTGCTCGCGCTCGCCATCGCCGGGTGTTCCCCCGCCGATGAGCCCGCCGCGGTGGACGACGCCCCGGCCGCCGAGACGCCCGCCGAGACGCCTGAGGTCCCTGCCGAGTGGACGGTGCAGCTGCTCGAGGGTTGGCCCGAGGATGTCGTGCCGCTCTACAAGTCGGACCTGCTCGACACGGCGTTCTACTCGGTCCGCAACGACCCGCAGTGGGCGGCCGTCGAGGGTGGGCTCCGCAACATCCACCACGTCGTCTACCACACCGCCGCGCCGCCCGCCGAGGTGCTCGAGCACTACCTCGGCCTCATGAGCGAGAAGACCGATGCGGACGCCTCGGACGGCTACATCGAGGGCACCATCGGCAAGTACCCCGTGGAGATCAACACCACCGAGGAGAGCAGCTACAACGCGGTCTATGTCACGGTGGACCTGCCAAAGGCCGAGGTGACCGAGACCAACCCGTTCTACGCCGAGTATCCGGCGGACCTCGTTGAGACGCCGGGCGAGTTCGTGTTCTTTGAGGACAAGTACTACGAGTACCTGTACCGCGGTACGGACATGGCGTACTGGCGGCAGTTCGACATCGCCGACCTTGGCGGCGAGCCGGGCCCCGACCTCTCGCTCGACGACGTCTACGCCTTCTACCAGGAGCGCTACGGTGACAAGCCCGAGTTCGCGGTCGACACTGCATCGCGGATGATCACGTGGACTGACGGGAAGTACCACGTGACGCTGGCCTTCTACGAGAGCGGCGGCCGCGGCGTGCTGGAGCTCGGCTGGGACTGGGAGGGCTAGGGCTCGCGCAGGGCCGAGGCTCAGCGCGCTCGCA
>CAZSUO010000030.1:0-3608 GCA_964610065.1 uncultured Coriobacteriaceae bacterium | reverse complement strand
AGTTCGCCGAGGAAGTCCCGCCGGAGGTGCAGGATGCGGAGGACGGTCACGGTATCGGCCGAGGTGCGGTAGAAGATCGCGTACGGCTCCACGACCACGAACCGGATGCCGGGCTCCACGAGTTCGTACTCCTCCAGGGAGAGCGGCGCGCCCATGTCGGGGAGATCGCCGAGCGTGCGGACGGCTGTCTCAACCAGGGTGAGCAGTTCCAGCGCCGCGTTCCGGTTGCGCTCCGCGACGTACGCGAACGCCTCGTCGAGATCGTCGGCTGCGGCGCGGGTGAGGGCGATCCGCCGGCTACGCTTGCGTGTCATCGATCCTCGTCCGGATGCGGTCAAACACCGACGTGGCGTCGAGCAGCGCCGTGGGGTCCTCGGTCTGCCGGTCAGCCGCGATGAGCCGTGCCTGCAGCTGCACCCGGGCCTCGGCGCGCCTGTACGCTTCGTAGCTCATCACCACCAGGTCGGCCTCGCCGTTGCGGGTGAGGACCACCGGCTCGTCGATCGAGTGGCAGAGCTCGGCCATGCCGGTGTAGTCCTGGCGGATCGCGGTGGATGGCTTGATGAGCACGAGGGGCCTCCCTGCGCGGATGGCGTAGCGCATATCAGTTAACTGTCCGAATTCTAACACCTCCAAAGGCCGGTGCAGGACGAGCTGAGTCTCCTACGAGGCGCTTACCGGGACGTCACCGGAGTCTGACCACGGTTCACCCGTGCGAACGCATGTGCCATGGGTATCGTCATACCAGCGTCTAATCGGCGAGCGCGGAGGGCGACATGAAGTGGCTGGGGTGGATCATCGCGGTGATGGCGGTCGGATGCGCACTGGCGGGGTGCGCCCGCGGAGCGGAGCCGCCTTCCACCGAGGCCGACATCCGGGGCGTCGTGACCTCGCTGTCAAACGAGGGCAGTGAGTCGGTGTCGCTGCGCGTGGTGTGGACCGATGACGTGGCCATCGGCACGAAGGCGGCATACGACGCTGCCCAGGTGACCGCAAACGCCGACACCGAGTGGTTCTCCCGCGCGGCCAATGGCGCCACCAGCGGGGCCGAGGTCACAGATGTGGCAGTAGGCACCGTGGTGGAGGCATGGTTCACGGGGCCGATCGCCGAGTCGTATCCGGTGCAAGTGAAAGCTGGAACGATCGTCATCCTCGGCACGTATGACGGGGAGCTGCCCGAGCCACCGGGGCTGGGGCTGTAGAGCGCGAGGGCGGCGCGATCCTCGTTGCGCCGGGGGCCGTCAGGCGATGGCCGCCAGCGGCGGAATCGGCCCGGAAGGCCGGGTCCGGCCGAGGTCGTGGCGGCCTACAGGTTCATCCACAACTCAGGTTCCCTCTGCGCCCAGTTCGTTCAAGTACTTGTAGTGACCGGCTGAAACAGTCATAATGACCGTATCAACCAGTCACGAGGGGCGATGGCAGTGAATCTTGATGGTACAGACGCTATCGACCGGGCACTCTCGCTGCTCGCCGTCACTCTCGAGTCGCGGGGTGTTGCTCCCGTGGAACTCGTCGTTATCGGCGGAGCGGCCCTGAACGTGCTCGGGGTCTGCATCAGGCCGACCAAGGATGTAGATGTACTCGCAGTCCTTGATGACCGGGTCGGGCACGGCGAACTCGTACTGGTCAAGCAGAAGCCGCTCCCGGAGCCCATCCAGGCGGCAGCACAAACCGTGGCCGACGCACTAGGTCTTGACCCCGGATGGCTGAACGCCGGACCGGCCGACCTGCTCGATTGTGGGCTCCCTGAAGGGTTCGAGGGGCGACTGACTCCGCGGCGCTATGGGGCGCATCTGACGATCCACCTTCCAGCTCGCTCCGATCTCATCTGCCTGAAAGTCTATGCGGCGGCGGACATGGGTGTTGGTCGCCACACGGAGGACCTCCGGGCGCTCGATCCCACCTGCGGCGAGCTCCTGAGTGGCGTCCGCTGGGCACGCACGCAGGATCCATCCGAAGGGTTTCTGGACATGCTGCAGAGTCTGCTCCGCTACTTCGGCTGCGACGATGCCGGGGAGACGTTACGCCATGAACGCTAGTGAGCTCTATCCGCCGCTACTCGACGCCCTTCTTGAGTCCGCGTGGAGGCAGTGGACCGCAATCGGACTCGCCGGCGTGCGAGCCGACGACCACACGATCGTTGATCCCGAGGCGCTCATAGTCGCGACTCTTGAACTGGGGCGCTCTGATGCTCGTCTGTTCGATGAGGCTCTCGACTGGATGGCGCGAAACTCCGACCTTGTGGATGTTGCACGATTGAGGAGGCTCGGGAAGGGGGCGACCGCCGACCAGCGTCGGCTGCTGGGCGTGGCGGCGCGGATCGCGGGTCTGCATGGCGCGGGGCTAACGCTGAGCCGGCTGCCCGAGGAGGAGTTCATCGCCCGCGAGGCTCAGTCGGCGTACGGCGAGCAAGTGCTCTTCCGCGCGGCGCGGGGGCCGGAAGGAGCGTGGCACGAGCCTGATGCGCTGTTCGCGAAGGCCGGCTACGCCAGAGCGCCGCTAGAGCTGAGGGGCATGTCCCAGCGTCCGCCCTCCGGTACCCCGGCTTCCCTGCGTTTTCGCGCACGCGGACTCGTGGGCATCGGGCCCCGCGCCGAGGTTCTCACCTACCTGTCGACGCACGAATGGGGACACGGCAGGGAGATCGCTGCGCGCGCAGCATACGGCCAGGCGCCGGTGGCCGCGTATCTGTCGGCCCTGGCTGACTCCGGACTCGCGGAGCGTCGCGTCGACGGACGGCGCACCCTGTACCGGCTCTCTGGCGCCTTGCGGGGGCTCGGAGGTCTTCTCCCCCGCTATGTGGACTGGGTGCAGGCGTGGCCTGCCCTGATGAATCTGCTTGAGGCGTTGCAGCCGAGTGAGCTGTCCGAGGACGCCGCCTGGATGCGTGCGTATCAGGCGCTTGCCGACAACGAGGCGGGTTTGCGAAGCGAGGGGCTCGATGTCGAGGTGGGCGACCTGCGCGGATGGGCGCTTAAGGGGACGCGTGTGCTCGAGCGCCCGGTTGAGGCGGTGACCAAGCGGGTCAGATCATGGGGGGAGTAGCAGCGGCGCGTACCTCCCCTTGCGCAGGCCATATCAGGGGAGTACCTTAATACCAACAATATTGGTCGTGAGACTAAAGAGGTTGGTATGTCGGATATCGTGGGCATCTTCGCCACCCCTACGCTCGCAGCGCTGCTCGCCGTCTTTGCGCGCGAGCCCGAGCGGACGTACATCCAGAAGGAGCTTGTTCACGAGACAGGAGGCTCGCTCTATCTCGTCCAACGGGAGCTGAAGCGACTCGAGGACGCAGGCCTTGTCGCGCGTGAAACGCGTGGACGGCAGGTGGAGTACACCGCCAACGTGCAGCACCCGGCCTTCGCCGGGCTGCGCGAGGTGCTGCTCGCTACGGTCGCACTCGGCGACCGACTCAGGGCTGCGTTTCAGGATCTGCAGGGGGTGCGTCTCGCATTCGTCTTCGGGTCCGTGGCTGCCGGCGAGGAGTCGCCCGACAGCGACCTGGACATGTTCGTGGTGGGTGACCTCGGCCTGCGGGACGTCTCCACGCGACTGGTGCCGGTGCTGCGCGACGTGGGCCGCGAACCCAACATCATCACGATGAGCGA
>CAZSUO010000029.1:7272-18291 GCA_964610065.1 uncultured Coriobacteriaceae bacterium | reverse complement strand
CATGCCCGAGAACACACGATACGGCTTCCCGCTCGAGGCGTGGGAGATGGCAAAGGCCGAGGCGAACGCGCTCCTGCGGGAACGTGCGAGCGAACGCGGCACCATCACCTATGGCGAGATCTGCCGGGCGGTGAGCGCCATCGAGCTCAAGCCGCGTTCGTGGGCGATCATGGGCTTCCTGAACGAGATCTGCACCGAGGCCGACGCGGAGCACGGCATCATGCTTGCCTCGCTTGTGGTGCGCGCCGACAGCGGAATGCCCGGCGACGGCTACTTCCGCAACGCCGCGCGCCTCGGCCGTGACGTGTCCGACCCCGAGGCGTACTGGCGTTCCGAGGTGGAGCGCATCTACGCTGTCTTCTCACCCGAAAGGTAAGTCATGCCCGAGTTCCTGAGCGGTCTGCCCGAGTGGCTAAAGTACGTCTTCGTCTCCTGGATCCCAACGATCGAGCTTCGCGCCGCGATCCCCTGGGCCGTCGCGGCGGGGGAGACCGTGTACCTGCCTATCATCTGGCTCGCGAGCCTGGCCATCTTCTGGCCGGGCTACTACTTCCTCGAATTCGTGTACAAGCGGTTCCCGCAGCAGGGTTGGCTGCACCGGAAGTTCGAGAAGATCCGCGCCAAGGCGCACCCGCTCGTTGAGAAGTACGGCTTCTGGGGACTCGCTGTCTTCGTGGCGATCCCGCTGCCGGGGACCGGCGCGTACGCGGGTACGGCTGCGGCGTGGCTGCTCGACATGGAACCGAAGCGCGCGTTCGTGTCCGTCTCGCTGGGCGTGACCGGTGCGTTCCTCGTCGTCTGGGCGCTGTCCGAGGCCGTGGGCTTCGGCATCCGCAGTATGTAGTGATGGACTGCCTGCGGTTCGGCGGGTCCCCGTTCGCCTTCGGTCTCACGTTCGTGCCATCTGAGGTGCTCGGCGTCGTAGGTGGAGCGGCCGCCGCGACCGATGACCCTGCGGTACGTCTTGCGGGCGCCTGTGCGGCCCTCGGCGCCTCCTTCGCGTTCGTGCCCGCGACAGAGGAGTGGGCGACCGACGCCGCACGTCTGCTTGGCGAACAGGGAACGGCCGTACTGTGGGCGATCGACGGGCCGCTGTGGCCGGTCATCCGGGAGCACGGTGAGCTCGCGGGCTTGCGCTCCACGCTCACGGAGCCAGAGCGTATCGGCCGTGCGATAGACGAGCGGCTCGATGGAGTGCTCGCGGGAATCGCGACCGGTGCGCGTCTCGGGGCGCGCGCGATCGTGCTTGCCGAGGATCTGGCAGGAAGCAGCGGCCCGCTGATCGCCCCCGACTTCGCGATCGCCGAGCTGCTCCCGCGGTACGCGCGCATCGTCCAGGCTGCCGGAGCCCTCGACCTGTGCTGCGTCCTGCACTCGGACGGAGACGTGCGCCCGCTGCTCCCGGCGATCGCACGGGCCGGCTTTGTGGCGATACATGCCGGCGGCGGACTGGATTTCGAGCGGTTCGACAAGCTCTTCTGGGCGGCGCGAGACGCCGGGCTTGCGGTGATCGGCGGCCTGCTGACCGGCGATCTAGGCCATGAGATCCGGGCCGAAGCGATTGGCAGCACGGTCGGTGTGGTCGCCGAGGCTGGCGGCCTGCTCGTGGCCGATGACGGCGGGATCGTCACGCACGACGAGATGCATGGGCTAATCACTGCGCTGGAGGCGGCGCGGGGCCTCTGAGAACGCGACAGGGGCGCCGGTCGCCCGACGCCCCTGCGTGCCTCCGCGTATCCGCGAGCCGGTTACGCTTCGGCGTCCTCCCCACCGGGGGTGGCTGACTCCTGGTTGCCCGGGAGCGGCATGGCCGCCACGACCAGGTCGATGACCTGCCAGATCTCCAGGCCCAGACCGTGCACGTCGTTGAGCTCCTCGATCTGCAGGCGGCAGTTCTCGCAGGGGCACGCCAGCACGCTGGCGCCGCTCGCCTTGAGCTGCTCGACCTTCTTGGCGCCGGACTTCAGGCGTACGTCCTTGAACTCCTCCATGGCCACGATGCCGCCGCCACCGCCGCAGCACCACTGCTCGGCGCGGTTGGGTGTGAGGTCCACGAAGTTGCTGGTGACCGCCTTCACGATGTCGCGCGGCTGCTCGAACTTGCCGCCGTTGCGGCCGAGCTGGCACGGGTCGTGGTACGTGACCGTGCCCTCGATCTTGTCGCGGTCGACCGTGATCCGGCCGCTCTTGATGTAGTCGTCCACCTTCTCGAGGATGTGGCTGACCTTGAACGGCATCGGCTCCTTGCTCCACGCCTCGTAGAAGAACTCGGCGACGCGGTAGGCATGCCCGCACTCGGGAACCACGATCTCCTTCACGCCGAGGCGCTTGGCCTCGTCGATGTAGCGCTTCGTGATCAGCCGGGCCTTCTCGGTGTCGCCGTAGAAGAAGCCGTAGTTGGCGGCCTCGAACATCGAGATGGTCCAGCTCTCACCGGCCTCCTCGAAGATCACGGCGGCCGGACGGATCGAGTGCGCACCGGCGAGCGCCACGTACAGGATGTCCGCACCCTCCTTGTTCACGTGCACCTTGTGCTCGGGGTTGCCCGTGATCGCACGGACCTCCTCGGAGATGTCCTCGAAGCCGCTCAGCATGACGCCCTCGAACATCGCGGCATTGTCGCCCTTGAAGATGGCGGCGTCGGCGAGCTGGCCGAGCATCTCGTTCCCGCGACCGGCGGCGATGAGGATCGCCTTGGCCACCGAGAGGATCCATGCGGTGTCGATCGAGAAGGGGCAGTAGAACATGCAGCGACGGCATCCCGTGCACGCGTACGTGGAGTCGTAGAGCTCGTCGAGCAGGTTGTCGTCGGGCTCGCGCGCCTCGTAGAGCGCCGGAACGAACCGGCCCGCCTTGTCGAAGTACTTCTTGTAGATCTGACGGATGAGCTCGGCGCGCCGGGCGGGGAGGTACTTGAAGTCCCCGGTGCCCACGTACTGATGGCAGGCGTCCTTGCAGATCGCGCAGCGCGCGCAGATGTCGATGTACTGCTTGAGCTGCCGGTTCATCTTCTTGTCGATGACGCCCGTCAGGGTCTCGATTTGCACCTTCTCCATCGTCACTCACTCCTCACGTAGTTCGCGGCGAATGAACCGATGGTGTGCACGAGTTTGCTGAACGGGAAGTACATCAGCAGCAGATCCGTGAAGAGCATGTGAGTGCCGAGCGACCAGCCTACGTTGCCCGAGAGCAGCTTCTCCGGGAACATCGGCTTGAAGGCCAGCAGACTCTTGAACCATTCCTGGTACGTGTCGGCGTGGATGAAACCGCCGTACACGAAGCGCAGGTGGTCGCCCATGATGATCACGCCGAAGAGCAGCGCGAGCAGCAGGTAGTCTTCGGGCACCGAAAGGTTCTTGTACGGGCCGAAGGTGCGGCGTGCGATCCAGAACACCACGCCGATCAGCATGAGCGTGCCCGCGATGGAGCCGGCATAGGCGGCGAAGTTGTTCATGGCGTGCTCGCCGCCGAGCAGCTCCGGCAGGATCGGGTACTCGCCGAGGATGCGCAGGTGCCCCACGAACGCCGCGAGCGCGGCCACGTGGAAGATCATCGAGAAGATCCACATCGTGGGCTCGATCTTCGCAGAGTGGGGGGCGATGAGCGTGTCCTTCAGCATCTTGAAGAAGCGGCCCGACTTGGTGGCCGGCTTGGGGAACATGCCGAGGCGCACCGGTGACTTCGGGGTCGTCGCCCACTGGTAGATCCGCAGAGCGATTCCCACGATGAACACCGCGAGGGCCAGGTACACCCCCCACACCGAGGTTATCCAGAGATAGGTTTCCATGGTCGGTGAGCGCCCCTCGCTACTTGACGCGCTTGACCAGGAAGACGAACTCGGAGCCTTCCTTGTCGGCGGACAGGACTTCGTTGCCGGTCGATTGTGCCCATGCGGGGATGTCGGCCATGGCGCCCGGGTCGGTCGCCACGGCGCGGATCACGCCACCCACCGGCACGTTGTTGATGTTCTGGCTGACCTTCACCATCGGAAGCGGGCAGAGCAGACCCTTGAGGTCCAGTTCCAGGTCGACCTTGATCTCGTCAGACATGGTGATTCCTTTCTCGTCGGTCACGCGCCGGGTGCGCGTGCTCCGTGGTTACCGCCCGCCACAGGCGAGCGGATGATTCCCAGTAAGAGGTTCTAGATGAAGAGCTGGATATCGGCGTTTTGCGCCTTGAGCAGGAAGAAGCCTACGCCCACGGGCTCCTGCACGCCGTCGATGAACGACTCCTGCGGGATCTCCATGACGTCCATGGACATCTGGCACCCGTACATGTTCACGCCGAGCTGCACCGCCAGGTCACGCATCTCGTTGAGCTTCTGGACGTTGTGCTTGCCCATCATCTTGCCGAACATCCACCGGCCCATGCCCCCGAAGCTGAACTTGCTGGGGTTGGCCTTCATGATGTCGCCCCCGTACATCGTGCCGAGCATCTTGCCGAAGAACGTCTTGCCGGTCTTCACGTTCTTCTTGAGCGCCCGCAGGCCCCAGAAGGTGAAGAACATGGTGACATCCATGCCCATCGCGGCGGCCCCGTTGGCGATGATGAACGCGCCGAACAGCTTGTCCATGTCGCCGCTCATCACCACCATCGCAAGACTCTTCTTGCCGTTCTCGTCCACTGGTGCCTCCCTCTCGTCAGTGTCTGTCGCTATCTGCAGCAGCCGCGGTGCGCCTGCCTTCAGCCCTCGGTGCCACTCGCCACGCCCTTGCGTCCATCGATGATCTCCTGCATGACCTCGGTGATCAGGTCGAACGCCTGGATGATCTTGGGGTTGGTGATGGCGTAGAAGATGCGGTTGCCGTCACGCCGGGTGCGTACGACACCCGATGAACGCAGGATCGCAAGGTGCTGGGAGAGGGTTGCCTGCGGAATGCCGGTACGCTCCTGGATCTCCGTGACCGTGCTCTCACCGTCACGGAGGGCGCTGAGGATCATCTGGCGCTTGGCGTTTGCGAGCGTCTTGCAGAGATCCGAGTGCAGGCAGAAGAACTCGCTCTGATCCACAATTCCTCCAGTACATTCGAATATGCGCATGTACTACAGGACTGAGACTAAGGCAGTTTAAGCCAACGCGCAAGACTCCTTCATGCGAAATCTGCAAACGTTTGAGTGGCCTGTCTGACGTGCTACGATTGTGCGGCAGCCGCCCGAGGGGCCGGCTGGCCTGATACTCCCGCTGGCACTGACGCGACAAGAGGGGTGCGACCTGTGGCGCTCGAGGGCAACCTCAGAGACTTCTCCATTGCGGACATGTTCCGCCTGCTCGCCACCGGCCGTAAGACGGGAACTCTGTACCTCGAGCGACCAGATGCGCAAGGGAAGGTCTGCTTCAAGAAGGGCAGAGTGTTCTTCGCGAGCTCGAACTGGCACCGTGAATCGCTGGGCAGGCGCCTGGTGAAGGCCGGTGTCATCTCCGAGAAGCAGCTCCGGCAGGCACTCGGCCTGCAGAAGATCCAGAAGAAGGAGAAGGCGGGCCGCAGGCTCGGCCAGATCCTGGTCGACGAGGGGTACCTCGACGGTCGCGTGCTCGAGTCGTTCATCCAGGAGCAGATCAATGACACGCTGTTCGACCTCTTCCGGTGGGAGGAAGGCGAGCTGCGGTTCGAGCCCGACGAGACGTGTGACGACGAGGACATCGGAATCTCGGTCTCCGTTGAGAACATCATCATGGAGGCCTCGCGCAGGCTCGAGCTGTGGAGCAGGATCAAGCAGAAGATCCCGAACATGGAGACCGAGTTCATCATGGCCTCGGCGCCGGGCGATAAGTCGATGGAGATCCACCTCAAGCCGCGTGAGTGGATGCTGCTGTGCTACCTGCACGGTGGGCGTTCGGTGAAAGACCTCGTGGGTCTGACCGGTTACAACGATTTCGAGACGGCGAAGATCCTGTACGGCATGCATGCGGCGGGTCTGATCGAGCGTATCGAGGCCCCGGCGTGATGAGCGCTGATGTGGTGAGGGAATGCTGAACGAGGGTCTCGCCAAGGATCTCGAGCTCGAGGAGTTCCGACAGTTCCGGGACCTCATCCACCGTCACTCGGGCATCTACCTCGAGGAGTCCAAGCTCGATTCGCTACGCATATCGCTGGTCACGCGCGCCACACGGCTCGGATACAACTCCTTCGGCGAGTACTACAGCGCGCTGGAGCGTGACGACCGGGAGTTCAACGAGCTGCTGAACCTCGTCACGATCAACGAGACGAGCTTCTTCCGGTTCCCCGCCCAGTTCGACGCCCTGAGAGACCGGGTGTTGCCGGAGATCATGGCATCAAAGCCTGCGGGCAACAGGGACCTGCGCGTGTGGTCCGCGGGGTGCTCGACGGGCGAGGAGCCGTACTCTCTCTCGATGCTCCTGAACGACATGGCGCTCGGGGCGAGCGGCTGGAATCCCCAGGTGCTCGGCACCGATGTGTCGACCAAGGCGCTCGGCAGGGCTCGCGCAGGGGTGTACGGACGGCGGGCCATGACCAACGTCGCTCCCGATGTGATCGACCGCCACTTCGACGTCACGCCCACAGGGGACTATCGCGTGAACGACAGGGTGCGCTCACTGGTCGACTTCGGCTATCAGAACCTGATCAAGGAGCCGTATCCGCTGTCGGTGATGGGCAACTGGGACGTCATCTTCTGCCGGAACGTCACGATCTACTTCAGGATCGAGTCCACACGCCGGGTGGTGCGCAACTTCTACGACAGCCTCAACGACGGTGGCTATCTGTTCATCGGCCACTCGGAGACGCTCACCTCGATCAGTGATGACTTCGAAGCGGTCGAGATCGGCGGGGTGTTCTTGTATCGCAAGCCCGCCGCCAAGGCGTTGTTCACGCCGGGCCGTCCGCAGCATCCGGCTGTCGGGCGCGCCGGTGACACGCGCAGGGAACGCCTGCGTGCGGCGGCCGCTCAGCAGGCGGCGCCCGTGGCACCGCCGTCTGCCGCACGGACCCGTGCGCGCGCCGCAGGCGTGACTACAGGGAGCTCCACGACCGCGGCGACCCCGCGGCCGTCTGCCTCGGCCGCGTCGCCCGCCGACGCGGCGGCGATACTGGAGCGGGCGCGCACCGATCTGCGCGAAGGACACCCCGACCAGGTGGCGGGCGAGGCCAAGCGGGTGCTCGAGCTCGACCCGAACAACGCCGACGCGCATCTGCTGCTCGCGTACGTGCACGCCGATACCGGTGACTACGATGAGGCTCTCGCCGCATGCGATCGGGCGCTGTCGATCAACCCGTTGTTGCCGGTCGCACGATACATCCTCGGCATCATCCATCAACGGCAGGGCGACACCGTACGCGCCATCAGCGAGCTCAAGAAGACCGTGTACATCGACGCTGACTTCGCGCTTGCGCACCTCAATCTCGCGAACATCTACAAGGCGCAGCGCCAGTTCGACTCGGCGGCCAAGGAGTACGAGAACGCTTTGCGCGCCCTCAGGAAGAGTCCCGAGGGAGACTGGACCGAGTTCTCAGGCGGGTTCCAGGCGGACCTGCTGATCAGGACGTGTGAACGTAGTCTGATAGAGTGTCGGAAAGCGGCCGGCAAGGGATAGTGAGACCGGATGCGGCGACGCGTCGGATGCCCTGGCGCGTTCCGCGGGCAATCGGGAGGGAGACTCGTATGGCAGGCGCGCGGATCCTCGCGGTCGATGACAGCCCTACCATCCTCGAGATGATCAAGGCGATACTTCTTGCGGGCGGGTACGACGTGATCACCGCATCTGACGGCGCCGAGGCGCTCGAGACAGCCCGGGCCGAGAAGCCCGACCTCATTCTGCTCGATGTGATGCTCCCCAAGCTCGATGGCTATCGTGTCTGTCGGCTCCTGAAGTTCGATCAGAACTACAAGCAGATACCGATCATCATGCTCACCGCTAAGACCGAGGAGCAGGCGATGGCCACCGGCATCCGTACGGGCGCCAACCAGTACCTCACGAAGCCCGTCGAGCCTGACACGTTGCTGGCCGCGGTCGCTGAAGAGCTTTCCAAGGTACAGGGTTAGGGGCGGGCGGATGTCGCCGGCAACAGGGATCTCCCGCCGGGTCCTCGACGGTCTGGTCGAGGCCGGGCTGATGACAGCCGAACAAGCCAGCGGCGTGGTTGACGCCGCGCGGTCGTCGGGCACGCACGAGGGCGCGGTCTTGACCGAGCGAGCCTACGTGAGTCCGTTCGACGTGATGTCCGTCCTCGAGCACGAGATGGGTGTGCCGCAGGTCGACCTGGCGAGCTACGCGCCCGAGGACGACGCGATCGCGCTGGTGCCCGCCGCTGTGGCACACGAATTCCGGGTGCTACCGCTCTTCGAGATCGAGGGTATGCTCACCGTCGCGGTCGGTGACCCGATGGACGTCTTCGCCCTCGACACCGTGGCCGAGCGCATCGGTCTGGAGGTCGAGGTCGTCCTCGCGGACCCCGCGTCAGTCGATAACGCCCTCGGACAGTACTATGCGGATCGAGGCGCCGGAGCGGCGGGCACCAGCGTGCCCACGCCCGCCGTCGCCACCGAAGCGGCGGTGGACGCGGAAGTGGTGGAGGCGTCGGACTTCTTCGAGGAGCCGCTCGACCAAACGCCCGCGGTACCCGTGGTCCCGGTGGCCGAGGCGGCCCCCGCCGAGGCGGCAGTGGCCATCAGTGAGGCCATGGAGCAGATGGCGGCCGAGCCCACTGTGCAAGCCGGTCCCGCCGCAATCGATCTTGATGTCCTGGCGGTTGCCGACACACGCAAGGTCGCCGTGCTGGTGGCGGACATCCTCGATCACGCAGTAGCAAGGGGTGCGAGCCGTATCCACCTGCTTCCGTACAAGGACGACTTCTTCCTCGTCTACCGGGTGAAGGGCGGTCTCGAGAAGATCGCCTCGGCGCCGCTGTCTCTCCAGAGCGGGCTCGTCGATGGGTTCAAGCAGTATGCTCACCTTGGCGGCGTACCGGCCACTCGGCCGGCGCTTGGCAGGGTTCGAACGCACATCGCCGACAAGGACCTCGTGCTCACGGTCTCGGTGGTGCCAACGATCGCGGGACAGCGCCTGGTGGTCTCACTCGCGGCGTTCAAGCCGCACCCCCGTGGCCTCGAGGAGCTCGGTGTGTCCGAGGCCGAGGCCCGCGCGTTGCGTGCGATGGTCGAGCGGGGCAGGGGGATCCTACTCGTGTGCGCGCCGGTGGCGGGCGGGGCGAGCGCCACATACTACGCGCTGCTCGCCCACGCGGCGGGCGCCGGCAAGACCGTGTACTCCGTGGAGCAGTCGATCGAGCACGAGATCCCCGCGGTCGCGCAGGTGATGATCGAGCCCGGCGGCGTGTCCTCGGCGGCCTATATCGCCGCCGGCATGCGTCAGGACACCGACGTGATCGCCGTTGATGGGCTGCGGAGTGTGGAGGACGTCCACCTCGCCGTGGAGGCCGCGGGCATGGGCAAGCTCGTGGTCGCGACCTTCGCGGCTGCCGACATCGCCTCCGGCGTGTGGCGGATGCTCGAGTTGGGCGCCGAGCCGCACAGTCTCGCGGCCGCGCTCACGCTTGCCGTGGGGCAGCGGCTGGTTCGCATGAACTGCCCCAACTGCTCGATGGAGACCGACGGCGCGTTGGCCGCGCGGATCCCCAGTGCGCCTGCGGGGCTTCGGGACAAGGCCGGGTCTGGGTGCCCCAACTGCGGCAAGACCGGCTTCCGTGGCGCCACGGCGATCCACGAGGTGCTCCCGTTCACCGAACCCGTCCGCGCTGCGGTGGGTAAAGCGGCTGGTGTCGCCGACATCACAGCGGCGGCGGTTGCAGCCGGCATGCGGCCACTCGCGTCGGCGGGGCTGCTGAGGGTCAAGAACGGCGAGGTCAGTGCCGAGGAACTGAACAGGGTCCTGCGCTTCACCGGGTGAAGGAGTCTCGCGTGTCCCGCAAGAAACAGATGGAACAGGAAGCAGATCAGGCGGTCCAGCCCGACGATGAGGCCGTGGAGAACGCGGCGGCTCCAGGTGCCGTCGATCCGTCGATCGGCGAGATCGAGCGCGCCGTGTCGTTCAGACTCGCGGGGCAGCTCTACGGACTCCCGATCGACCGGGTCGACGAGATCCAGCAACTGGCGGAGCTGTTGCCGCTGCCCGACGATGACCCGGCGCTGGTCGGGCTCATCGAGCTGCGTGGCGCCGTGATCCCGGTACTCGATCTCCGCGCCCTGGTGGGCCTGGAGGAGGTGCCGTACACGCTCGAGACGCCGATGGTCTTTTGCACGGCCGCGTCGCACCGCGTGTGTCTGATCGTGGACAGCGTGGAGGATGTCGTCGATCTTCCGCCCCAGAGCATCCAGCCGCCCTCGGGTGTCTACGCACTCGCCGACAAACTGCTCGGCACCGTGAGGCTCGAGCAAGGTGTGCTCATGCTGCTCGATGTCGATAGGCTGGTACCTGCGGCGGCGCTCGTCCTGGCCGAGGCGCAGGAGGTGGCGACGCAGTGAGCGTGCATGAATTGACCGCGGCTAACGCCCTCATGTCGGCTCGCGCCAACGAGATCCTTCGGCAGCGCGCCGCCTCGCTGGCGCAGGCGCCGGTGGACGAGGCCTCCGGCGAGTCCGCCGGGCTGCTCAAGTTCCGCCTCGGCCTCGAGTGGTATGCGGTGCCGATCTCGGGAGTGCGCGAGATCCACAATGAGTACGCGGTCACCCGCATCCCACGGGTGCCCGACTCCGTGCTCGGCGTGATCAACGTCCGTGGCGAGATAGTGTCGGTCACCGATCTGGCCACGCTCATCAGGGTACCGAGCCGCTCGGAGCTCGATATCGACGGGCAGCTGCCCTCGGCCATCATCGTGGCCAACGACGAGTGCGTATCGGCGCTCGTGGTGGATGAGATCGGCGACATCATCGACGTCGCTCACGGGGCGATCGAGCCGCCGCTTTCTACGCTGGACAAGGCGCAGGCCGAGTACATGGCGGGATCCGTGTACGTGGAGGGCCTGCTCATCGGTGTCGTGAACATCGACAAGATACTGGAACCCATCGGTGAGTCGCGTGACGGGAGAGCATCATGATCAAAGG